>JAQXDK010000039.1 GCA_029251405.1 Flavobacteriales bacterium
GAGATCCTTACACCAAATTGGTTTATTTCTCTGATTTTAAGGCGGAATTACAGGCCTATCTTACATATGACTCTGGGGGGAAATTCAGATATCTTGTGATGAAGTGTGTAGATTGATTATGAGAACCAAATAAGTCAACTTAACAACTATGAAAAAGACACTAAAAAGTTTATAGACTATGGATTATATGTATTAAAGAACCTAAGTTCATTCTTCAATAATGCAAAAGTTTTGACTAAACAGAAGATTTTGAGTTCGATATTTAAAGAAAAGTTAGTTTTTAAAGACGAAGAGTATCGAACTCCTATTTTAAATTTTGGAATAGAGCTTATCTACAAGAGTATCAACGTTTTAGAAGATAATTTAAACAAAAACGGGAGACAATCTTTCGACTATCTCCCGTTAAGTACCCGAGGCGGGACTTGAACCCGCACGACCAGATGGTCACAAGATTTTAAGTCTTGCGTGTCTACCAATTCCACCACTCGGGCATTTACTTAATAAAAAGTAAAAAAAGTGATTTAGAGCGAAAGACGAGATTCGAACTCGCGACCCCGACCTTGGCAAGGTCGTGCTCTACCAGCTGAGCTACTTTCGCATGTAAAAGAACAATTGGATGACAAAAATAAATTAAATTTTGACAAATGCGTAAAGAAATTTAATTACCTAGTTTTTTTTTAATTTCATTTAGTAAAATGAGAGCATTTACAGGTGTTAAAGAATTCACATCTAAGTTTTCGATTTCATTTCTAATTTCACTTAAAATAGGATCTTCTAATTGAAAAAAACTTAACTGTTGTTCTAAATCTCTTCCATTGTCAATATTGCTGTTAGAGGATTTATCTTTTTCTAATTCTTTTAAAATATTTTCTGCTCTTTTAATAATTTTAGAAGGCATTCCTGCAACTTTTGCCACGTGTATTCCAAAACTATGCTCACTACCACCTTCAACTAACTTTCTTAAAAAATGAATTTTCTTATCAATTTCTTTTACAGAAACATTGAAATTTTTCACTCTTTTAAAATCTTTGGTCATGTTGTTTAGTTCATGATAATGAGTAGCAAACATGGTTTTTGGCCTAAACTTATTATTTTCATGTAAAAATTCTGCAATAGACCAAGCAATAGAGATCCCATCATAGGTACTTGTTCCTCTCCCAATTTCATCTAATAATATCAAGCTCTTTTCAGACAAATTGTTTAAAATACTGGATGTTTCATTCATTTCTACCATAAATGTAGATTCCCCAGAAGAAATATTATCATTTGCCCCAACACGAGTAAATAGTTTGTCAATTACACCAATTTCTGCTGATTCTGCAGGAACAAAACAACCAATTTGAGCCATAATAACAACCAATGCTGTCTGTCTAAGTAAAGCAGATTTTCCACTCATATTTGGCCCTGTTATCATCATTATTTGTTGCTTGTTGTTGTCCAATAAAACATCGTTCGGAATAAAAGATTCTCCTAACGGTAAAAATTGTTCTATTACTGGATGTCTCCCCTCTTTAATATTCAGTACTTTTCCCTCGTTTACAATTGGTTTTACATAATTATTTTTTATAGAAACTTGTGAAAGTCCATGAATGACATCTAAATATGCTATACACCTTGCATTATGAATGATAGTATCAATTTCATGAATGAGCTCGTGGACAAGATTTGTAAAAATTTGTTGCTCTAACTTTAATATTTTTTCCTCTGCACCTAATATTTTTTCTTCATAAATTTTCAATTCTTCAGTAACATATCTTTCTGCAGCGGTCAGTGTTTGTTTTCTGACCCAACTTGTAGGAACTTTATCTTTATGAGTATTTCGTACTTCAATATAGTACCCAAAAACATTATTAAATGCAATTTTTAAGCTGGTAATTCCAGTGTTTTCTATTTCTCTATTTTGTATTTCTAACAATACCGATTTGGCGTCTGAAAGTAACAGCCTAAGTTCATCCAATTCTTTATGAAAACCTTCTTTTACTACCTGACCTTTTCCTATAACGACAGGAGCTTCTTCAAAAATTATGGAATCTATTTTATCAATAAATTCACTATTGTCTTGTAATTCTTTAGCCCATTGATTGAGTTGATGATGCTTTATAGATTGCAGTCGTTCTTTGAGAGGGTTTATAAGTTGTAGAGACTTTTTAAGCTGATTAAGCTCTCTAGGAGAAGTTTTTAAAACAGCTAATCTTGCACACATTCTTTCTAAATCGCCAATTTCTGAAAATTGTTTTTTTATCAAGTCATAAATCGCTGAGTTTTTGGTAAGGTATTCTACAATATCTAATCTGTTATTTATTTTCTTAGACGATATCAACGGAAATAGTAACCACTTTTTAAGCAATCTACCTCCCATAGCAGTTGAAGTTTCATCTAGTACTTCGACAAGTGTGTGTCCATTGTAATTCGAAGAATGTATAAGCTCTAAATTTGAAATGGTAAAGTCGTCCATCCAAAGATGGTTTCCTCTGTCAATTCTTTGAATGCTGGAAACATGACTTGTATTATGATGTTCTGCAGTCGTTAAATAATGTAAAATTGCACCAGCTGAAATAATGGATTCATTCATTTTTGATATGCCGAATCCCTTAAGAGAAAGCGTACCAAATTGTTGGTTTAACTTTTCCAAGGCAAAATCTTTTTGGAACACCCATTCTTCTAATCTAAAAGTGTAAGATTTACTTTTAAAATTTTCTTGAAATAGAGTGTCGTGTTCTCTGGAATATAAAATTTCTGAAGGGGCATAATCATTTACAAGTTTTGAAATGTATTTTATATCTCCTTCTGCCACATAAAACTCTCCAGTAGAAATATCTAAAAAAGCAATTCCACACATTTTTTTTGAAAAACTTAAGGCTGCTAAAAAATTATTTCCTTTGTTGTCCAATAGTTGATCGGTTAACGCAACACCCGGGGTAACCAATTCTACAACTCCTCTTTTAACAATCTTTTTTCCTTTAACGGGTGCTTCTAATTGGTCACATACAGCAACTCGGTGTCCAGCCTTTACTAATTTCGGTAAATAATTCCCAACAGAGTGGTGTGGGAATCCAGCCAGTTCAATTTTAGAACCACCATTGTTTCTAGCTGTAAGAATTATGCCCAATACCTTTGAAGCTTTTATTGCATCTTCTCCAAATGTTTCATAAAAATCACCAACCCTAAACAATAGTAAGGTGTCAGGATACTTTCTTTTGATGGAGTTGTATTGTTTCATCAAAGGAGTTTCTGATTTTACTTTAGACATTTGTGCTTTTTATAAGTTCTAGATATGTTTGTAAAATTAAACTAATTGAATTTTCTAACAAATTAAGTAATTATGAATAAAAAATTAAAGTTAGAAGAACTTAAAAGATTAACAGTCTCTGAGTTTAAAAACTCTGTAAAAGAACCCATTGTAGTGGTTTTAGATGATGTTAGGAGTTTGAATAACATTGGTTCTATTTTTAGAACTTGCGATGCTATGGGTGTAGAAAAAATTTATTTATGCGGCATCACAGCTCAGCCTCCCCACAGAGAAATTAGAAAAACAGCCATTGGAGCAACTGAAAGTGTGAATTGGGAATATTCTGCAGATGCTCTAAATATTGTTAGAAAGTATAAAAATCTAAAATTTTCTACAGTAGCTGTGGAGCAAACTTCGGCATCTATTTCTTTAGAAAAGTATCATTTCAAAAACGACAAAATAGTTCTTGTTTTTGGCAATGAAATAGAGGGCGTATCTCAAAAATTAATAAATGAATGTGACCTCAGTTTAGAAATACCTCAATATGGAACGAAACATTCTATGAATATTTCCGTTACAACAGGTATGGTTCTTTGGACTATAAAAATGAATAAATTACTTAAACAACACGAAATGTAATTATATTTGTGAAAATTTTGAAAAAACGTATATACATATTATCAGTTAGTTTCATTTTAATACCCTTTTTTCTTGGGGCACAATTTTACAATAGAAATACTTACAGGACACAAAGAAATGAAATCACTTTTGGTGTCGGAGCATCAGCTTGTTTGACCGATGTTGGTGGTGGTAAGGAATCAGAAGAAAGTTTCTTTGGAAATTCAGCTAGAGGCTTTTTATTTGATCTTAATACAGATCAGACTAAATTTGCTGCCAACTTCTCCTACATATATTACCTAAAAGGGAATCTTACTTTTAGGGTGAATTTAGCCTATGCTAAAATATCCGGAAATGATGAATCTACGGAGGATTTGTCTAGAAAGATGCGTCAACTTAATTTTGAAACTGATATTTTTGAAGGTTCTGGTGTTTTCGAATGGATATTAGTTCAAGAAAAATCTGGGAATAGATACAATTTAAAAAATAAGTTTGGAAAAAGCATAGGTGCTAGTAATCCGCTTGGTTTTGGGCTTTACGTTTTTGGTGGTGTAGGAGGGTTTTTTTATGAACCATATGCTGTAGACAATTTCACTGGAACAAAAATTAAACATAAGCTGAGACCACTAAGAACTGAAGGTCAGGGGCTACTTGATCCTAATGACCCATTTTATGTTAAATATGAAAATAGTAAAGGAAAAGAAATAGACTATTCAAAATTCGCTTTCCCAGATGGTGGCACATATAAACCATATTCAGTTTGTATTCCTCTTGGCATTGGTATTAAAAAATCGTTTCACGGGACTGCAGGAATAAAGTTAGAAGCTGGATTTAGATTTACAAGAACAGATTATTTGGATGACGTAAGTACCAGGTATTTTAATCCTGAAACTCTTTTAGCTTGGCATAATGATTTTGACGGCCCTAATTCAGCAATTATGTCGGGGACCAATTACATGTTAAATCCTGAAGATGGTACATTTACCACTAATGTTAGATATAGTAACAATATACCTGCAACTTCGGATTATGTCAGCCTTGGTATTGTGGAGGGTAGTATTTCAGAAGAAATTGTAGATCAGAAGTTCGTAGAGCTCTATGGTGAAGGTTGGCACTCTGTTGATTTTTATAATACTGCTCCAGGTCAAATCCGTGGAAACCCTACAAATTTAGATTCTTACATGTTTTTAACACTGTCTGCTTACAAAAAGTTTAAAAACACTCAAAAATCATTTAAGGTTGCTAACTCTGGTTTAAAAAGAAAGATAAAAGCTTCCTTTTAATTTATAAAAGCTTGATTATTTGTAACTTTTTTCTATTTGTTACCCACTTTTTTTATAATTTATGATAAAAATATAAAGAATGCCTCGATACCATAAGTTAGGTAATGTTCCACATAAACGCCATACCACTTTTAGAAAAAAAGATGGAACCCTTCATTACGAGCAACTTTTTGGCACCGTTGGCTTCGATGGCATGTCCTCTTTATTATACCACTTACACCCTCCAACACAAGTAAAAGACATTAAAAAGGGGGTAGATGTTTCACCAAAAATTGCTGTAAGTCATAATATGAAAATGAGAGCATTTAAAGGTTTTCAAATGCAAAACAAATTAGATTTTTTATTTTCCAGAACCCCTGTTTTGACCAATTCTGACGTAACCATTCATTTGGCAAGTCCTAAGCAAACAACCGCAAAATATTTTTATAAAAATGTAGATGCAGATGAAGTAATTTTCATTCATAAGGGCGAAGGAGTACTAAAATCACAACTAGGACAAATAGATTTTTTTCAAGGAGATTATTTAGTAATTCCTCGAGGAATTATTTACAATTTAGAGTTTAAAGATAATGACAATAGACATTTTATTATTGAGTCTAAGCACCCTATTTACACCCCGAAAAGATATAGAAATTGGTTCGGTCAACATTTAGAACATGCTCCATTTTGCGAGAGAGACCTTCGAGTTCCAAAAAATTTAAAAACTTACGACGAGAAAGGTGACTTTTTAATTAAAATCAAAAAAGAAGGATTTTTGTATGATTACACATATTCTTCTCATCCATATGACGTTGTTGGATGGGATGGTTACAATTATCCATATGCATTTTCTATTCACGATTTTGAACCTATAACAGGTAGAGTCCATCAACCACCGCCAGTTCACCAAACATTTGAAACTCCCGCTTTTGTAATCTGTTCTTTTTGCCCCAGACTTTACGATTACCATCCAGATGCAATTCCTGCTCCTTACAACCACAGCAATATTGATTCTGATGAAGTATTATACTATGTTGATGGTGATTTTATGAGCAGAAATGATATTGAAGTAGGGCAAATTACACTACATCCATCGGGTATTCCCCACGGTCCTCATCCAGGTGCCTATGAAAGAAGTATTGGGAAAAAGTTGACCGAGGAGTTGGCAGTTATGGTCGATACTTTTAAGCC
This sequence comes from Flavobacteriales bacterium, assembly GCA_029251405.1. Lineage (GTDB taxonomy): Bacteria > Bacteroidota > Bacteroidia > Flavobacteriales_D > Parvicellaceae > MED-G20. The sequence goes on from JAQXDK010000039.1 coordinate 6,301, forward strand.
TCTAAAATTAACGGTTCAAGCATTAGAATTAGAAGTTAAAGACTATTACAAATCTTGGATCCACGACTGAACTAAATAAACATGGCAAAAAATTTAACAAATACAGAGTACGGATTAGAAAAAATATTTAAAGATGCCCAAGATTTTTTACCGCTCTTAGGAACGGATTATATTGAGTTTTATGTTGGTAATGCCAAACAGGCAGCGCACTTTTATAAAACCGCCTTTGGATTTCAGTCGCTGGCTTATGCAGGTTTAGAAACGGGCTGGAAGGACAGAGTTTCTTATGTTTTAAAACAAGATAAAATTAAATTAGTATTAACCACCGCTTTAAATAGTGAATCTGAAGTAGGGAATCATGTGCAAAAGCATGGAGACGGGGTTAAAATAATTGCTCTTTGGGTAGAAGACTCTCAAAAGTCATACGATGAAACAATAAAAAGAGGTGCTAAATCGTATTTAAAACCTGTAAAGGAAAGTGATGAGCATGGAGAAGTAGTAAAGTCTGGGATATATACTTATGGAGAAACTGTTCACCTTTTCATAGAAAGAAAAAATTACAACGGAGAATTTTTGCCCGGTTTTAGAAAATGGGATTCTAGTTACAACCCTTCTGAAGTTGGATTAAAATACGTCGACCACATGGTGGGCAATGTAGGTTGGGGAGAAATGAATACTTGGGTGAAATGGTACGAAGATGTAATGGGATTTGTCAACTTTTTGTCTTTTGACGATAAGCAAATTCATACTGAATATTCTGCTTTAATGAGTAAGGTTATGAGTAATGGAAATGGCAGAATAAAATTTCCAATAAATGAACCAGCCAAAGCTAAAAAAAGATCACAGATTGAAGAATACTTAGATTTTTATGAGGGTTCTGGGGTTCAGCATATAGCAATTGCAACAGATAATATTATTGAAACGGTTAAAAAGCTTAAATCAAGAGGTGTTGAATTCCTATCTGCCCCTCCAAACGAATATTATAACGAAATTCCCGAAAGGCTGGGGAGTCATATGAAAATTATGAAGGAGAATATTCAAGATTTGCAGGATTTAGCCATTTTAGTAGATGCTGATGAAGAAGGGTATTTATTACAAATTTTCACTAAACCAGTAGAAGATAGGCCGACTTTATTTTTTGAAATAATTCAAAGAATGGGAGCTAGAGGATTTGGTGCAGGGAATTTCAAGGCTCTTTTTGAATCTATTGAGAGAGAACAAGCAAATCGAGGAACACTTTAGATAATGAGTAAAGAAATAGATAAAGAGATTTTAAAAACTTTAGCAGAAAAAGGATTAAACACCGAATCGTTCTTAGAAGGCTTGAAGAGTTTTAAACCACTTACTTATTGGGATTACATCCAAACGGAATCATTATTAAATCTTCAAATACAAAGAAGTGATTTACCTGATGAAATGGTTTTTATAGTCTACCATCAAATAAATGAGCTGTTATTTAAAATGATCTTGTGGGAGCTGGAACAGCTGGCTAATAAAAAACAACTTATTGCTGTTTTCTTTTCAGAGAGGCTGGAAAGGATAAGCAGATACTTTGACATGCTTTGTAGTTCTTTTAAGATTATGAAAGATGGTATGGAGTTGGAACAGTATATGAAATTTAGAAAAACACTTGCTCCAGCTAGTGGCTTTCAGAGCGCTCAATATAGAAAAATTGAGTTTGCTTGTACCGAGCTAATTAATTTAATAGATTTTAGATTTCGCAAAACAATTAATAGAAACACACCTTTTAAACATGCCTTTGAACATCTTTATTGGCAAGCTGCAGGAAAAAATCACAAGACAGGTGAAAAGTCTATTATGATTAAGCTTTTTGAAGAAAAATATATGGAAGATTTTATTGATTTTATGAAAAAGTATAACAATAAAAATATTTGGTCTCTGTTTGATAATCTTCCAGATAAAGAAAAAAATAATATTGATCTTGTTAATTCAATGAGACATTTAGACCATACGGTGAACATTAAATGGGTCATGCAGCATTTTAATACAGCTTCAAAATATTTGGACGGAGCTAATAAAGTTGAAAAAGCTACTGGAGGAAGTGATTGGAAAAAATACATGCATCCAAAGTACCAGAGAAGAACATTTTTTCCGAAATTATGGTCAGTAACTGAGTTAGATAATTGGGGTGAACAAAATCTAGAGGGACATGAAATTCTTAGTAATTTTAATGACTTAAAAATTTAGGATATGGAAAATCAAGACTTATTAAATCAATTTCAACAAAAAATTGATGCCGATATCAAAATAGAACCAAAAGACTGGATGCCTGATAAATACAGGCAAACTTTAATTCGTCAAATTTCCCAGCACGCCCACTCAGAAATTATTGGAATGCAACCAGAAGGAAACTGGTTGACAAGAGCTCCAAGTTTGAGAAGCAAGAAAATTCTAATGGCAAAAATTCAAGATGAAGCTGGTCACGGTTTGTATTTGTATTGCGCTGCAGAAACTTTAGGTGTAAAAAGAGAACAATTCTTGCAATGGCTTCACGAAGGCAAAGCAAAATATTCAAGCGTCTTTAATTATCCAACCTTAAGTTGGGCAGATATGGGTGCTATTGGTTGGTTGGTTGATGGTGCAGCAATTGTAAATCAAGTTTCTCTTCAAGGAACCTCTTATGGCCCATATTCAAGAGCTATGGTTAAAATATGTATGGAAGAAAGTTTCCATCAAAGACAAGGCTTTGAAATAATGGCTCAGTTAGCTGCTGGAACAGCTGAGCAAAAAGAAATGGCTCAAGATGCGATAAATCGCTGGTGGTGGCCATCTATAATGATGTTTGGTCCGCATGATTCAGAAAGTGCCCATTCCAATCAGTCTTTAAAATGGCGAATTAAAAGAGAATCTAACGATGCATTAAGACAACGATTTATAGACAAGACCATCGAGCAGGGACATCATTTAGGATTAACTTTTCCAGATCCTAAATTACATTTAAATAAAGAAACTCAACACTACGATTATTCTCCAATTAATTGGGACGAATTTTGGAATGTAGTAAAAGGTAATGGCCCTGGTAACAAACGAAGAATAAGACATCACATCAAGGCGCATGATGATGGAAAATGGGTAAGAGAAGCTGCTAAAGCATACGCAGAAAAGATAAATGTAAAAAAGAAATCAGCATAATATGGCTAACGATGATCAAGGAATACTTTGGGAAGTTTTTTTAAGAGTTAAGGCGGGACGTCCTTTTAAGCACGTTGGAAGTTTACATGCTTATGATAAAGAAATGGCAATGAAAGCAGCTAGAGATTTATATACAAGAAGAAATGAAGGGAATGGAATTTGGATTGTGAAAGCTGAAGATATAGTTTCTTCCGAGGCTAGTGATGGGGAAGCTTTTTTTGATCCATCTGATGATAAAATTTACAGGCATCCAACTTTTTATAAAATACCTGAAGGTGTAAAACACATTTAATGAATAACAAATTACTAGATTTTTGCCTAAGATTAGGCGACACTTCTCTTATATTAAGTCATAGAATTGGAGAATACTGCAGTAAAGCTCCCTTGTTAGAGGAGGATCTGGCCATAACTAATGTTGGACTAGACCTTTTAGGTCAAGCAGAAAGCTTTTTAAAATATGCTGCAGAAATTAAAGGAAACACCACTGCTGATGAGTTAACATTTAAAAGAAAAGAAAAAGAATTTCGTTGCCTTCATCTGGTACAAACCCCAAATACAGATTTTGCTTTCATCCTTAGCAGACAATTTTTCATGGATTGCTTCCATAAATTACTTTTTGAAAATTTAATTTCTAGTAAAGACGAAACAATATCAGGAATTTCAAAAAAAGCAATTAAAGAAGTAAATTATCACTTAAAAAGGAGTTCAGAGTGGATGACCAGATTAGGATTAGGAACAGAAAAAAGTAATGAAAAATTACAAGTTGCAGTAGACGAACTTTGGATGTACACCGATGAACTGTTTATAGATAATGAAACTGATATATTTGCTAAGGAAAATCACATTGGCCCATTAAGCAGTAGTCTTAAAAAAGATTGGTCAGAATTAGTAACTCCAGTATTAGAAAATGCTTCAATCAAAGTGCCAGAAAACAATTTATTTAGTTTAAAGTATGGTAAAAATGGCTTTCATACTGAATATCTTGGATATATTCTAGCTGAAATGCAGCATCTTCCACTCTTATATCCAGATGCAATTTGGTAGTAATTAAGCTTTATGAAAGTTAAGTTATCAGCAGTTATAATAACTTTTAATGAGGAAGCTAATTTACATCGCTGCTTAAGTTCAATAACTGACGTGGTAGACGAAATTATTATAGTTGACTCTTATAGTACCGACGCTACTGAAAAGATCGCAAAAGAGTATAAAGTAAATTTTTTTAAAAATAAATTTGACGGACATATACAGCAAAAAAACTTTGCCATTACTAAAGCGAAACATAAACACGTACTTTCATTAGATGCTGATGAATGCCTATCGGAGGCTCTAAAAGAAAGCATTATAGAAACTAAAAACAACTGGGTTTACGATGGATATTCATTTAATCGCTTAACAAATTATTGTGGGCAATGGATAAGGTATTGCGGTTGGTATCCAGATAAAAAGTTAAGATTGTGGGACTCTACAAAGGGAACCTGGCAAGGTCAGAATCCACACGATCAATTTAAACTTTATAAGATAGCTACTCATGGCTTTATAAAGGGAGATCTGTTACATTACAGTATTGCAAGTATTGAAGAGCACTTATTGGTAATAGATAAATTTTCTACAATAGCTGCACAAGAAATGTATAATAAGGGAATTAAATTTCCTAAAATCAGGTCTTGGGTACATCCGATTTTTAAGTTTATCAAACAATATATTTTAAGGTTTGGTTTTTTAGATGGAAAAAACGGGTTCAGAGTTTGTAACAATTCAGCGTTCTCTACACATATGAAGTATAAAAAGTTAGTAAAGTTATATGAACAAAATACTTAGGGTACTTCATGTTTCTTCAGCTCTGTCGTGGAGGGGAGGAGAACAACAAATAGTGAATCTTATTGAAGGGCTTAGTTCTGTGGATGAAAGCATTGAACAGATACTTTTCTGTAGTAAAAATAGCGCTATTGAAAAATACGCCACAATTCAAAACATTAAATTTAAATCTGCTCAAAAAAAATCTGGATTCGATTTATTATATATTATTAAATTATTTAGGGTTATAAAAAGTTGTAATCCGAATATTATTCATGTTCATGACAGTCATGCACATACTGCATGTGTTGTAGCACACTTATTATTATTTTCAAAAATTCCTATTGTACTACACAGAAGGGTAGATTTTGATATTGGTAAATCTCTTTTTTCAAATTATAAGTACAATTATACCTACATAAAACAAATAATTACAGTTTCAAAAGCTATAAAAAATATAATTCAACCTAAAGTAAAAGCTCCAGTAGATGTAATCTACTCAAGTTGGAGAAAATCAGTACTTGAAAAATCTGGAGAAGCCAACCTTAGAAAAGAACTCGGACTCGCTAATTCATCCAAACTAATTGGCAACATCGCAGCATTAACTGATCATAAAGATTATCAAACTTTTGTTGAAACAGCAGCCCTCACCATAAATAAGAATAATAGCATTCACTTTATTATTGCAGGTGAAGGAGCGTTAAAAGATCAAATTAATAGCCACATACATTCTTTATCACTTGAAAGTAATATTCACCTTCTTGGATTTAGAGCGGATGTTACAGAAATCATGAAGAGTCTTGATGTTTTCTTTATGCCCTCTAAAATGGAGGGGTTGGGTTCTATATTATACTTAGCATTTGGATGTAAAACACCTGTAGTTTCAACAAGAGCTGGTGGAATACCAGAATTAGTTAAGGACAAGGAGACTGGTTATCTTTGTGAAGTAGGTAATTCAAAAGAATTAAGCCAATGTCTTAATATGGTTTTACAACAAAAGAATAATATCGTTACAGAAAAAGCCTATCAGCTTGCATTATCCAGCCAGTATACCAATATGGCACAAATGAATCACAGTTTATATCTAGACATAATACAAAATACTTATGAAATATAATCTAAGCGAAATAACCGATGTAATTAAAAATAGAAGGACCATATATCCTAAATTTTTTTCATCCAGAAAAGTACATAAAGAAATTGTTGAACATTTATTAAATAATGCAACTTGGGCACCAACTCATGGAAATACTCAGCCTTGGAAATTTCAAGTTTATATGGGAGATAGCAGAGAGAAACTTAGTAAAAACCTTGGAGAGTTGTACCAACTTTTAACTCCAAAAGATTTATATAACGAAGGGAAGTTTAAAAAAATAAGTTCAAGACCTTTCCTTTCATCTGTAGCCATTGTAGTTTCTATGAAAAGAGGAGATAATGAGAAGATACCAGAGATAGAAGAAGTTGAAGCTGTTGCTTGCGCAATCCAAAACATGTGCTTAACGGCAACTGCCTATGGTCTAGGTTCATTCTGGTCAAGTCCTAAAATTATATATACTCCAGAAATGAATAAATTTCTTAAATTAAAACCCGAAGATAAATGTTTAGGCGTTTTATATGTAGGTTACCCAAGTATAGATTGGCCAAAAGGACAGAGAAAGCCTATTGAATATTTAACAGAATGGAATGAATAAAATAGCTTATGGATAACATGGACGAAGGGGTGCTTAAACTAACAAATCACAAAGACCACCCTACAAATAAAGCTTACAAGATTTTTTTCTTTCATACAAAAAAACAAGCGGATTATTTCAAACAAATTCTAGAAACTAAGAATATTTTTTTCGAGTTCGCTGAAGATGAAAATAAAAGAGGTCCCGTTTATTTATTTGGAATTCGTAAAACAGATAATGCAATAGTTCAGGAGATTAATTATATAACTATAGGAAAGTTTAGAGAACCTTTTATTCCTCAGAAATGGGCCCAATATTTGGTGATTATATTAGGAATAGGAATTGTTGTTTTTTCAATAATTTCATATTTTAAAAATAATTAAGATTTGAAAATTCCAAAAATAATTTTCTTTTTGTTCTTTACTTCAACAGTGTTTTGTCAAGGTCAGAACGACAAAAATCACAACATTGGCTTTTTACTGGGTTCTATTATTCCCATTAATTATTTTGGGGTTAGTGCAATAGATCTTACAGAAAATAACTCAACAATAAAATTAGAAAATAGGATTGGATACAATTTTGGGATGATTTTAAAAACAGACTATGATAAAAATTTTAGTGTAGAAGGTGGAATAGTTTTTTATCAAAGAAATTTTAAATTAACTGGAACAAGTGCAAATCAATCCAATATTTTAAATGACACCAGCTCGTTCAGCTATATAAGTTATGGAATTCCATTACAAGCGATAATCTATGTTCAATTAGGCAATGAATTATATATGAGAAATGCTATAGGCGTTAATATAGATTTTTATGCATCTTCTGTAGCTAGCAAAGGAAATAATTTTGCAATTGATCATCTTTCTGAAAGAGCAAGGTGGATTAATGGCTCAATAAGTGGAAATCTTGGAATTGAAAAAAGAGATTCTAAAATAGGATCCTATTATGTAGGAGCTGAAGTCAATATACCAATATCTGCAATAGCAGTGACTAAATTGAAATTCTATTATGATGGTAATACTTTTGACAGATACGATAAATTATTTCTAAGAGGAAATTATTTTGGTATCCAGTTTAAATATTATTTGCCAGTTGGTATGGAAAACTCAAAAAATTAAAGTTTTCTACTCACTTCAACCTCTTCATAGGCTTCTACAATATCACCTACTCTTATATCGTTATATTTTGCAATATTCAACCCACATTCGTATCCATTTTTAACTTCCTTCACATCATCTTTAAATCGCTTTAAAGATCCTAATTCACCAGAATAGACAACAATACCGTCTCTTATTATCCTAACATTATGATTCCTATTAATTTTACCTTCTGTTACGTAACAACCTGCAATAGTACCGAATTTTGTAATTTTAAAAGTTTCTCTTATTTCAGCAGTACCAACAATTTCCTCTTTAAACTCTGGTGAAAGCATTCCCTCCATAGCTTCTTTAACTTCTTCAATTGCTTTGTAAATAACAGAGTATAAACGAATATCAATTTCTTCTTTTTCAGCTATCTTACGAGCTCCCTGAGAAGGCCTTACTTGGAATCCAATAACAATTGCATCTGACGCTGAGGCTAATAAAATATCCGATTCGGTAATTTGACCAACTGCTTTATGGATGATATTTATTTGAATAGATTCTTGAGAAAGTTTCAATAAAGAATCTGATAAAGCTTCAATAGACCCATCAACATCTCCTTTAACTATGATATTAAGCTCTTGAAAATCTCCTAAGGCAATTCTTCTACCAATCTCATCTAATGTGATGTGTTTTGTAGTTCTTAGCCCTTGTTCTCTTTGAAGTTGTTGTCTTTTAGAAGCTATTTGCTTCATTTCTTTTTCGTCGTCTAATATATTGAAAACATCTCCTGCACTAGCAGCACCGTTCATACCAAGTACAGAAACAGGTCTGGAAGGACCAGCAGACTCAACAGGATTGCCACTTTCATCATGCATGGCTTTAATTTTACCAAATTCTTTTCCAGCAATTAGCGTATCACCTACCTTCATCGTACCATACTGCACCAACAATGTTGTAACGTAACCTCTACCTTTGTCCAAAGAAGCTTCAATTACTGTTCCTTTTGCATTTGTATCAGGATCTGCTTTTAATTCCAATAATTCAGACTCTAAAAGTACTTTTTCTAAGAGTTCATCAATACCGGTTCCATCTTTAGCAGATATTTCTTGACATTGATATTTTCCTCCCCAGTCTTCAACTAATATATTCATAGCTGATAATTCTTCTTTAATTTTGTCTGGGTTAGCTGTAGAACGGTCGCACTTATTAAGTGCAAATACCATAGGTACACCTGCAGCTTGGGAGTGATTGATGGCCTCTTTAGTTTGAGGCATAACTCTATCATCTGCAGCAATAATAATAATAGAGACATCTGTCACCTGCGCTCCTCTTGCTCTCATTGCAGTAAATGCCTCATGTCCTGGAGTATCTAAAAAGGTTATGTCTTTTTTGTTGTGTTTTACAGAGTAAGCACCTATGTGCTGCGTTATTCCGCCAGCCTCCCCAGAAGTAACATCTGCACTCCTAATGTAATCCAAAAGAGATGTTTTTCCGTGATCTACGTGCCCCATAACAGTAACGATAGGCGGTCTGTCCAGCATATTTTCAGGATTCTGAGAATCTTCAACAACTGAAGCGGTAACATCGGCACTAACAAATTCTACAGTAAATCCAAATTCCTCAGCAACCATAGTAAGAGTTTCTGCATCTAATCTTTGATTAATGGATGCGAATATACCGATTGACATTAAAGTGCCTATTACATCGTTTGGAGATTTAGACATCATGGACGCAAGTTCTGAAACCGATACAAATTCAGTTAATTTCAGTGTGCTTTTTTCTTGTTCTGAAATTAATTCTTCTATTTCCATTTTATCAGAAATAGCTTGTCTCTTTTCTCTTCTTAATTTAGAAGATTTAGATTTTCCTTTGTTACTTAACCTTGCAAGAGTTTCTTTAATTTCTTTTTGAATTTCTTCAGGAGAGGCCTCTGTTTTTTGAGGTGTTTTTGTAGTTTTTCTTTTGTCTCTAAAGACATTTTTACCTGCTTTTTCTACATTGACTTTTTTAATTCTTTTTCTCTTTCTTTTAGATGCTTCAGAGTCTTCAGAAGGTTTAGATTTGACTGGAACTTTTGGTAGTTCTATTTTTCCTAAAACTTTAGGACCAGTTAATTTTTTAGCCTCGGCCTTTATTGTTTCGGAAGGTTCTATCTTATTTTTATTAACTGGATCAGCAGTTTTTATTTCAGTTTTTTCTTCTTTTACCTCAACAGGCTCCTCAACAGTTTCTGCTACAGGATCAGCTTTTGGCTTCGGTGTTAAATCTATTTTACCAAGTACAGAAGGTCCAGAAAGGGCGTCGGCTTTAGCTACTATCTTTTCGATTTCTTTTTTTGGTTCTTCTTTCTTAATTGAAATGACTTTTCTTTCCGATTGGTCTATAACAACATTATCAGCTTTCTCTTTCTCAAATTTTTCTTTATGATATTCTTCTAATAATATCATATACAAGTCCTCACCAATTTTTGTGTTGGGATTAGAACTTACTTCTTTTCCTTGGGAGCCTAAAAACTCAACAATTGTTGATATTCCAACATTAAGTTCTCTTGCAACCTTACTTAGCCTTTTTACTACTGCCATAATGTTATTAATTTCAATCTAGATTATTTCTCAAATTCTGAGCTTAAAATCTTTAATATTTCATCTACTGTTTCTACTTCTAAATCTGTTCTTTTCACTAAATCATCTTTTCCAATCTCTAAAACACTTTTAGCGGAATCGCATCCAATTGCTTTTAATTCGTCAATAATCCAATCATCAATTTCATCGGTGAATTCGTCTAAATCTACATCATCAATATCTTCTGCACCTTCTCTGTATACATCAATTTCAAGCCCTGTAAGTTTAGATGCTAATTTAATATTATGTCCACCTTTACCTATGGCTTTAGAAACTTCGTCCGGCTTTAAAAAGACCTCGACTCGAGATTCCTCTTCGTTAATTTCCATATTACTAATTTTAGCAGGATTTAAAGATCGCTGTATTAGAAGTTGCATGTTTGTTGTCCAAGGAATAACATCTATATTTTCGTTTCTAAGTTCTCTAACTATACCGTGTATTCTTGAACCGTTCATCCCCACACAAGCACCTACTGGATCGATTCTATCATCATAAGACTCAACAGCTACTTTTGCTCTTTCACCTGGATTTCGAACAATTTTTTTAATGGTAATTAATCCATCAAAAACTTCTGGTACTTCTTGCTCGAACAACCTCGCTAAAAATTCAGGAGCTGTTCTGGAAAGTATAATCACTGGATTATTATTTCTTAAATCCACTTTAGAAACGACTGCTCTTGTGGTGTCACCTTTTCTAAAATAATCAGAAGGTATTTGTTCCGATTTCGGTAAAATTAATTCATTACCGTCATCGTCTAAAATTAGTATTTCTCTTTTCCAAATCTGATAAACTTCACCGTTTACTATATCTCCAACTCTCTCTTTATATTTTTGATAGATACTGTCTTTTTCTAATTCTAATACTTTAGAAGCAAGATTTTGTCTTAGTGATAAAATATTTCTCCTCCCGAAATCCTCAACTTTAACTTCTTGAGAAACTTCTTCCCCAATTTCAAAATCAGGCTCGATTTTAAGCGCTTCGCTATATTTAATTTGGGTTCCCTCGTCTTCAAAGTCCTCGTCTGGTACAATTTCTCTGTTTAACCAAATCTCTAAATCACCTTTGTCTGGATTTATAATGACATCAACATTTTCGTCTGATCCATATTTTCTTTTTAAAGTAGATCGAAAAACATCTTCTACTATTCTCATCATGGTTACTCTATCGATATTCTTAATTTCTTTAAATTCTGAAAAAGAGTCAATTAATTCTATTGCATTCATAGGGTTTATTTAAAATGATATAATCAGTTTAGTTTCTTTTATTTCACTCATTAGTAATTGGTGAGTGGTTTCTATTTTATCTTTTTTCTTGGTTATTTTGTTTTTTTCAATTTTAATCTCTCTCAAGAAAATTTCTTGGTCGTTGGCTTTAAGAAGTTCTCCATTTAAAACTTCGTTACTAGTTTTTGTAACAGTTACCTGATTGCCTAAATTTTTTAGATATTGTTTAGCTACTACAAATGGTTGATCTAATCCAGGAGATGAAACTTGTAAATCAAAGTCTTCTTTTTCTCTGTCTAAATTATGTTCAATATTTCTACTAACACTTACACAGTCTTTCACGCTAACTCCACCATTTAAATTATCCATTTTAACTCTAATGGAGTTTTTGGATGAGATACTAACACTTACTAAATAATTTCCATTATCGAGTTCATTTATTCTTTCTTCTGCCAACTTTATTACTTCGTTTTTTGAAATCATAGTAAGTAAAAAAAAGAGGGGACTTTCGTCCCCTCTTTAGTTTTCATCTTTATAATGATCCAAAAGTACATTATTTTAAGAAGCCTTACAAATAAAACGTAAAAAAACTATGTACTTCAACTATTACCTTGTGGTTTGATGATAGATAAAATAGTATATTCTTTAATAAAAGGTGTTTCTATTAGAACAAAGAAACTGATAGCAGATCAGGCTGATGATTCAGAATCAATTCTTAGAGAATTAAGATTAAAAATGATAAATCTTAATACCAAATCTAGTTACAAGGTATTGAATCAACTTAACTCTAAAAATATATACAAGGAGGCGCAAACAATATTAAATATATGCACAGAAAATAATATTGAAATCATTTTTTATAAAGAAGAAAACTATCCAAAAAATTTAATACAATGCCAAGATGCTCCCTTTCTTATATACTGTAAGGGCAAAAAACACTCAAATAACATCCCATTATTATCTGTTGTTGGCACACGTGACTGCAGTGATTATGGCTTGGGACAATGTAAAGATTTCATTTCTTATTTAGCAAATTATAATATTGGATTGGTGAGCGGTTTGGCCTATGGAATTGATATTTATACCCATAAAATAGCGAACCAGTTAGATGTACCGAATTATGCAGTTTTAGGAAGTGGGATATTAAATATTTATCCTAAAAAACATTTTACAGAAAGCGAACGGACTGCTGAAAATGGGATGATAATTTCTGAATTCACTCCTTTTTCTTCTCCAAAGAGCTATCATTTTCCTCAACGCAATAGAATTATTGCAGGAATGAGTATGTGCACTGTGGTGGTAGAATCTCCTATTAAAGGAGGAGCAATAATAACGGCATGTTTAGCAAATGACTACAATAGAGATGTATTTGCAATCCCAGGAAATAACAATCAATCAACTTCAAAAGGAACCAATACTTTAATAGAAAAAAATCAAGCAGCTATTTTAAATAATCCAGAACAAATTATAGATTTATTAGGGTTGAGCACCAGCAATAAAAATCCAGTAGGAACACAAAATGACATTCAATTAAATTCACAAGAAACTATAATTTATGAGCTAATTGCTAAGAGTAAAGACCTATCTTTCAATAAAATACAGATGGCAAGTAATTTTCCAACTTCTTATCTGAATGTGATTCTAACTAATTTAGAACTTAAAGAACTTATTACACCAAAATTTGGTAATTTTTACAACTTAAAATAAAGATGCTGTTTGGTATTTATTAGTTTAGCATAAATGAATGTTTCTAGTTTTATTGCAAAAAGATATTTATTCGCTAAAAAATCTAGGAATATTATCAATTTAATTTCTCTTATATCTTTTATTGGAATTCTAGTTAGTACAGCTTCTTTAGTTATTATTTTAAGTGGTTTTAATGGCATTCAAAAATACGTAGAAGATGTTTATGGGAAATTTGCTGCCGACCTTTATGTTTATCCAAAAACTGGGAAAATAATAGAAGAGTCTAATGACATATTTAAAGTTCTAAAAAACAATAAAGAAGTTGAATTTTTTGGCAAAGTTATTGAAGAAACCGCACTTTTAAAATTTGAAAATAAATGGGCTACTGTTTCTATTAAAGGAGTGGACGAAAGATCTTACAATAAAAATAAATGGGGTAATAATTTATTAGAAGGGAGTGGTAGTTTCAGTAAAGAAGGAATACCAACTATTCTTCTAGGATACGGCATACAAAATGAATTACAAATTCCCTACAATACAAGATTTACTAACGAAATTAAAATATTTAGTATATCAAAAAAACAAAAACTAAAGGTTCAAAACAAGCAATCTCTTCAACAGAATAATTTAATTTTTGGCGGAGTTTACTCTATAAACCCAGAACTAGACCAATCTTCAGCAATAGTTAGTTACAGTACAGCAAATAAGATTTTTGAACGTGATAATAGCTCTAATCACATTGAAATATTTATGAAAAATAAAAAGCTATTACAACAATTCAAAGAAGAATTAACTATGAAGAATCCAAATTTTCTTTTTAAAACGCATGAAGAAAATAACCAACTAATTTATGCTGCTAACGATGCTGAAAAATGGATGGTTCTCGCTGTTTTAATTTTTGTTTTGATATTATCTTCTTTTACAGTAATAGCCTCAATTACCATGTTAATTATTGACAAGAAAAAAGATATTAAAAGTTTAATTGCTTTAGGTTCAAATACATCAACTATTAAAAACATATTTTTTAAAGAAGGGTTAATGATTAGTTATTTTGGAAGCATTGGAGGTCTTTTAATTGGTGTCCTGGTTTGTTGTTTACAAATTAAGTTTCATTTACTTAAATTAGATAATGCTTCTATTCCGTACTGGCCTGTATTAATAAAGTTAGAGGATATAATAATGTTATTGATTATTTTATTTCTCACAGGTTTATTAGCTTCTTTTTTGCCTGGAAAATTTCTAGTAAAGAAACTCTTAAAGAGTTAATCGTCTTTGCTGATTGAAAGCTGAACTTTACTAATTTTCGTGTCGTCAGCTTCTATTATTTTAAAATTAAAACTTTCAATATTAACATTTGAACCACTTTCTGGTATAGTTTCTGCATAATATATGATCATCCCAGATAATGTTTCATAATCTTCCTTTACAGGAAGCTGTATTCGGTACTTTTCATTAATAAAGTCAATTTCTAAACGTGCAGAGAAAATGAATATATTTTCTTCGATCATCTCATGAATTAATTCTTCTTGATCATGTTCGTCATCTATTTCTCCAAAAATTTCTTCAATTATATCTTCCATAGTTAAGATTCCGGAAGTTCCCCCGTATTCATCTACTACAACTGACACACTTCGTTTCTTTTCAATAAAATCTTCTAGTAACTTAATTCCTGACATGGATTCGGGGACAATTGAAACTGGAATAAGCATAGATTTAATACTTATGGGTATTTTAAATAATTCAATACTATGTACGTAACCAATAATGTTGTCAATATTATCTTTGTAAATAATAATTCTTGAATGTCCTGATTCTAAAAAAAGATTTTTTAAATCCTCTATATTGTCATTGATTTCCATAGCAATTATTTCGTTCCTTGGAACCATACAATCCCTTGCTATAACCTCAGAAAAACTTAAAGCATTATGGAAAATTTTCACGTCATGTTCCATTTCTTCACCTTCTTCTAAATCTGTTTTTAGTTCTTTAATATACAAATCCAAATCTGTTTTCTTAAAACTAACTTTATCTATAGATTCCTTATTTCCAAATACTTTTAAAATGGTGTTAGTTAAAAAAACAACTACAGCTGTTAAGGGCCAAAGAAATACGTAGATAATAAATAATATAACACTAAAAAATCGGAGCGTATAATTAGGATTCAGCCTAAAAATAGCTTTAGGTAAAAACTCGGCAAATAGTAAAATAAAAAAGGTGGAAAACAATGTTTGAAGTAACAAAACTAGTGGGCTATTTAAATCAAAAGTTAATAAATAGGGCTCTACTAAATCTGCAACATATAGTGTAAATACGACTAAAGCAGTATTGTTTCCAATTAGCATTGCAGCGATAAACCATGCGGGCTTGCTAGAAAAAAACGATAAAATTTTAGCACTGAAAAGACCCTTTTTATAATCTAATTCAATTTTGAGTTTGTTTGATGAAATAAAAGCGATCTCCATTCCTGAAAAAAAAGCTGAAAAAGACAGAGATATCGCTGCTATTGAAATTAAAAAAAGTGTAGACATTTTCTAATTCTTATTTAGTCTTTTCGCCAAGCCTCTTCTTACAAGATAGATTCCCCAAGCCATCAGCGCTAAAAGAAAATAAACAAGATCATCATTGAATTCATCGGTAATATAGAAGAATATAGCTGTAGCCGTTGAAATAATAGCAATGACTAACCAAATTTTCTCTAAACGTTTATTCCATTTTTTTAAACCTTCCATTATTCTGTTTCAAAGTTAACGTGACCTTCAGAAATATTTGACAACTGAAAGAAAGTAAAGTTGCTGTTGGCTTTTAATTTGGTTCCTGATATACGACCTTCACTATTTGAAAAGATAACCATTTTTTCAGAATATATGCTATCCTTAGCAAAATCTATATCCAATTCATTTGCAAATAATGTATCTAAATTAAAATTGTCAAAACGAACATTATTTCTAACATGTAAGAATTCTTTCTCAGTAAAAAGCTTTCCATAATCTGCTATTAATGTAGATTCTATATTGTTTAACGAATCGTAAAAGATAAGTTTTAAACCTTCAGGGCACTCCATAATTAAATGCTCTTCCTCAGATAAGATTTTAATTAGTTTGGGGGCTGTTAGAAGTAATTTGGACTTGCCGAAATCTGAAAAACCTAGTGTTACACCATAGGCTGTCTCTAAAGATTCAGAATTTCCTTCTAGTTGAGAAAGCTTTAATTCAGGGTTCTCTACACAAGAAAGTAAAAAATAAGTACTATAAAAAAATAGTAAAAAAATTATTGAAGATTGATTGATCAGTCTCTAGTTTTTAGTCCAACATTTTGCCCCCAAAAAGGAACTTGCTGAGAAGATCCGCTTTTAACATCTAACATAATTAATTCACTTTTTGGTAATAATTGTCCTTTCCAGCTATTGATTGCGTTAGCACTTGTTTTACCACAAGAATTTGAGGCGTATTGCAAGGCCAAACAATAGATTAAACTTTTATTGAATGCAGAGCTTCCATATTTAATAGAACTTGATGCAATTATTCTAGCTTTTTTATCATTTGCTGCGCAATTATCTGTTAAATTACCCGCAATACTGAAAGCCTTCTTGTATTGTTTCTTATTGAAGGCAATATCATAGAGTATTTCGTACATTTTTTGATTTAAAATTTCATCATCCGAAATACTTATCGCTCTATTAAATCTTTCTCCTGCCTTTGTGAAATTTTTTCTTTTGTAATCAGCTACAGCTGCATTATATAAGTCTTTGGCTGTTGGTGGGTTATTAGGATCATTTAAAACTTTATCCAGTAATTCAAGATATAAGCTAGACTCTGTGCATTTATTGTTACTGAGTCTTTCAAATATTTTTTTTGTAAGAAGCATATCCTCTTTTGCAGCATTGTATTTTGAAGTGTATATTTCCTCCAATTTATCACAACTGGCACAAGGACTGATTTCCTTATCTAAAAACGCTTGCACATTTGCATATTTCTCTGCTTTAATAGCTTTCGCAATATTTTTATCACAAATTCCTGAAAGAATTTCATAATTTTCTAAAAATTGGTCGCATTCAATTTTTTTTGTTTTTAGCATATATTTATTAGCATAAACAAAATATTTAATATCGTTGTAAGAGGTAAACTCAGGAGATTTATCAAAAACTTCCTTATATAATTCATAAGCTTTTGGGAAGCCCTTAGAAGCGTCAAAAGCCATTATATCTGCAGCTAAATCGGCTTTTATTTGATTGCAATTACCAAAATTAGAAACCCATTGGTCATAAATAAAGTAAATGGTATCAACATACAACTTTAGTTCAGCAGATTTAGACTTTTTCTTTTCTTTTGCTATTTGTTTATAAATATAAATTCCGTTTTTATAAAGATTGGGCTTGTACTGAGGACATACTATTTGAGTTTTTCTCCAAAATTTTGCTGCATCTGCATACACTTTCTGCTTCATAAATTCTGAATAAAGAGATACATTTTTTCTACACTCTAAGCTGTCATTTCCCCAATTGGCTTTAGTAGCTTGAAAACAATCCTGAGACGTTATTACTAATAAAGAAAAAAAGAAGCTAATAGTTACAAATAATTTATTCATGTATTTTTTTTTAATCGTATTTTCTTTTTCTAAACCATCGGTCGTATCTAGTGTCAGGTGCTAAAGAAAAACCTATGGAGAAATTAAAATAATTTTCTTCAATATTATTAACCTCTAAATCACCTAGTCTTCCCAATTCAAAACCTAAATTTAGTCTTGATAATGATCTAGAACTTATCATTGGTATGGATATACCAAAATTTATGCCATTATTTAATAATCCTTTTTCATTTACTATAATCTTAGATTTACTTTGGTGATATCCAAATGAATAAGAAGATTTACTAAAAATAGATTTACTAGAGTTAGACCAATCTAAATTAGGAGTTATTCTGTATCCTACCGCTAATCTCGAAGAGGCTCCTAAAGAATTAATATTGTTGGACACAAAGCTAGAATTATCTTTAAATTCAGTCCAATCCATAATAGAATATTGTATCCCAAAGTCCCACCTTCTTTTGTTCTTAAAAGATTTACCAATTACAATTCCAAATTCCAATTTCTGTGGTAAGGTGATGGAAGAGGTATCGCTATTTATTTCTAAAGTGTCCTTAGCCGATTCTTGAACACCGAAGTTGTATTTGAAGGTGTAAGCAAAAAAATCATTTTGAGTAGACACGTTAGAATTGAGAGAATAGTTTACTCCTAAATTGAAAAAATATCTGTTTTCTTTTGCGGTCTTTATTTTTTTATAGAATTGCATTCCTCCGTCAAAACTCCAACCACTTAATGATGAACGGTATTGTAATCGGGTATTGTAATCATTAGAATAATTGAATATTACAGAGCTTGTTCTTCCTAAGTTTCCGAATAGGTAGGAACTATTTACTCCAATGGCTAATCTGGTTGTATCGCCTTTATTTACGATGTTAAAACCATTTCCAATCATGAGTCTGTTTACAGAACCATCTCCTTTAAAAACATACGAAACCGTTGAGGTATCTAAAGGAACAGTACTTCGAACTTCGTAACCAAGTGAAGAAACAGGTGCAATTCCTAAGACCATTCCCCAGTTTTTAGTTATGGGAAGACCTAAAAAAAGATTATTCAATCCAAAATGAGCTCCTGAAGAAGAGGTTTCATTCCCACCGTAATTTGAATTGTAGGAGGCTGCTTTTCCAGATAAAGAAACGTTATAAATAGGATTGTGTTTTAGAAATGAGGCATAAGAGGCTGGATTATTGATGTTAATATATTGCGGTTCTGACATAGGTGCGGTAATATTTCCCCACCCAAAGTAATGAGAAGACTGAATATTATTCATTTCTCCAATACCGTACCTAGAAAAAGGAGAGGTGTTTAATACCTGAGCCTGAATAGAAAAACTTAGTAGTCCAAGAAATATAATATTGTATTTAATTATTTTTAGCATTGTAATTTAAAATACAGTTTAAACCAATAAGGGTTAAATTTTCATGTGCAAAGATGCTATTTTTTTTAATTGATACAATTGATTTTATGAAAGCACTATCACCACCTGTCAAAATAATGTTAGTTTTTGGATATAAGTCTGTATAGTTTTTAACGATTTCAGTTATTTCTGCTTTAACACCGTTTATAACACCACTTTCAATAGATTTAACGGTATCTGAACCAATGAGTTTAGGTTCCTTTAGCTCTAATTTCACGTTTGGAAGACTTTCTGTATATTTATTCAATGCTTTAAATCTAATAGAAAACCCAGGTGAAATACTGCCACCTAAATAATGGTTTTTGAAGTTTATAAAATCATAAGTAATACAAGTTCCAATATCTATTATTAGATTATTTTGATTTGGTAAAATAGAATAAGCTCCTACAGAATTTGCGATTCTGTCTAGTCCTAAACTAGAGTATGAATTGTATTTTATTTCAATAGGAAACAAAAGTTGACGATTCATAGCAACAAGCTTTGGGTAAGTAGAGATTAATTTTTTTGTAAGGTCAGGGTTGGATACATTTGAAATTATTCCAGACGACACAGCTATAGTTTTTAGATAACTAAAGACAGCATCAAAATTATCGGTACAAATTTTTTTAATTCTTTGGTTTTCGAAAATAGCAAGTTTTGTTCTGGTGTTTCCTATGTCAATAGCTATATTCATAAATAAAAAATCCGGATTTAACCGGATCTAAATTAATCGAAATATTTGGACTAATTTAATTTCATTATTTGAAGTTTGGATTACAACAAGAGTGATCTGCTAAGCAGGTAGCCGCTAATTCAAGTGTATCTGTAGCTTTACAACCCATACAACATGGTTTTTTACAATCAGCAGAAGTTTTAAAAAGTCTATTTGCTTTTTCTTTTGCAAGGTTTACAATAGAGTCTATATCTAAATCATTTCCTGCAACTGTAATTACTTCATTTGTAAGAGTATCTTTTCCGGATATTGAAGTAATATTAAGAACGCTGGTATCTGATAGTTTTGTATCCATATCTACAAAAACCAACAATTCTTTATCACTCTTCATAGAACAACATTTTTTTTCACAATTTTTTTGAATTGCAGATTGTTTTGGAGGTGGAGGAGGTAAAGTTTTATCTTCATCGTGATGACTTCCTCCTAGTATTGGCGCAATTACAAGACCAACTAAACAAGTAAGTTTGATTAAGATATTCATAGATGGTCCCGAAGTGTCTTTAAAAGGATCACCTACAGTATCACCTGTTACAGCAGCTTTATGTGCGTCAGAACCTTTAAAAGTCATTTCTCCATCAATTTCAACACCAGCTTCGAAAGATTTTTTTGCGTTATCCCAAGCGCCACCTGCATTGTTTTGGAATATGGCCCAAAGGACACCAGAAACAGTAACACCAGCCATATAAGAACCAAGAGCTTCAGCTCCCATTGCGAAACCAATAATAATTGGAGACACGATAGTTACCAAACCAGGCAACATCATTTCTTTTAAAGCAGCTTTCGTAGAAATATCTACACATTTTTCATACTCAGGTTCTGATTCACCTTTCATGATTCCAGGAATTTCTTTAAACTGTCGACGGACTTCTTTAACCATAGCCATCGCTGCTTTTCCAACTGAACTCATAGCCATCGCTGAAAATACAACAGGGATCATTCCACCTATGAATAATGCTGCTAAAACCTTAGCTTTAAAAATATTTATCCCATCGATTCCGGTAAAAGTTACGTAGGCTGCAAATAACGCTAATGCAGTTAATGCAGCAGAAGCAATAGCAAAACCTTTTCCTACTGCAGCGGTGGTATTACCTACAGCATCCAGAATATCAGTTCTTTCACGTACTTCTGGATCTAACTCAGCCATTTCAGCAATTCCTCCTGCATTGTCTGCAATTGGACCAAAAGCATCAATAGCTAGTTGTAAAGCAGTTGTGGCCATCATTGCTGAGGCACCTATAGCAACACCGTAAAAACCAGCGCATGCATAAGCTCCCCAAATAGCACCAGCAAATAGGATTATTGGTGCTGCAGTAGACATCATCCCAAGAGACAGTCCAGAAATAATATTTGTAGCTGCTCCAGTTGAAGAGTTTTGTATAATGCTATTTACGGGCTTTTTACCCATAGCAGTATAATATTCGGTTAACATAGAAATTAATCCTCCAACAGCCAAACCAATAAGTACAGCATAAAAAACTCTATTGTATCCAATTTCTCTTACTCCTTCTCCGAAAAATTCCATATTCATTTTTGCAGGCAACATCCATTGTATTATAAAAAAGGAGGCAACAGCAGTAAGTAATAATGATCCCCAATTACCTAAATTGAATGCTCCTTGAACTTCCTTTTCCTTAGCGTCGTTATCTTTAATTTTTATAACCCAGGTACCAATTATGGAAAATAATAATCCAACACCAGCAATCAAAACAGGCATAAGAATTGGCCCTAAACCGTTAAATTTTTCAAAAGATGAAGGGTCTTGTAAGATTAAGTAATTACCAAGAACCATAGCAGCTAGCATAGTAGCTACGTAAGAACCAAATAAATCTGCACCCATTCCAGCAACATCACCAACATTGTCACCAACGTTATCTGCTATAGTAGCAGGATTTCTAGGGTCGTCTTCAGGAATTCCAGCTTCAACTTTTCCAACTAAGTCCGCACCCACATCTGCAGCTTTAGTATAAATACCTCCACCAACTCTTGCAAATAAAGCGATACACTCAGCACCTAAAGAAAAACCAGCAAGGGTTTCTAAAATGATTTCCATATCTGGAGCGTCACCAGCACTTAGTAGTAAGAAAATAAATATTGAAGACAATCCAAAAACAGCTAATCCGGCAACACCTAGTCCCATTACTGTTCCTCCTCTAAATGCAACCTTCATTGCATTGGGCAAACTAGTTTTTGCAGCTTCAGCTGTCCTTACATTTGCTTTTGTAGCAATTCTCATTCCTATATTTCCAGCTAAAGCAGAAAAAACAGCTCCAATAACAAACGAAACAACTATAAACATTCCAGCAGGAATTAAATTGGTAGCAGATAATGCTCCTAAAGCAGCTCCAGCAATTAAAACAAATACTGCTAACATTTTATATTCCGCCTTTAAAAATGCCAATGCTCCACTTGCTATATATCCAGATAGTTTTGTCATTTTCTCATTTCCAGCAGGTTGTTTATTAACCCATGAGGATAGAAATAACATATATAGTAATCCAACGACTCCGAAGGCAGGTAAAATGTAAATTAAATTTGATTCCATAATATTTTAAGAATTATTTTTTGGATGGCGAAATTATATTTTTATAAATTATTGTGCAAATATGCACTGATAAATATGTACTTTACAGAGTAAAGAATAATGATAAGTAGTTTACTAAATACAATTAAATTTAAAAAAAAGGTTCTTTTGATTCAACTAAGAACCAAAAAAAAGCTGATACAAGTTTTTAAAATATTTAGTTTGATAGTTCTTTTTCACGACTCAAATTCTTTAATAGGACAGTATGAATATTTACATCCCTATATTCCATATGATAGTTGTAATTTTGATTCTCATCCAATAATTGAAATAAAATTATGGATTCACATCCTTCAAAAAGACAAAAAAAATCCAGAAAATCTAACTTCAGATTCTTTAAAATTCATAAATCAACAATATAAATGGATTAATAATTTCTATAAAAATATAAAGCCACCAACTCTAAAAATTAAGAATCAGTTGCATTATGTAAAAGATTCAAGAATTAGGTTTTTAGTAGACACTGTAACCTATCACATAAACGAAAATGGATGGGACAGAATAAAATATATAAAAGAAACAAACTCACAAAGATGGATGAAAATATTGGCAATAAATCCTGATTCTGGGATTATCGAAATAGAGGGTGTAAGGGATAGATTTGCTTTAATTCAAGACAGTATATTGATTGAAAACAGTCTACTAAATAACGGTGTATACAAAGTTGCTAATTTATCCAGAAAGAAAGGGAATACTATTCTTACTTTAATTAACGGTTCTGCACTTAAAAAAGACACTTCTGGTTATGTGAGTTATTATAAAAAAATTGATAAAAACTGTCACAAGGACAATTGGATAAATTTCACCAATGAAAATAAAGATTTTTTGCATGTTTTTTACACAGGTTCTTCTGTTTCTGTTCCTGCATTTGGTTGTGGTCCCTCCCCATTTTTTTTAAATATTTCAAGTGTTTTAGAAAATGGAGCTTTTGCAACAGCACAATTAACGGCACATGAAATAGGACATTGTCTAGGGTTAAGACATACCAACACCCCTCAATTTAGTGATTTGCCACTGACCGACCAATTTGGATGGCTAAAATGTAACAATAGTACAGTAAGTAATAATATTATGGGTTATAATAAATGTCGAAATTATTTATCACCTCTACAAATAGCATATATACATTATAGATATTCTAGCAACAATGATTTGTATAACACCCTCACCAATAAAGAGAATAAAGATATTACTATTATAACAACACCTTCTGTGTGGGAAAAAAATGTAATTGGGAAAAAACGAATTTTAATTAAAAAAAATCAATCTCTAACAGTTAAAAAGCACTTAATTATCCCAAATAACGGTATTATAATTTTAGAAAAAAATAGTCAACTAATAATTGATAATGGAAAAGTATATGCACCCAATGAAAATTGGAAAGGCATTCGAACCAAACGGAGCATCTTAAATTTTTTTAAGAAATTTTTTTCATCAAATAATGAAGATCAAATATTTCTTAAAGATGATGGAGTTGTTATTTATTGATCAATTTCAAATTCAGGTTTTTCTTTTTCTTCTTCTTCAACACCTATCTTTTTTAAAAATTTATTGAATTTAGAAGAATCTTTTTTCTTGACATTTTTCTTGTTTTTTTTATCTTTTTTTAACTCTGTCTTTTCTATTTCTTTACCTTCATTCCAATCCACTTCGATGACCTCTGATTTGCTTTCTTTCTGGTCAACTACTTTTTCTCCTTTAATAATTTCTTTGATAATTTCTTTTTCATTTTGTATTTTTTGTTTCCTTTCATTTTTAATTTCTTTCTTATCAAATCCATAGTTTAATTGATCGGTAGGGCCATAGATTTTAAAAAACAATTGCTTTCCACGAGTCTTTTTTTCTTCAACAATTGTAGAAGAAGAATTGTTTTTCTTAACTATATCAGACCAATTAAAATTTAAATGATAGTCAACAGAGTTTTCAATATTATAATTTCCAAAAAAAATAAAATTTAGTATGTTATTTTTGATTTCAGATTTAGGGAAAGAAATCAAGCCGTCGGTGAGATTTACTGAGGAAGAAAAATTCTTAAAATAAACACTATCTATTTTGTCAGTATAGTAATTTATATCGATAATGTTTCTAGTAACGATACTGTTCTCAAAATAATCTAAAATTTCTCTTAAAATAGGATATTTCAGTAGCGAAATATTTTTAAAATTATTTTGAGAGACAATAATTGATTTTCTCAAATCAAGTTCCTCATTTAAATCTAATATTAGTTTTGTATTAAAATTACTTGAAATACTTCCCTTAATATTTTCACTTAGTAAAACAGCTTGATTAAAATCACTAAAAGCAGACATTGTTTTTGGAATGTCAAGATTATTTAAGTTTCCGGAAACTTTCCAAACCTGCCCCTCTTCATTAGAGTTTATTTGAAGCCGATCCAGCTTGATATTTCCTTCAAATCCTTTCATCTGTAAATCATTAATTGCAATATTATTTTCAATGGCTATTCTTTTAGCTTTCACATCAAAAAATGAGAAGTTTCTATAGGTAACTTCATCAGCTTTTAGGGAGCCTTCAAGTACATAATTGTATTTACTTTGAGAAGAGTCTTCGGAAGACACAACATCCAAAAATTCATCTAAATGAAAATTTTTAATTTTTGCATCATATAAAATTTCAACGGAGTTACTATTTAAATAAACGAAGTCATACCAATTATCCCAATTTGCATCTACAGAAAAAGTATCCCTATTAAAAATAGATTTCTCTAGTGAAATATTCATGAAATCTTTTGCGAATCGAACATCAAAAGCACTAGTTTTTAAATAAATATTTTCTTTAGGATATTTAATTTCGAGATGATCTCCATTTAAGCTTCCAGAAATAGTTTCAATAATTGTATTGTTGTTATTTGACGAAATATTGGAACTCAGATTAAAATTAGCAAAGCCTTCTAAGTCTAGATCTTTATTTTGTGCTACCTTTTTTAGAATAGCTAGGTCTATTCCTCCTTTTAAATTCAATAAATATTTAGGATTATTAAAATCTTTTAACTGTAGATTACCGCTTATTAAATGAGTTTCTAAATATGTTGAAAACTGATTTATAATTAGATGTTCTTGTTTGTTATTAAAACTTCCAATTAAGTTAATTTTTGTAAATTTTAAATTATTTTCTAAATCTTCTAAGGAAGAATTCTCAGCATTAAAATCAACATCAAAAGAAAGTGTTTTTTTGCTATTTAATTCGCCTTTTAAATGGCCATTGAAATTTAAAACTCCATTAGAGCGATAGTTATTTGAAATATTGGAAACCGAAGAAGGTAAGACACTAAAAATTTCTGAAATTTCAATTTTATTTCCCTTTAAGGATAAATCAATAAGATCTTTTTTATGACTTTTATAACTCCCGCTTAATAAGAAATTGGTCTTCTCTAATTTTATCTTCCCCAATTCAACTTCCACAGAGAAGGGGTTGTTAATAACTTTCAATTTGGTATCTAAAGTTGCATATTTATATTTTATATAGTTTACGTTATTTACAATAAAATTTTTGATGGTTAAATTAGAAAAAAGTTCAAGTTGGTATTCTTTTTCTGAAAAAGCACCTTTAAACTTAGAAGTCTCTATTAAAAAATTATAATCTTGTTTTAATAAGACATTGGAATAAATAATATTAAAATTCTTGATAACTACTTGGTCCAAGCCAAAATTAAATTCGTTAGTTAGAGTATCAGCACTTTCTTTGAAAATAGTATAATTGTTATTTCCCTTTTTATCGATGGAAATATTTAGAAATCCTGTATTTAAAATCAGCTTTGTAACTTTGTAATTTTTCTCCCATAAATCATAAATATCAAAATTTAAATACCCTTTTTCTGAGAATATTAGAGTGTCTTTTTTAGAAATAGGATTTTGAATTTTAAAATTGGTGAATTCTAGAGAAATAAATGGGAACTGACTAAAAGCATTTAAGCTAATTTTGTCAGCAGCTATTGGTTGATTTAATTGTTGATTGATTTGTTCAAGAGCAATGTTTTTAATTTCGTTATTGTAATACTTTGCTAAAGAAAATAAGCTTCCAATTATTAGAATAATTATTATTGAAACAGTTAGGACTAGGTATTTGATAATTTTCATCATTATTACTGCATAACTTGCAATTTTATTTTCTGTTTTTAAGAATCAAGGAAAGTAATGCTGTCTAATGTTCCTTTAATTTTATCAATATCTGAAATGTATTTGGCTTTTAATTTATCTTCAATAGGATCTTTACTTGGCAAGTCTAATTTCAATGGGTTTTGTGGGCTCCCATTTATATAAACTCTGTAGTCAAGATGAGGGCCAGTACTGAGTCCGGTACTTCCTACTTCACCTATTTTTTGCCCCTGTTCAACATATTTTCCCACTGTAATTCCTTTTGCATATTTATGTAAGTGTAAATATTTAGTTATTACATTCCCAAAAGCATGTTTAATTTTAATCATTTTTCCAGCTCCTCCAGAGCGCCCTACAAAAATAACCTCTCCGTCACCAGTTGAAACTACATCGGTTCCCAACGGAGCCGCATAGTCAACACCGTAGTGAGGACGATAAATTTTCTTAATAGGATGAAGTCTACTGTGTGAAAATTTGGAAGAAATTCTTATGTATTCTAAAGGTGCTGATAATAATGCTTTTTGCATGCTTTCGCCATTTTCATTAAAGTAACTTTCTATTTTTTTACTTTCAGATAAATAACGAAAAGCGTAATAATCTCTTCCTTTATGATTGAATAGTATGGCTTTGATGTTACCGACTCCAATAAATTCATTTTCAACATATTTAGCTTCATATATGATCTTATAATAATCGTCTTTCTGAATGTCAAAAAAATCGATGGTCCAAGAATAAAGAATTGCTACTTTTGAAACTAATGCAGGTGTTAATTGATTGCTGATAAAGCTTTGCCACAGGCTGTATTTAATTTTGCCATCTGCTTTTAATGTTCTGATTTCTATCGGTTTCTTTACTACTTCTACATTAAGAGAATCCTGAAAATTCATTACAATATTATCAGTTACTGAGTGCTGATATATTAGCTTAGATAATGTGGAACTGTCTTTAATCTTTAGAGTATAATACTTTTTACCTGGATATATGTTTCTAATATCGTAGACACTTTTAAATTCTTTACCAATTCTAAAAATACTTTCATAGGAAATATTTAAGTTCTGAAGAATTTCACTAAAATTTTGTCCCTGACGGACAACGCCACTATCAATTTCATATTTTTTTAGACTATAGCCTTCTATTTTAGGATCTTCGACAATAGAGTCTTTAGTGATGTTAGAAACATTATTTTTTTGATTTTTCGCTTTTTCGAATGTTTTTTCTTTACAGCTAGAAATAAAAAATAGTATAATTATGATGAAATATTTTATTCTTTTAAAGACAATTTTCATATCATCTACAATAATAATGTAACTGAGTTTTTTCAGTTCACTAGTGAGGACAAATTATAAACACTGTATTGTGTTTTACAGTTCAATAAAAGTTGCAATTATGAATCAAATTTATGTGTTTTTTTTCTGTATTCTTACTTAAGAACACAATCCCCAATGAAAAAATATTTATGCTCAATATGGTTTTAGGGTTGCTACAAATTTCTAACCAAGCCTGCTTCATTTCTAAAGACCAATAGATGTCGTCAAAAATAAAAATAGCATCGCTATGGTGACTTTCGAGAGCCCAGTTGAAGTATTTTAAGGTAGCATCTTTTGAATGGTTGCCATCAAAAAAAATCAAATCATATTTATTTTTTAAAAATTCAGGTAATGAATTGTCAAAAGACTTATTGTAAATGGCTACATTTTGAAGCCCTAATTTTTGGAAATTTTGCTTAGCTAGTTCATAAATGGTGGGATCACCTTCGATGGTAGTTACTTTTCCATTCTTATTTCCATTTGAAAGATAAGCTGTTGTTATTCCTAAGGAAGTTCCGATTTCTAAAATATTTTTTCGTTTATAGAAATTAATTAGTCTAAAAATTAATTGTCCTTTTAAGGCACTCGATTGTACATTTTTGGTAAGTGCTCCAATATTTGTTTTTTTATTTTTGATTGTTTTGGAACCTTCTCCTAAATCGTAAAGAATTATTTCTGATTGATTTTTTAATAATATTTTTCTGTAGTGTTCAATTCCAATAAAAGCATAATAATTAATTTTAGGATCAAGAACATATTCAGTTAGTTCATCAATAATTGGAGAGTTTATGTTGTTTTTAGTAACACCATTGATTAAAAAACTTAAATAAAAACCAATTTTTTGTAGCATATACAAAACTAAGCGTTTACTTCTAAAACATATAATTTATATTAAAGACAATATCTATTAGATTTGCATGTATGAAAAATGAAAATGAAGAAAAAGATCTTTCTTTTTTAGGTCACCTTGAAGAGCTTCGTTGGCGACTGGTGAGATCCAGTATCGTAATATTGGTTTCTGCAGTTGTCTTATTTTACTTCACCGACCCCATTGTTAATAAATTCTATATTAACATGTCTTCCACCTCATTTCCAACCTATAAATTTTTCTGTTTATTGTCTCAGAAACTAAATATTTCAGACGCTCTTTGTGCGAGTGAGATTCCAATACAAATTCAATCTATTGAAATGACGAAACAATTTTCTACTAATATGTATTTCGCTTTAATTGGAGGGTTGATAATTTCTTTTCCATTTACTTTTTATCAAATATGGTCTTTTATAAAACCGGGACTGAAACAGCCTGAACTAAAAGCGACTAGATGGATCGTTGTAAATGCAAGTATTCTCTTTTTTTTAGGCATTTTATTTGGTTATTTTTTAATTAGTCCACTCTGTGTCCAGTTTTTCGGTGGTTATAAATTAACAGCTCAAATACAAAATAATTTTACCATTAGTTCTTACATGTCTATGATAACTACTTCAACTTTTTTATCAGGACTCTTTTTTGAATTGCCTATTGTCATGTATATTTTAGCTAAGATTGGAATTCTAGG
>JAQXDK010000048.1 GCA_029251405.1 Flavobacteriales bacterium
AAATACCTCTATTTAGTTTTAATAAGTTTTGTTTTTTCCACTGTTGTTTACAGTCAGAATAATAACGAAATTTTCACCATCTATTTAGTTAGGCATTCTGAAAAAGAAATATCTTCCAATAACAATCCTGAACTTACGAAATGTGGTGATTTAAGATCAGAAAATTTGAGTTTTTTTTTAAAAGATGTTCCTTTAGATGCGGTTTACAGTACAGACTATCTACGGACAAAGAACACGGCTTTTCCAACAGCAAAATCTAAAGAATTAAAAATTGAATATTATAACCCTAACAACCTGGAGCAATTTTCAAAATTATTAAAAAACCTTAAAAAAGATGTACTTGTAGTAGGGCATAGCAACACAACAGGTGTTCTTGCGGGTCTTTTAATTGGGGAAGAAATTGGAGAGTTTGATTTAAATATTTACAACCGTGTTTATCAAGTTGTTGTCTCCAATGAAAATAGTCGTCTTCATTTATTGCATACCGCTTTTAAATGTGAAGATTGAATTGATTATTCTCTTTTATGTCTTAATAAATGATTATTTATTTTAAAAGCTAAACATTGTTATATTTATAGTATATATCATAAATCACAATACCATGTTAAGGAAATTATTTTCATTTATTTTTTGTTTGATTTTTCTTTTAGGTTTTAGTTTTTCTCAAAATGTAGCTATTAATAATTATTCTGTTAATAGTGTTGGTCAAGTGCAATTATCTATTCAAGCACAAGCAGATAAATACTATGCTTTAAATGCTCAACATAGCCCTGCCTTTAATTGGGTAACTTCCATAACTATGGGAGTAAACGGTACCATGGTAATTTCAGAACCTGCTGGAGCTTATCCTGAAACTAGTTATGCCATTACAGCACATGACATTTCAAACCCTGGAGATATTGATGGAGATGGTGTTGATGATGTAACTGAGTTTAATAATATGCCCACAGATGCTCCAATAAATTTTGCAGATCCAATTTCTTTTATAGATGGAGCTACATCCATACCTGATGCCCAAACTTTTATGGATTTAGCTACGGTAAATAATGTTTCTTGGGCTCCTTTTTTAGACGGACAATTGTACGTGAAATTTGGAATACTTGATAGAGACGGACCACAACCAAAAATTTATTTCATTAACAGTAATACTTATGCCATACATGCTAATTTCTTTTCAGGAATAGGTGCAACTGTAATAGGAGACGATGGCTCTGGAGAAATTGTTTTTAACCCTAACGATATTTTACCTAATGGAGTAATTGGGAGTTATTCCTTCAATTTTTCTTTTGGAGACGCTAAGAGTTTTGAAGACACTCAAAGAACATTTGAATTATTAGCTGCAAACATGCCTTTTTTACAGAATAATATGAATCATTTTATTGGACAAGCAGACGAAATTTTACACAACAACCAATTTGCTAGTGATTTTGTAGGGTCCAGAATTGATGTTGTCCTTGAGTCCGATGTTTTTGCTGAAATAAATTACATCCCCTTTCACGAAGCAGAAGGATATGGCTTTTTTAAACACATGAATCTAAACGAAACACCAGGTTCGAGAGATATAGTTTTGTATGATGCTTTACCAAACTCACTACCAAGAGTTGGTGGGATTATAACTTCCGTAATACAAACACCTTTGTCACATGTTAATTTGAGAGCCATCCAAGATAATGTTCCTAATGCTTACATTAAAGATCCTCTATCCGTAGATTCAATCAATAATTTATTAGGAAGTTACGTTTATTACAAGGTTGAAAATGATCATTTTCAAATAAGACAAGCCACATTAAGTGAGGTGAACAATTGGTATGAGGAGTTAAGGCCAACAGAGCCTCAGATTCCAATTAGAGATTTAAGTATTACACAAATTTTACCTTTGGATACCATCGAATTTGAAATGTCTAGTTCTTTTGGAGCAAAATGTGCTAACGTGGCAACAATGCGTTCGTTTGGTTTTCCAAATGGAACCATTCCTAATGGTTTTGGTATCCCATTTTATTATTACGATGAATTCATGAAGTTTAATAATTTCTATCTAGAAGCTCAAGTAATGATAAATAACCCTGTATTTAACTCCGATATTAATTTCCGCACCCAAAGGTTAAAAGATTTTAGAAAAGCCATTAAAGCTGCTCCTATGCCTCAATGGATGATGAATCAATTGCAAACTATGCATGATGCATTTCCATCAGGTACTGCAGTAAGGTGTAGATCCAGCACTAATAATGAAGATTTACCAGGTTTTTCTGGAGCAGGACTTTATACTTCTAAAACCCAACATTTAGACGAAGGACATATATCTAAATCTGTAAAACAAATTTATGCTAGTATGTGGAATTTCAGAGCTTATGAGGAAAGAGATTTTTACCGAGTAGATCATTTTATCGCTGCAATGGGTATTTTATGCCACCCTAACTTTCAAGCAGAACAATCCAACGGAGTAGGAGTTAGTATAGATCCCATTTATAAAACAGACAGCACCTATTATTTAAACACTCAAGTAGGTGAGTCTTTAATCACCAATCCTGACCCCAATTCTGTACCTGAGGAAATTTTACTTTATCAAGATAGTACACAAGCAGGAGGTTATCAAGTTTTGAGATTATCTAACTTAGTAAACCCTGGAGAATTGGTAATGGATCAAATATATCTAAATCAGATGAGAGATTACCTGAAAGTTATTCACGACGAATTTGCTTTGCTTTACGATGTTGTAGGCGCAAAAGGTTTCGGGATGGATATAGAGTATAAAGTAACTGCTCAAGACCAATTAGTAATTAAACAAGCAAGACCGTGGGTTTCCTTTTGGGCAGATATAAAAGCTAATAACGATTTGGATTTTACAGAGATTATCAACCCATCAACTTCATCAACTCTGTCCAGTAATGAATTGGTGACAGCTAAAATTTCAAATAAAGGTCTTAATAACATGAATGATTTTGAAGTTACTTTGATGGTGGATGGTCAGCTTGTAGAAACCATTACTGTAATGGATACAATTAAGCCTTTTGAAAATGCTGATATACAATTTACAACCCCACAAAACTTTTCAATCGTTGGAGATTATGAAATCAATGGTATTGTCTATGATGTTGATGACGAATACGCTAATAACGATACTCTAAAATTCATTTTAAGTAAATTACATTTAATAGATGCAGAAATTACAATTGATCAATTAACAGTTCTTTGTGACAATAATATTGAGGCAAAGGTAATTCTTGAAAATCATGGTGAATCTACTATAACAGCTGCTGAAATTGAGGTTATTGTAAATGGTGTAGTAGTGGATATTTTAAATTTCACCACCAATATACTTTTTCAAGATCAGGAGGTAGTATCTATAATCATCGATAACAATCTTCAACAAGTCAACAATAATATAACAGTTAATATATTAAATATCAATAATTTAAATGATGTAAACTCAACTAATAATTCATATAGTGCATCTACTAATTTAGATTCAGATTATGATGTAGTAACTTTATTTATAGATGCAGATAATTATCCAAGTGAAACTTCTTGGGAAATAGTTGATAAGGGAAGTAATGAAACAATAGCTAGTGGAGCATTACAACCAAATACTCAGACATTTACTGAAGATATTTGTTTAGACTATGCCTCTTGTTACACACTACACGTATATGATTCTTATGGAGATGGAATTTGTTGTGATTATGGATTTGGTTTTTTTCAACTTACATCTTCTGATGGAACTTTAATTCTTTATAATAATGGAGAATTTGATTATGAAGCTGAAGAGGTGTTTTGTCCAGATGGCACTGGATGTGGATTCACCGCTAATATCAATGTTACCAATGCTACAGCTAGTGATGGTATTATTTCTATTAATACCATTTCTGGAATAAGCCCTTTTCAATACAGTATAGATGGAGGACAAACTTTTATTGACTCTAATTTATTCATCAATTTAGCACCCGGAGACTACGATATAGTAATTCAAGGAGCAACAGGCTTTTGTACTTATCAAGAATCAGTTACTGTGGAACATTGTACTTTTACATCTACAGACATTAAAACATCTGGTGTTTCTTCAATGGTGTCTGCAAACGGATCCATCGTAATTACTCCAACTTCTGGAATTAGTCCATATTTATACAGTATAGACGGAGGAAATAACTTTGTAGGTTCTAATACCTTTTCCAATTTAGCCTTCGGAACCTACAATGTAACAGTTAAAGACGCTTCGGATATTTGTATGTATGAGATTGGTGTCCCTATTGAAGTTAGAACCGACACTAGTAACTCTAACAATATATCCTTTAATGGAATTAAAATATATCCCAATCCTTCAGAAAATTATTTTAGTGTAGAAGTTGAAACACCATCAGATATTAAATCAATTTTTATGTACAATATAACTGGACAGCTAGTTAAAACAATTAATTCGTTAACAAACGATATTGATATTAGTGACTTGAAAAAGGGAACTTATCTAATTTCTATTTCCTTTTATAATGGAAGACAGGAGTACTTTAAACTCGTAAAGAAATAGGTTTATTATTCAATTTTACTAATTCTACCATTTTTGTAAAGTAATTTCAAATGAGATAATATTGCAGGTAATATATACCTATGTGATTGGTAAGTAATGTGATGTTTGTAAGCAACATTTTGAAGAATTTTCGTAAGAGCTGGATAGTGTATATGGCAAATATGTTGGAAGAGATGATGAATTACATGATGATTAAAGCCTCCAAAAAGGTGAGTTATAACAAAACTGTTTGTTGCATAATCTGAAGTGGTTAGTAGTTGGTGTTTTGACCAAGAGTATGGCATTTCTCCATTATTGTTAGGTTCGAGAAACTTTGAATTTTCTAACATATGAGAGGTTAATATGACAACTGCAATTGTTAAGCTAGACGAAATCATTAGCATTAAAAAAGCCCAAACACAAATTATTAATTCGTAATGTAGTATGCAATAGGGAATTAATACTAAATAAGTAACATAACTAGTTTTAAAAATAATCATTTTGAGGATTTCGTTAATTGGGAAAGGATGATTGTAAAAGCCACCTATCTTTTTAAAAAAAATATCTTTAAAATCTCTGTAAAATATCCAACGAGGAATAAATATTGAATATATTAATGGCATATATAACCATTGAAAGCGATGGTATTTCTTGTGTTTGTCTTGTGGAAATATTTTAACAACTAAAGATTGTTGTATATCAGGGTCATAATGCATAATATTTGAATACTTATGATGCCCTTTTACATGGCGATTTTTCCAATTAAAAGAGCTAAGCCCTAGAAAATCAAAAATATGCATAAATAATTTATTGTATTTGGTATTTTTAAAAAGAGCATTGTGAGCAGCGTCATGCCCAATATTTACTCCTAAAAATAAACTCCAAATTCCAAGAAAAATATAGCAAATAAAAAATTGATTTTGAGAAATTTTAAATAAAAAAGGAATAAAATATATTAAAATATATACTGTAAATAGCAGAATAATTTTTATGTACATTAATCTATTTCCATAAATAGAAATATTATTTGATATAAAGTAAGAATCTACCTCCTTTTTAAGCTCATTAAAAAAACCATCTTTTTCTGGTGGATATGTGATTTTTATATTATCTCTATTCATCTATTTATAAAAAACAAAGTTGGATTTCAATTCAATATAGTGAATTTCGATAAAATTAATCCCATTTCCTTTCTCTAATTGCTTGTTATTAAGTCAATAAATAAGTCCTTTTTAATAAATGAAAATTAAACATTAATTTAAGAATGTGAACTGAAGAATCTCAATTTTAGTATTTTTAAAAATATGAAGGTATTGGTTACTGGTGCAACTGGTTTTTTGGGCTTTAGGTTAGTTGAAAAACTAAATGAGGATGAAAATATCTTTGAGATTACTGCAACTGGACGGACCATCAAAAAATCTCATTTTGTCAAAAGTGATAAGGTAAAATATATTACTGGAAATTTAGTAGATTCTGAATTTGTTAACGAGATAACTCATAATGCTGAAGTTGTCATTAACTGTGCAGCTCTTTCATCTCCTTGGGGTAAATTATCCGACTTCAAAGAAGCTAATATTCTCAGCCAAAAAAATCTTATTCAGTCTAGCACACGAAATAAGGTTAATAAATTTATTTTTATCTCATCACCAAGCGTCTATTTTGAACCTATAAATAAATTTAATATTTCTGAGAATGATCCTCTTCCAAAGCAGTTTGTAAATAATTATGCTAAAAGTAAATTTGAAGCAGAAGAATTACTAAGAGCATCCAGTATTCCCTATGTTATTTTTCGGCCTAGAGCTTTAATTGGTAGGGGTGATCACGTTATCATGCCAAGACTGATTAATGCATTTGATAAAAATAAGCTGAAAATTATAGGTAATGGTGAGAATTTAGTAGACTTAACTCCTGTATCCAATGTAGTGGATGCTATACTTTCATCAATAAATAATGAAAAAGCTCTAAATCAAACTTTTAATATATCTAATGGCAGCCCAGTTAAACTGTGGGATAAAATTAACTATGTCTTAGAAAGACTGGGAAGAAAAAAAATCAAAAAAAAAGTAAGTTACAAATTGGCCTTTATTGTTGTTTTTTTAATTGAATCCATTTCAAAATTATTTAATTTAAAAGAGCCTGCAACGACAATATATAGTATTGGAATTCTTTCTAAATCTTTTTCACTTAATATAGATAGGGCAAGAGAAATTCTTAAATATCACCCCAAACAATCTATAGATGAAGCGATTGACGAATTTATATTATGGTATAAAAAAAATAACAATTGATTGAAGTTAAATTACACTTAGGTTATTCGGGGTTTTGTTTGGCCAAAGAACATCATACCATTAAAGGAGGTGGGAATATAGATGTGAAATTCAATGCTCTTTGGGCACTTATTCAACACCCAAGTAAAGGCTACATATTGTTTGATACTGGATACACTCAAAGATTCTTTAAAGCAACTAAAAAGTACCCAAATAAGTTATACGCAAATTTAACTAAGGTAGTTCTTAAGGAAAGTGAGGAAGTAAAACAGCAAATGAAAAAGAACAAGATTGAATGTAAGGATATAAAACATATTGTTATATCTCATTTTCATGCAGATCATGTTGGTGGATTAAAAGACTTTGAAAATGCTCAAATTCATGTTTCCAAAGCAGCTTTAGACCAGGTTAATAAATTACCTAAGCTATTGGCTTTTAGTAAAGGAATTCTAAAAGAACTACTTCCAAATAATCTTAATTCTAGAGTCTCTATAATTGAAGAAAATTCCTTAATAAGTGAAGACTCAATTTTCAACAATAAGTACGATTTATTTGGAGATGGGTCACTAAT
This sequence comes from Flavobacteriales bacterium, assembly GCA_029251405.1. Taxonomy (GTDB): domain Bacteria; phylum Bacteroidota; class Bacteroidia; order Flavobacteriales_D; family Parvicellaceae; genus MED-G20. The sequence continues at coordinate 7,337 of JAQXDK010000048.1, forward strand.
AATTCACAATCTTACTGGTCATGCTGCAGGGCAAATAGGTCTCTTATTAGAAACAAAAAAAAATAAATATTTTTTAGTTGCAGATGCCTGTTGGAACATCAAAGCAATTCTTGAAAATAAATTACCAAGTCCTATTGTTAGACTCTTTTTTGATTCTTGGAAAGATTATAAAAAGTCAATTTTAAAAATAAAAAAGTTTCACGAAGAAAATAGTTCTGTCATAATCGTTCCAACTCATTGCGCAATAACAACTGATAAATTAGTCTCTAATACATTTTTTTCCAATGACCTTTAAGCTTAAGATTATATATAATTTACTGGAAATTAAATTTCTTAAGTTTTTATTCAAGAATAATATTAGTAAAATTCAAAAAATTAAATGGAATTACTTTTTAAAAAAAATAAATCAATCTCCATTCTATCAGAGTTTTATTGGAGGTTCTTTCAGAAATTTCCCTGTCTTAGAAAAAAAAGATTTTTTAAATAATTTTGACCTAATTAATACTAAATCTATAAAATATTCAGATGCTGTTAAAGTTGCACTTAAAGCTGAAAACACTAGAGATTTCAAACCAAGTATTAAGGGAATAACAGTTGGGTTATCAACAGGAACCTCAGGAAACAAAAGTGTTTTTTTAGCCAGTGAAAATGAAAGAGCTTATTGGGTTGCTGCTGTTATAGACAGAGTTATTGGATGGTCGTTTAAAAAAAGAAAGATTGCCTTTTTTTTAAGAGCCAATAGTAATTTGTATGAATCTGTAAATTCAAAATTAATAGATTTTAATTTTTTTGATTTATTAATCCCAAATGAAATCAATTTAAAAAAATTACAAGCTTTAAACCCTACAATTTTAGTTGCTCAAACCAGTATGCTTTTGGTTATAGCTGATGCACTAATAAATAAAGGTTTAAAAATAAATCCAGAAAAAATCATTTCAATTGCAGAAGTCCTTAGTAAAGAAGATAAGCATTATTTAGAAAAAATTTTCTCAAAAAAAATTCATCAAGTATATCAATGTAATGAGGGGTTTTTGGCTCATACTTGTGAAAAAGGTAATCTACATTTTAATGAAGATCTTTTAATTATAGAAAAAGAATATATAGATAAAGAAAAGAAGAGGTTCTTTCCAATAATTACAGATTTAAATAGAACAACTCAACCTGTTATTCGATACAAATTAGACGATATTATTCACGAAAAATTGGATTGTCAATGCCAACTCAAATCAACAGCAATTGAAATGATTGAGGGAAGAAAAGACGATGTTTTAAAATTACTTAACATAAATGGGGAAGAAGTTATTGTTTTTCCTGATTTTATGAGGAGAGCTATTGTTTTCTCAGACGATAACATTGTAAACTACTCATTGACACAGGTTAATGAAAATGAACTCAACTTATTTGTAGCGGGTGAAATACAATATTTTGAAAAAGCTAAAAATTCAATTTTAGAAATTTTGAAAAAATTAAAAGTTTCAAATATTATAATTAATTACAATAAAAAGCTAGATCATAAAAAAGGCACCAAACTAAGAAGAATTAAAAATGAATTTAAAAACTCCAATTAAAATTACAGGTATAGGAAAGTACCTCCCTAAAAAAATACTTTCAGAGGATTTAGAAGTCAATTTTAATATTCCAAATGGATGGGCAGATAAAAACTCTGGTGTCCAACAAAGATATTGGACAGAAGCCGAAACCGTAGGGTATATGGGGGCAAAAGCTGCACAGCAAGCGCTAGATTATTCTAATACGAATATTAAAGAAATAGATTTACTAATTTCTGCAGGAGCAAGTTTTGATCATATTATACCCAATCAAGCGTCAGTTATAAAAAGTCAAATTAAGGATGCTGATGAGTACAATTTCCCAGCCTTAGACATCAATACAACTTGCTTAAGTTTTTTAACTGCATTTCAATATGCAGCTCAAGTTCTGAACGAAAAAACTAAGAAAATATTAATTGTTTCTTCTGAAGTATCATCCAAGCATTTAGATGAAAACAATTGGGAAACCTTAACATTGTTTGGTGACGCAGCTGTAGCTGTAATAGTTGAATTCGATGCTAGTAATGAATCTTATTTAATTAAAAGTGAACATCGTACCTATTCTAAAGGAGTTAACCTTACAAAAATTGAGGGTGGAGGTATAAAAAAGCCTTTTAAATTCTTCCCATATGACAAAGAATTACATAGTTTCCAGATGAAAGGAAAAAACTTATTAAAGCTTGCTAATATTGAATTGCCAAAATTTATGGATGATTTTTTTAAGAACACTGATTATGAGATTCAAAACTTAGACAAGATAATTCCACATCAAGCTTCAAAGTTAGGCCTATTGCTATTTAAAAAAATGTTTTCTTTAAATAATGACATTGTATTAGAAACATTACACAAATACGGAAACTGTATTGCTGCTTCTATTCCTTTAACATTTGTAGACGCAATAGAAAATCAAATAATTAAAAGAGGTGATATTTGTTTACTTTGCGGAACTTCAGCGGGATTTGCCATAGGTGGTCTACTTATTAAGTACTGATTTTATGGTATTTAAATTATTTAAAGAATTATTTTCGATCCATCCAAAAAATATGAGATTTCCATATTTTAAGAGGATTTTAATGGTTTTAATAATGGTTCCATTCTTCACCTCACTTTTTATTATTAATAACTTTTTTCTGCTAGTAGACCATCTTTTATTTTCTAGATTTAAAAAACTAAATATTAAAGAGCCAGTATTTATTGTTTCTATGCCAAGAACAGGAACAACTATGCTTCTTCATCTTTTAACATCGCTAAAAAATGAATATACAACTATGAAATTATGGGAGTTGATTTTTGCTCCTTCTATAACTCAAAAAATAATAATTGTAAATTTTTTTAAAATTGACTTTAGAATAAATTCAATAATAAAAAAAGCAGTAATATTTATCTCAGATAAAATTTTTAATAATTTGGGTTCTCTCCACAATACTGGATTAGAACAACCAGAAGAAGATGAGTTGGTTTTATTATGGAATTTATCATCTCCATATCTTCAATATTTTTATCCTGAAAGCAATGTTTTTGATCAACTTTTAAACTTTGATAGTGATTTAAGTACTAAAAAACAAAATAGAATAATGATAAAGTATCTTAGACATGTACAAAGACATAATTACGTATTTAATAGAGAAGGAAATAAAAAATTTTTATCAAAAAACCCTTTTATGATGAGTAAAGTGAAATCTCTTTATTACCATTTTAATGATGCAAAGGTTTTAACTATAAATAGATGTCCAAATCTTGTGATTAATTCGACTGTTAACTTAAGTGAATTGTTATTTAGCACCTTTTCATCTGTTAAATTTAAAGATGAATTAAAAGTGAAAATTGAATCTGTAATTAAGCAATGGTATTTTCATTCTCATGAGATTTTCAATTCAAATGAAAACATAAACCATCTTTATTTAGATTTTGAAAAATTGATAAAAAAAGATGAAACTCATTACAAAAACTTATTTGAATTTTTAGGGTTAGATGCTAAATATATATCTCATATATTGAATAAAAACAATCAAAAATATAAGGCGAAACCCAAGAAATCTTACCAGATAAAAAAATATTTAGAAGGTGATGATATTCCTTTTATGAAAAAATATTATAAAGAAGTTATTTAAGTTTTTTCGACAAAACTTGATCATATACTTTTGCAAAATTTTCTTCTAACTTCTTTGCTTTTCTAATTGACGGATTTGTTGCTGTGAGAGTTAGAATAAACTTGATTATACTTGATTTAATAATCTCGTTAAAAGAAAACCATCTGTAACCAAAACCTACTGTTGTATCGAGGTTATGAACCTCATGCCAAAAAAATGGTGGATTGTAAAGTATATCACCAGGTTCTAATATGACGTGCCAACCTTTAGCTTTTTTGAAGATTTCATCTGGTTTTTTTGAACTAACACCACTTCTAAAGAAAATAGAATTGTCTACTTTAGGTTGTAATAATGGATTGTAATAGGTATCGTAAATAAACCATTCTTTTCTTCCATGAATTTGCACAAATAAATTCGACCCAACGGCTGAATGTATAGAAGTTGAAGTATTTTCCCCTCCAATAAAGAGTTGATGCTTTGAACCCTTAGGTTTTGAATTTGAGAAATTTAAAAGCCAATCATTATCAATGTCTTTTAATAACTCAGGATTCTTATCTAAAATTGGACAAAATCTAACATATTCTTTACTTCCAGCTTGCATCATTTCAATAAATTCTTTAAAATTCACTAAACTGGTTTCACTGATTTTTTTTGATTCAAGACCTTTTACTGACGCATCAAATAAAATAACTTTAGTTTCGCCGTAATTATTTTTAAAAAAATTTGGACTCCATTTATTAAAAGCTGGCCATTCTTTTGCTGCACCTTTAAATACCACAGGTTGGGGGTTTTTAAAATATCTTTTATGAAAGTCTTTAGCAGTTATATTGGTTTCCACATTGACATTAGTAAATCTCTCATTTTCGTTTAATACTATTTTAGATGCAATTTTTGTAGATATATTTAAACGTCTTTTTTCTAACGATTTTATCGAAGTAAAATGTTCAAGTAACCACAATAAATTGTATGTGTTTTTATATTTTAATAGAGGATTAGTATTTGAAGACATTGAAATTTTCGTTAGCTAATAATTTCTCATTTAGAAAATTCATTAACATGTAATATACAATCTTTAAAAGATCTTTCTTACATAATTTATAAATAAAATTTCTTTAATTTAACAGACTAAAATGAATTTTTCAACTGTTTTTTATGTTGTCAATTTTTTATTGATTAATACTTGAGTTTTGAAACAAAGAAAAATACTATTATTATTATCTAATGGTTTTGAAATATTAGAGGCAAGCGCTTTTATTGATGTTATGGGATGGAACCTGGAAGAAGGTGATAAAACTACAAGACTATTTACGGCTGCAATGGGAAACGATGTTAGTAGTTCATTTAATATGCATTTCAAAGTTGATTTTACATTAGATGAAGTTGATGTTGATTTTTTTGATGCCTTAGTAATTCCTGGAGGATTTAAAAGTTATAATTATTACGAAGATGCTTACAGCTCTGTTTTTTTAAATTTAATTCAGAGATTTAAAAATCAGAATAAAATTATAGCATCTGTTTGTGTTGGTGCACTTCCTCTTGCTAAAAGTGGTGTTTTAAAAAATAAAAAAGGAACCACTTACAATAATTCAGAGTATTTAAATACTTTAAAAAAACATGATGTTGTTTTATCTAAAAAATCAATTGTAATTGAAGATAAATTGATTACTTCTAATGGTCCGTCTACTGCAATAAAAGTAGCGTTTATTTTACTTGAAATGTTAACAGATAAAGAAAACACATTAAAAATTAAGACCTTAATGGGCTACTAAATTATATTCTAAAAATGAATTTCATCTAAAAAATTACCACATCAATTTTTTAGTTCTTGCTTAGAATTATCCCTTACTTTGCATAAGAAATTGTTTTTATGAAAAATATAAAATTATTCCTTTCAGTTTTTTCAATATTTTTTTTAAAATTTTCTTATTGTCAATCATTTACGTTTCAACAATCGATACAATCTTCTTCAGATGATGCTGAAGAAAAATTTGATGGTTCTTACGTGACCACTTCTAGCTCTGATTTGGAAATGATGTATGATTCTTGGAATAGTCAAGGAATTCAAACTGTAGGCTTGAGATTTGATAACGTTACCATTCCTTCAAATTCTACAATCTTAAATGCTTACATTCAATTTACAGCAGACGGAAGCAGTTCAGGGAATATGATCATCAATATCAAAGGGGAGAATACCGGATACGCTTCCTCCTTTGCAAATTCTACAAATAACATCTCAAGTAGAAATTTAACTCTTTCAGATGTCTCGTGGAATCCAGCTTCAAATTGGACTAATAATGCTGCTGGTTTGGCACAAAGGACACCTAACATATCTTCCATAGTAAGCGAGGTTATCACATCAAACAGTTGGCAGAGCGGAAATCCAATTTCTTTTATTCTCACAGGTACAGGTAACAGTTCAGACCTTAGGGAAGCTTATTCATTTGATGGTAGTTCTTCGAAATCTGCTATGCTAACAATAGAATACAATCCTAATATTAATACTGATTTAGCAGTATCTTCTATAAATTCTCCTGGAAACAGTATTTACCCCGATTCTTCTTCTTTAATAGAAATTAGTATTTTGAACTACGGTGTTTTAACTGCCAATAATTACAGTTTATCTTATTTCATTAATGGAAATTTGATTGCTACAGAATATGATACCATTCCCTTGATATCAGGACAGACTACAAATTATACATTTAGTCAACCAGCTAATTTATCTACACTAGGCACTTATTCTTTAAGTGCTCAGGTTAGTATTGCTAATGATCAAGACACCTTAAATGATGTTTTTACAAAATCTGTTGAAGTTGTTAACGAAGTAGATTCTTTATTTTTTAATTCAGGAAGTTCTTGGAGATTTTTAGATTCAGGAGTAAATCCAGGAAGCACATGGAAAGATTCCTCATTTAACGACTCTTTGTGGAATGTAGGAACAGGACATTTTGGTTTTGGAGAAGGTGATGAGCAAACCGTTCTAAATAGTGGATTAGCAACTTACTATTTTCGTAAAAAAGTAAATGTTTCTAATATAAACGAGATAAATACCCTCTATTTCCGTATGATTCATGACGATGGAGGTGTGCTTTATATTAATGGACAGGAGGCTTTTAGAACGGAAATGATGCCCTTAACAGCAATTGGTCATTATACTACTGCAAGACAAAGTTCGAACGCTTCAAATGAGAATAGCTATTATACTTACAAAATTGATTCCGGTTTATTGGTAAATGGATTAAATACATTTGCTGTCTCTATTCACAACAGAAACAATTCAGACGATGATATTTCATTTAACTGCTACATAGATTCTAACTATTTATACGACTTAGACGGCCCCTATGTTTTCTACGACGGTGGCAATATTATAATAAATGAAATTACTCCAAATGGCCTAGAAACTAACACTTATTCATCTATGTTAGGTTTACAATTAACTTGTAATTTACCGCACATGGGAACAAGCTTTTCATTTAATTTAAAACCTCAAATTAATATTGAACCCTCTACATATGTTTCTAACCCTTCAAAATTTTTATCTGTATCAGATTTTGATGGACACATAGAAGGATTTACGATGTTGCTAAGAGGTGAAGGAGTTATTGATAGTAATTTTAATTGGATTTATGGAGACGGGCATTTAATTATTAGTGGAGACTTATTTGACCGTGGATTTCATATTACGGAATGTATGTGGTTATTATATAAACTTGAAGCAGAGGCAGCTAATGCTGGTGGAAAAGTACATCTGATAATTGGTAATCACGAAATCATGAATTTAACAGACGATTGGAGGTATGTAGAAGTTAAATATTTTAATAATGCTCACTTAATGGGTAAAAGAATGTCTGAATTATACGGTTCCGATACAGAGCTAGGCCGATGGCTTAGATCAAAAAATATAATTGAAAAGATTGGTGATTACGGTTTTTTACATGGTGGAATAAGTCCTCAAGTATCGGCATTTAATTTAAGTTATGATGAAATAAATAATTATGGTAGACAGGAGATGAATGCCATACCGTGTGGTAATTTAGCTTGTAATGTGGTAAATGGAAGTGATGGTATTTATTGGTATAGGGGTATGGCTTACAATCAATTAACTCAGCTGGAAGTGGATGATATTTTAAATAATTTTGGAGTAAAACGTGTGGTTATAGGACATACAAAAGACAACACCATTAGATCGTTATATAACGACAAGGTCATGGCTATTGATATGTATCACGTAGATAATTTTAATAACGGATATATGGAAGGTCTTCAATTTGAGTTGGGATGTTTTTATCTATTTCATACTGACGGAATTAATAATAACTATAATCTGATTGGAAATTGTGATTCTTTAACCTCTAATTTAATTGAAATTAATGAAGATGGTCATTTGAAAATTTACCCAAATCCAAATACTGGAATTTTAAATATTGAAATCCCAAGCAAGGACTTATTCTATTACGATTATACAATAGTAGATGTTGTCGGAAAAGTAATATCTGATGGTAAGATAAATTCAAAAATAACTACTGTTAATATCAATGATTTTTTAGATGGTAAGTATATTTTAACGCTCCAAAATTCCAAGGAAATGATTTCAGGATATTTTGTTTTAAAACGTTGACAAAATAGCGTAATAGAAGTTGAATAATATCATTTTTTGAGGTATTATTTATTCATTTCAAACATCAATCACAAATTTCTTCTTTATGTGTACATTTGTTATGATATAAATTTAATAGCTTTTGGAAATAAAATACATAAACAGGAAAACTAAAAAAATTCATTCAGAATCTCCACCTGCAGAAGGTTTGTTAAAGTTTTTGTACGATAATCCATTTGGTAATACAGCTATTTTACCTCTTGTCAAAAGAAAGCTAATTTCTGCTTTATACGGTAGGATTATGGATAAGCCCTCATCTAGTGAAAAGATAGAAAAATTTGTAAATAAATTGGGAATAGATATGTCCGAATCTCAAAAGAATATTACAGAATTTAAATCATTTAACGACTTCTTTTATCGTAAATTAAAAACAACAGCTCGTCCTATTGGTAAGGGATTTGTGTCTCCTGGAGATGGCAGGCTTTTAGCTTTTGAAAATATTATGGATCTGCAAAATTTTTTTGTAAAGGGAAGAGGATTTACTCTAACGGAGTTTTTGAACGATAAAGAAACGGCCAAAAAACATGAAAATGATTCTTTAATTATTCTTCGGTTGGCCCCAAACGATTACCACCGATATCATTTTCCAACAGATGGTGATGTGTCAAAAACTAAGAAAATAAAAGGAAGCTATTTCTCTGTTTCTCCTTATGCTTTAGCGGGTAATTTTACTAAAGTATTTTGTGAGAATAAGCGTGAATATGTTACACTATTTTCTAAAGAAAAAGGTGAAATAATATTAGCACCTGTTGGGGCAACAATGGTAGGAAGTATTTTTGAAAGCTTTACCCCAAACACTAGTGTTAAAAAGGGCGATGAAATGGGGTATTTTGCATTTGGTGGTTCTACGATTGTAATTTTGGTAGACAAAACAAAAATCAAAATCGATACAGACCTGCTTGAGAATACCAAAAACAAAATGGAATCTTATGTAAAAATGGGAGAAACCATAGGTCAGTAAAAAAGTATTTTATCTTCTTCATCTGAAATGTTTCATATTTACTAATATTAACTTAGAAGGTGTAATTTTATTTCTCAAGTCTAATACTTCTATACTTTAAAGAAAGTAGTAATATATTATTTATGAAAAAACAGTTTTATATCCTATTGATTTTACTTTCAATTTTTAATTTATCTACCGCTCAAAAAGAAGTTAAAGATCTGTCATTAAATGAAAATAAGCGGTCATTAGATAATCAAACAAAATGGAAAAGTAAATTTGAGATTGAATGCTCCATTAGAGCATTAGAAGTTGAAAGCGACTCTATATGTTGGTTTGCAGGAAGTAAAAATAAATTTGGATTTACTGAAAATTTTGGAAAAACCTGGAAAGAAATAAATATTAAATACGATACTTTTAATTTAGAATTTAGATCCATTTCTGTTACTACTAATTTTGTTTTTATTTTATCTGTTGGTTCGCCAGCTTTACTGTTTAAAATAGATAAAAAAACACTTAACTATAAATTGGTATATGAAGAAACTGGCGAAAAAACTTTTTACGATTCCATGCAATTTTGGGACGATGAAAATGGGATTGCAGTTGGTGACCCCATAGAAAATTGTATGAGCATTTTGCTAACTAAAGATGGTGGTAATACATGGAATAAACTAGCTTGTGAAAATTTACCATTAGCTAGAGAAGGAGAAGCTGCTTTTGCGGCTAGTAATACCAATATAAGTTTGATAGATAAGATGGCTTTTATTGTTAGTGGAGGAGAAGAAGCAAATGTGTTGGTAGGTAGTGAATATGGAAAAACTTGGAAGAAATATAAGGCACCAATAGTACAAGGAGAAAAAATGACAGGAATTTTCTCTATTGATAATTTATCTACGAGTTCAGCAATTATAGCTGGTGGTGATTGGACTACAAAGGAAAAAACAGAAAAAGCAATGGCAATTACAAAAGACGGTGGTGTTAGTTGGCAATTGATAAAGAATAATCCTGGATATATAAGCTGTATTCAATTTATCCCAAAAACAACAACTTTAGTTGCTTGTAGTACAACTGGAATCTACCAAAGCAATAATTACGCAGAGACTTGGTTAAAAGTGAGTGAAGAAGGCTATTATAGTTTTCGAATTTCAAAAAATGGGGAGCATCTATACTTTTCTGGACAGAATAAATTAATGAGTGTGAAATCAACTTCTTTATTAAGTAAATAAGTTAATTAAAAAGTAATATCTTATATCCTTAATAATGAAATTTTAAACTACGATTTATTCATAAAAAATAGATACTTTATTGACATTCATTGTTAAAGAATAAGTAAAATCATGAAAAAACTATCAATTTTTCTCCTCAGTTTCATAATACTAAATTCCTGTAAAGAAAAACATGAGAAAATTATCACTTTAAAAGAATCGAAAAATAATTTCACCTCATTCGTTAATCCTTTTATAGGAACAAGTAAAATGGGACATGTATTTCCTGGAGCAACTGCACCTTTTGGCATGGTGCAATTGAGTCCTCAAACAAATTTCGAAGCAATGTTTGATAGTGACAGTAATTATAATTCAGAAACGTATCGGTATTGCGCAGGTTATCAATACCGTGACTCAACGATAATTGGTTTTGCACATACCAATTTTAGCGGTACTGGACATTCAGATTTAGGTGATTTTCTTATAATGCCTACAACGGGTACTTTGGTACTCGATCCCATGCAAACAAAAAATGGTGGTAAAGGCTTTTATTCCTCTTTTAAACATGCTAAAGAAGAAGCTATGCCAGGTTATTACAAGGTTGATTTAGACAGCTACGGAATTAAAGCAGAGTTAACAGCTTCTACACGAGTGGGTTTTCATCAATACACATTTCCAAAAACTGATGATGCACATATTATCTTAGATATGGTTTACAACGTATATCATCACAATAATAAAAATGTTTGGACTTTTCTTAGGGTTGAAAATGATTCTACGATTACGGGTTACAGACAAACAAAAGGGTGGGCAAGGGACAAAAAGGTTTTTTTTGCCGCTAAATTTTCAAAGCCTTTTAAAAGCTATGGACACATAAAATATGATAAAGTTGCTTATGATGGTTTTTATAGAAGATTTAATCAAGATAAAAACTTCCCAGAAATGGCGGGAAAAAATTTACGAGCTTATTTTAATTTTAATACTCAAGACGGTGAAAAAATCAAAATTAAATTTGCCTTGTCTTCGGTAAGTTCTTATGGAGCAATGAAAAATTTAGAAACTGAAATCCCGCATTGGAATTTCAATAAAACCCAACAAGAAACAAATGCAAATTGGAATAAAGAACTTTCGAAAATTGAAGTTGAAACACTAAATGAAGATGATAAAATAATCTTTTACACTGCTTTATACCATACCAATTTATCTCCCATTATATACGAAGATGTCAACGGTCAATACAGAGGTTTAGATCAAAACATTCATTCGTCTAATGGGTTTACTAATTATACTATTTTCTCACTTTGGGATACATACAGAGCTTTACATCCATTATTTAATATAATTCAACCAAAGCGTAACAACGATATGATTAAATCCATGTTAGCACATTATGACGAAAGTGTTCACAACATGCTCCCCATTTGGTCACATTACGCAAATGAGAATTGGTGCATGATTGGTTATCACGCTACTTCTGTAATTGCAGATGCTATGTTGAAAAATATAGGAGATTTTGACCATGATCGTGCTCTTAAAGCAGCTGTAAATACAGCTTCCGTTAGATATTTTGATGGTTTAGGTGATTATATAGATTACCACTTTGTTCCAGACGATAAAAGTCATTCATCTGTTTCGAAAACTTTAGAGTTTGCATATAACGATTGGTGTATTTCTCAAATGGCAAATCTTAATGGTGAAAAATCAATTGAAGAAAATTTCTTTAAACGCTCAGAGTACTATAAAAATGTGTATGATTCTACCATAGGTTTTATGAGACCTAAACTTTCAAACGGAACTTTTAGAAAAAACTTTGAACCCATGAATACTCATGGACAAGGATTTATTGAAGGTAACGCATGGAATTATGGGCTATATGTACCTCAAAATATAAAAAAAATGATTCAAATGATGGGGGGTAAGGAGCTGTTTACTAATAGATTAGACTCTTTATTTAATATGCAAATTGAAGATAAGTATATTGAACAACATGAAGATATTACTAGAGACGGTATTATAGGAAATTATGTTCACGGCAATGAACCAGGACATCATATACCTTATTTATATAATTTTTCAGGACACCCAGAAAAAACTCAAGAGCGTGTGAGAATGATTTTGGACACTATGTATGGTCCACGACCAAATGGTTTGTGCGGAAATGATGACGCTGGACAAATGAGTGCTTGGTATATTTTTAGTAGTTTAGGTTTTTACCCTGTAACTCCAGGTTCTAAAGTTTATGCAATTGGAAGCCCCTTAGTTAAAGAAGCAATCATTAAATTAAGTAATAATAAAAGCTTAACTATTAAAACTATTAACCAAAGTGAAAAAAATATTTTTGTGAAAAGTATTTCAGTTAATGGTGAAAAAATTAACTCGAATTTTTTATCTCATGAGCAGATCATGAATGGAAAAAAAATTGTTTTTGAAATGAGTTCTAAACATGTAAATTTATAGGCGTATGGCCTGTAATAGCAAGTAGTTTAATCGTTTATTTTTTTGAATTAGCATGTTTGTATTCATAGTAAACAATAAAGAAATTGTAAAAAAAACAGTCTAAATCGACAACTAAAGAATTATAACTGTTATAAATTAGTGAGATAATTAAAGTTTGATTTTTAATAATTTTATATGTTCAGATTACTAGCAATATTTTTTCTTTTAAGTGTGAGTGATTTTTATTCTCAGCATACTTTTTCAATAGTTGCTGTAGATACTTTAACTGGTGAAATTGGTAGTGCTGGAGCTACTTGTGGAGATAGTATTATTTGGCCAGGAACACCTGGAGCTTATATAATTTCAGATATTTTACCTGGTGTCGGTGCCATTCATACTCAATCATTTTGGTTGGCTTCAAACCAAGTAAACGCTCGAGTCCAAATGCAACAAGGAAGTTCTCCCAACCAGATTATTTCTTGGCTGGCTGCTAATGATGCTCAAAACAATCCTCAGTCGAGACAATATGGTGTGGTAGACTATCATAATGGATCTTCAAGATCGGCTGCTTTTACTGGAACAAGTTGCTTTGATTATAAAAATCATATTTTGGGACCTAACTATGCCATACAAGGAAACATATTATTAGGACAGCAGATATTAGACTCTATGGAGTATTATTTTCTAAATACTAATGGATGTTTGCCAGAAAAGTTAATGGCAGCTATGAATGGTGCTAAAGTAGTAGGAGCAGATACTAGATGCATGGTTGAAGGAACTAGTTCCTTATCGGCCTTTTTAAGAATGGCTCTTCCAACAGATAGCTACAATAATTTGTTTTTAGACATTAATGTTGCGGGAACAGCTCCAAATGTAGAACCTATTGATGTATTAGAAACTAAATACAACCAATGGAAGAATAGTCATATTTCCTATTGTGATTCTGTTTTAAGTAATGAAATTTCCCAGAAAAAAGATGTTGAGATTCATCCAAATCCTACTTATGATTTAATAACTATTAGTAACGCTGAAGAATCAAAAAAAATAGAACTATTTAGCCTAAATGGTAAATTTCTAGAAACTATTAAGAGCAGTACTACAAGTCTAAGAAATTATTCTGAAGGTATTTATATTCTAAAAATAACCTTTGAAGATAGGGTCGAGGAGATGAAAATGATAAAATATTGACTATATGTATAAAATTCAAATACTTAAAAATCTACTATTAATTTTATTTCTGATTCTTTCAGGTGAATTCTTTTTACAATAAAATAAGCAAAAGGATACTACAATTAATAATCAAAAACTTGTTGGAACAAATGTAGATTTTGAATTTACAGTTAATCTTGACTTTCCAAACTTCATTGAAGTTGAAAATGACACTTTTAATGACAAACCATTCAAAGAGCATAAAACACAACTAGAAAAAGGGGATAAGATATATATTTTTACAGATGGATATCAAGACCAATTTGGAGGAGAGAAAGGGAAGAAATTAATGCCCAAAAAATTCAAAAAATCACTACTTGATTCCAGCCATCTATCCATGGAGCAACAGAAAGAAACTTTGGAAAATGAATTTAATAGTTGGAGAGGTGAATTAGAACAAAT
>JAQXDK010000052.1 GCA_029251405.1 Flavobacteriales bacterium
CTACTATTTATTTATTGTATAGTAATCTTTTGAGAATAAAATCCTTGAGAATTTTTAATATCAATTAAATATATTCCCTTAGAATAGTTATCGACGTTAACCTTAATCATTGAATTGAACTTTTCAGAACTAACTACTCTACCTGACATATCTTTAATAATTAATTCACTAGTCTCGTTAGAGTTAGAATTTATATTAATGAAGTTTGAAGCTGGATTAGGGTAAATTTCTACATTAATTAACCTTTCAGATATTCCAGTATTGTCTATAGAATTGTCCCCTAAGTTCAATCTAATTGCAAACGCATTACCGTTTGAATATGCTTGATCTAATGGATACCAAATTGCACTTGACATTCCAGGTTGTACAACCGTTGCATCATCTATTATTCCGATATCAAAAGTTCCACCACCACTGTAAAGTTCTAAAGCTGCATAATATTTTCCAGGTGTTATTGGTAAACTCTCAAAAACATTACCATTTTGAAAACCTACTGGAATTTCAATGTAACCATTTGCAACATCATTAGTGGTCACTAGATATAAATCAGAGGTGAAAATTGCATTTCCAAAGTTTCCAGTATTAAACTCTGTAGAATCAATAATGTATAGAATTACTTCTGCGTCTGCAACAGTATTAGTCGTAATTAAAGCCTTTACAGAATTTATGGTATCGTTATTTAAGAAAGGAAACATGGTAGCACAAACTAAACCATCTGACGCATCAGTTGGCCACGAATAACTTCCGTAAGAACCTAGTGCTTGCGTACCAGATGGATGATTGTCAATACCATCTAAAGAGTAGATATCAGTTGTTATTTCAAAACTTCTTTCTAAGACATTATCTCCAAAATTTGCACCACCCACTTGGTCAGAATCTGAACTTACTGTATAAGTACCTTGGTAAACTCCAGTTCCAATTAACGAAAGGTCTGTCAATGTCTCAACAAAACTACTTGAGTCTGCATATAACGTATCAGTCATAGTTGCTGTTGCGGTAAATGAACCAAAATCAGCGTTTAAAGTAACATTAGATTGTCCATTAACACCATCGTTTTTAACTTCTACTCCGACAATCCAGTCTAAATCCATTTGTGTAATAGGAGTTCTTCCATATTCAGCAAATTCTGTAGTTTCACCGTAAATCCAAGCAGCATTATTCTGAACATTATTTAAATCTTTTCTAGAAATTTTAACATCGTCAACCGCCCAGTACCATGCCCAAAAGTCGTTGTCTTCATAATAAAACTGAATTAACACTTGAGATTGTCCGCCGATGTCAGCTGAAACATCAATACTTGTAATTTCTGGATTTCCAGAGTTCTGATCATTTGGATATCCTGAATTGTTGGTAATTTCATATTGAACCCATGAAGCTCCATTGTCGCCAGATACTCTTACTCCTCTAGTATCCTGCCACCATCTGTAATTATGAGAAAATGATAAGACAACACTGTTTTCACCGGTTAAATCAATAGGTGCAGATGTTGTTGCAGTAACAAATATTGGTGTTCCGTCTCCATCAGCACCACCACAAGCATCAGAGTTAATAAATAAGTACCCGTTGGAAGCAGTTGCTGAGGCAAAAGGAGATAAAGCACCTACAGGGATTAAATTAGCGTCTGTTTCAAACCTCCATTGTGCTGTTGATCCTGTGTTTGGATCAATTGCAACAGTCCCTGGAGAAGTACACGGAGAAGTTGAACTTATTGGTGTTGAGTTAGCATAATCAAAACCTCCAGTAATATTATATCCTGAATATGTACAAGAGTTGTCAAGAATCCAGTCACTAGCATTATCGAATTGATCCTCCCAAAGAACAACTCCTTTAGGTTGTGCTTCAAAATTCGGTCTAATTTTTTCGAGAATAACTTCATGCTTTTTTGCAAGCTGATTAGAAGATGATTGGGCGCTAAAAGCAAAGCTAGTAAGCACACATAGTAGTGCAATGTAAATTTTTTTCATTTTTGTTTCATTAAGTTTATCGAAACAATAATAAGAAAAAATAACAATTAAGTTTAGTAGAGTATTAATTTTTCTTGTTTGGGTTAAACAAAACAGATATTATCTCAAAATTGATAGCTTTTTTGTATAAGATTTAGAGCTGTTTTTCACTTTAATAAAATAACTACCATTACTTAAATTTTTAAAGTCTATTTGGACGGTATTCAAAAAAGTTCCAGATAGTAAAGTTTCACCTCTCATATCAATTATTTCATAAAAACTATTTAGGTTGTTATCTATTTCAAGATTTATGTAATATTTCGCTGGATTAGGAAAAAAATTTATTTTAACATCATCATTATCTACAACCCCAACATTCGCTCCTAGATTCATTCTTATTGCAAAAGCATTTCCATTGGTGTAAGCTTGGTCTCCGGGAAACCAAATAGCACTTGACCATCCTGGTTGTATTACTGTATTATCGTCAAGAATTCTTATGTCATATGTGTTTCCCCCACTGTATAGTTCTAATGCTGCATAATAGTTTCCTGGTGGAAGTGTTAAATTTTCCCATGTTGAATTTCCTATTGAATAAGCAACGGGAATTTCTATGTAACCATTACTAATATCCTGAGGAGTTACTGTATATAAATCTGAAATGAAGTAAGAATTACTAAATAAACCATTTGTAAAACTTAAGGAATCTAAAATATATAAGATCACTTCACTTTGTGCAACTGAAGAACTTTGTAAATATGCCCTTACAGAATTTACAACTTCTTGTTGTCGAAATGGATATAAAGTTGCACAAATTAAACCATCTGCTGCGCTGTTCCAAGAGTTACTTCCAAGTGAGCCTATAGATTCATAATCTGTAGGATGATTACCTAATCCATCTAAAGAATAAATATCACTTGTTACTTCAAAGTTTCTTAAGTATACATTATCATCAAAGTTCCCTGAACCTAAAGTGTCACCCATTGAACTAGCTGTTATCGTTCCAGTATAGTTTCCGATTGAAAGTGTAACAGGATTTAAACTTTCAACTGTTTTTATGGAATCACTAGCAATTGTAGAAGTTGTTGCGGAAGTTGTGAAATTTGTGGGTCCTGTAAAATCTCCATTTACAATAATATTATTTTGATCCATGGAACCGTAATTATAAACAGATGCGCCAACATAATAATTTTGTTCTGCTTGAGAAAGTGGAATTCTTCCATATTCTGCACCAAAACTATTCTCACCATATATCCAAGAAGATAGGTTTTGGACATCATTTTCTGGTGGAACTGTAATTTTTAAGTCATCGATTAACCAACCATAACCAGATCCATAGGAATCGTCGTTACTATCACTGGTCCACCTAAATCTAATTTTCACACCAGACTGACCTCCAACAAATGAAGAAATATTGATTCCTATAAGTTCTTGAACAGCCGGGTCGTTAGTAGTGACTTGATCGTTTAATTCAATTTGTGTCCAGCTAACTCCAAAGTCAGTAGATAATTCAACGAAAGTTTTGTCATAATTGAAAGCTCTGTATAATTGTTCAAATTCTAAGACCACAACAGGGTAGTTTGTCAAATCTAGAGTGTCGTTAAGTTCAATAATTGCATCCTGATAATCGACGGGTCCATTTATTAGATATTGAATCCCATCAAAAACAGCAAAACCATCAGCTGCTGATGAAGATGCCATTGCTCCCATATATTGATCTACGTACTGCGGAGTAGTAGTCACAATTTGCCACTGTCCTTGTAAATTTGCAGCACTTATAGTCCAGTCGTTTATGTTGTTGAAAGTGTTATATGCAATAGTGTCACTGGTTGACTTTTGACTGTAAGAGCTGTAATTCACTAGTGGTTTGTAGTCACAGGTATTAAAATGGCTATTTAAAATTTGCCCAAAAACTGCACTTTTAAAAAACAAGCAGATTAATAGAATATTTATTTTTCTCATAATTTTTTTTTAAATAATAGATTTTTCTTCTTTTGCGTATTGTTCAAGAGGTAGACAGCTACAAACTAAATTTCTGTCACCATAGGCATTATCTACTCTCCCAATTGGAGGCCAGAATTTATTATTCATTAAACTTACATTTGGGTAAACTGCTTTTTTTCTTGAATATTTATGTTTCCAATTATCATCAATAGCTTCATAAGCGGTGTGAGGAGCGTTTTTCAGTACATTACTCTCTTGGTCGTAAACTTCATTTTTAATTTCGTTAATTTCTTCTTTGATACTAATCATTGCTTCGGCAAATCGATTTAACTCCTTTAAAGATTCACTTTCAGTGGGTTCAATCATAAGCGTTCCAGCAACTGGAAAGCTTACAGTCGGGGCATGAAATCCATAGTCCATTAATCTTTTTGCAATATCTTCTACTTCAACTGCAGCTTCTTTTTTAAATGACCTGCAATCAAGTATCATTTCATGTGCAACTTTTCCAGTTGGACCACAATAAAGTACATTGTAGTGTTTTATCAATTTTGCTTTTAAGTAGTTTGCATTCAAAATCGCTATTTCTGTTGATTTTTTAAGCCCTTTTGCTCCCAGTAGTTTTATGTAACCGTAGGAAATAATTAGGATTAATGCACTTCCCCATGGAGCGCCATTAATTGCTTTGATTCCTTTTTCACCACCGGTTTTTATAATCGGATTTGTTGGTAAGAAAGGAGCTAAATGTTTAGCAACACCAATAGGACCCATTCCTGGTCCACCACCTCCGTGTGGTATAGCAAATGTTTTATGCAAGTTTAAATGACATACATCTGCTCCAATAAGACCTGGAGAAGTCAGCCCAACTTGAGCATTCATGTTTGCTCCGTCCATGTAAACTTGACCACCTGAGTCGTGAATGATTGAAGTTATTTCTATAATATTTTCTTCAAAAACCCCGTGTGTTGAAGGATAAGTGACCATAAGTGCCGCTAAATCATCTGAATGCTTTTCAACTTTTATTTTAAGGTCTTCTAAATCGATATTACCTAAATCATCGCATTTAACGAGCACCACACTCATTCCAGCCATAACTGCACTTGCTGGGTTGGTGCCATGTGCACTGGTTGGAATCAGACAAATTTTCCGATGTCCTTCATTGTTAGAAAGGTGATAAGCTCTAATAACCATTAAACCACTGTATTCTCCCTGAGCTCCGCTGTTAGGTTGAAGTGAGACTTTATCAAACCCTGTTATTTCGGAAAGATCAGCAGCTAATTCTTTGAAAATTTGTTGGTAGCCTACAGTCTGATTTATTGGAGTAAACGGATGGAGATTAGCAAATTCTGGCCATGTGATAGGTTCCATTTCAGTTGCAGCATTCAACTTCATAGTACATGAACCAAGTGATATCATGGAATGCATCAAAGACAAATCCTTATTTTCAAGTTTCTTAATATATCTCATCATTTCGGTTTCGGAATGGTAAGAATTGAAAATATTTTGATTTAATATATCAGATTTTCTTTCAAGGAATGAATTAGTAATATTACTAGTTTTAGAAATTGTTTTTGGGGTTGCTTTTTTAAATCTGAGAAGAGCTTTGGCTAACAAATTTAGTTGTTCCCAAGAAACAGTTTCATCAATAGAAATGGTAGCTAAATGATTTATATAACCAATATTAATTTGATTTTCTTCCAAGTGTTTTTTAAGATTCACAAACGACTCTTCTTTAAAACAAATGGTATCAAATTGGTTTTTATTTTGTACATCAAATCCAGCTTCAATTAAGGTTTCTTTTAAAGTCTGAGTTTTGATTTGAATTTTTTTGGCAATTTCTTTTAATCCGTTTGGTCCATGGTAGACAACGTACATACTTGCCATAACTGCTAGGAGCGCTTGAGCAGTACATATATTTGATGTTGCTTTTCCTCTTTTAATGTGTTGTTCTCTTGTTTGAAGTGCCATTCTTAAGGCTGGATTGCCGTGGACATCTAAAGAAACACCAATAATTCTACCAGGAATATGCCTTTTATGGGATTCTTTACAAGCGAAAAAAGCGGCATGTGGGCCACCATAACCCATGGGAACTCCAAATCTTTGTGTGGAACCAACTACAACATCTGCTCCCCAACTTCCAGGACTATCAAGGATTACCAAACTCATTATATCAGCGATTACAGATACCTGGATATCTAGACTTTTAGCTTTTGTGGTAAAGCTGCTGTAGTCGTAAATTTCCCCATATGCATCTGGATACTGAATAATTGCTCCAAAAAACTCATTTGTTAATTCGATTTTTTCAGGATCACCTGTTATGATTTCAATTTCAAGGGGTTCTGCTCTTGCAAAAAGAACATCTTTGGTCTGAAGAAAAATACTTTCACTAACAAAAAATTTATTTACGTTGGACTTAACCTGCCCTCTTGTTCTCATGTGATAAAACATTAACATAGATTCAGCAGCAGCAGTAGATTCGTCTAAAAGTGAGGCGTTAGCTAACTCCATTCCCGTTAAATCGGTTACAAATGTTTGGAAATTTAATAAGGCTTCTAGTCTACCTTGTGCTATTTCTGCTTGATATGGAGTATATGCCGTATACCAACCAGGATTACACAAAATATTTCTTTTGATAACATTTGGTGTAATGGTTCCGTAGTAACCTTGACCAATATAGCTGTTAAAGTTTTTATTTTTAAGGGCTATTTTTTTTAATTTTGTTAAATATTCTTCTTCGGAAACAGCTTCTTCAACTTTTAATTCCTCATTTTTCAGTATAGAATTTGGTATGGTTTCTTTAATTAGTTCATTAATCGAACCTACACCAACGGTCTCCAGCATTTGTTCAACATCATTGTCATTAGCACCTATATGTCTTCTTTCGAACGAATCTTGAGTCATCATCAATAATTTAGAAAAGCAAATATATATATACAACTCATTCATTTTATATTGTTACCGAAATGTTTAATTTTATTTTATGAATATTATTAACATATTATCTTTTCTGATAATAATCTGTTTTAATTTTAATGTAAATGCTCAATTTGAAAAAGAACAATATCAAGATGTTGTTTTGCACCTTTTATCAGGAGACACAGTCCTGTACAAATTGTCAGAAAACAATACTTCTCACCTTACAGGATTTAAAAAAAATAATAATAATGATTTTTGGAAGTTTAAGATTTTTTCTAAAGAAGATGTGGCATTTTACACAGACTCTAGTCAAAAAAAATCTTGGATGTATAAACCTGATTTTAAAAATGGTAAATTCTTAAATTACTTAGAGATGGAATCTTATTTGTCAGGTAAAAAAGAAGCAAAGTATAATTATAAACCTACAAAACATCTTTGTAGTGGTGTAGCCTTTGGTTTATTTGTGGGGTTATTAGATACCTATCAGAAAGATAAAGGTTTATTAAGCAAAAAAAATACAACGTTATTAATTGCAACTCCATTATTGAGTTCAATTGTTCTTATTACAAAACGAAATAGAAAAAAAATTGATATGTCTGAAGAGCAAAACCAAAATATACAATTTGAAGATGGATTTTTTTCTTCTAAAAAATCAAAAAATCATGTAGCATCTTTTGCTGGAAGTTTATTAGCTGTTATTTCCATCTTTGCGATTAATAACAATTAAATAATAAGGAATTCTTTATGCTTAGAAGAACGATAGAATTTATTATTTTTTCAAATATCTGGATTAGTTTATGTGGAGTTGGACTCGCTGTAAGTTCTTTTTTTTTGTGCAATTTAAAATTGAATTTTTTCTTTCTAGGCCTGGTGTTTTTTGCTACTTTATTTGGTTATAATTTACAAAACCTAAATAAGAAAACAATTCATAAAGAACGTTCCAAGCAAATTATTTGGATTCAATCCAATTTAATGAACATCAAAATACTTACTACCATATCCTTTTTTTTTGCGATAATTTTCTCATTTTTAATACTCAATATAAATTCAGTCTTATGTTCTGCTCCTTTTTTCTTTTTTGTGCTTTTTTACAGATACCCAATTTTGAAAAAATATAATTTCAGAAAAATAAAAGGATTGAAAATTTTATTTATTTCAGTCTGTTGGTCTTGGACTTGCTGTGTCCTACCACAGTTAGTATTTTCTTCATCTGTAAATTGGATAATCGCGTTATTAGTATCAATATATGTTTTTATAATTACGATACCTTTTGATATTAGAGATATACGATTTGATCAAGGGATTCAGACGATTCCTCAAATGATAGGGATTCAAAATTCTTATATTTTAATTATGTTTATGACCAGTATTTTATTTTTTATTTCCTTATTTACTGCTAACTGTAGGTTTGCTATTTTTTTAATTCTTACAGTTTTTGCACTAATACCATCTAAGAAAAAAAATAGTGAATTTTATTATTTATTTTTATTAGACGGATTGTTATTAGTTATGCCAATTTTTGCAATATGAAAAAGTCTCAAATATTATTAATTTATACTGGTGGTACTATTGGTATGAAGGAGGATTCTGAAAATAAATCTTTGCAACCTTTTAATTTCAATCAAATAACAAAAGAAGTTCCTGAATTAAAGAAAATTAATTGTGTCATAGATGCTGTTTCTTTTGAAAAGCCTTTAGATTCTTCGGAAGTTAATTATGAGTTTTGGGAAGAAATAGGAGATAATATATTTGATAACTATTACAATTATGATGGTTTTGTTGTCCTTCATGGTACAGATACCATGTCTTACACAGCTTGTGCATTAAGTTTCATGTTTAGAAATTTAGAAAAACCAATTATTTTAACAGGCTCTCAATTACCAATAGGAATGGTTAGAACGGATGGGAAAGAGAATTTAATAACAGCTATTGAAATAGCATCAGCTAAAAG
This sequence comes from Flavobacteriales bacterium, assembly GCA_029251405.1. Lineage (GTDB taxonomy): Bacteria > Bacteroidota > Bacteroidia > Flavobacteriales_D > Parvicellaceae > MED-G20. The sequence goes on from JAQXDK010000052.1 coordinate 8,749, forward strand.
AAATAATGAATCTTTAGTTAAAGAAGTTGCAATTTATTTTGAATACCAACTTTTTAGAGGTAATAGAACTACTAAGGTTAGTTCAGAACATTTTGATGCTTTCATGTCTTATAATTATCCTGCTCTTGCAGAAATTGGTGTTGAAATAAAGTATAATTTAAATAATATTTTAGTTCAAAAATCAAAACAACTTACTTACAATAAAGGCTTTAATCCGAATGTTTTGGTAGTGTTTTTTTACCCTGGGATTGTCATCAACCAAATTTTAAAATTGATGAAAGACAATTCTTCAAATGTTATTATTCTTTACAGTTTTGGTTCTGGAAATTTACCATCAAGTAATGAGTTATATTCTTTTATTAAAGATGTCACCAACTCCAATAAAGTATTCTTAAATGCAAGTCAATGTGCCGCTGGTTCTGTCGATCAAAATAAATACGAGGGTGGTAGATTATTGAGGAATGTAGGGGTTGTTGGAATGAAAGACATGACCATTGAAGCAATTATTGTCAAGTCCATGTTTTTGTTAAATAAATTTCCTAATGACAAACAAAAGTTTCTTGAATTTATCACCAAAGATCTAGCTGGTGAGTTGTCAGAATAATCTTTTTTATAGTAGATAATTTTTTTTTTGGCAGAGAAGCTATATTTTTTTGTAATTTGGCTGCGCAAAAAATTAAAATTTAAAGTCAATATAATTAACATGAAAAAAGCAATTTTTATTTTAGGATTTCTAGGACTAATAATCACCAATTCATTTACTGCTCAAAATGATTCGGCAGAAATTATTGTCAAAGATACAATTGAAGAAGCAACAGCTGAAGAAGAAGTGACTGCAGTAGAAGAAGAAGTAATAGCAGTGGAAGAATCTTCACCTGTAGTAGAAGAGGTTGTAGAAGAAGAGACATCTGTATCACAATCACTAAAACTCAAATTTATTGAGGGTGGACCATTGTTTATGTCTTTTGTTTTAATTGCATTAATACTTGGATTGGCTCTTTCTATCGAAAGAATTATTTACTTAAACTTAGCAACAACTAACTCTAAAAAATTATTAGAGGACATTGAAAATGCTCTTTCGAATGGTGGGGTTGATGCAGCCAAAGAGGTTTGTAGAAATACAAGAGGACCAGTTGCTAGTATTTTTCTTCAAGGATTAGAGAGAAGTTCAGAGGGTGTTGAAATGGTTGAAAAGTCAGTTATTGCTTATGGAGGTGTTCAAATGGGACTTTTAGAAAGAGGTCTTTCATGGATAGGATTATTTATTGCTTTAGCTCCAATGTTAGGTTTTATGGGTACTGTTATTGGTATGATTCAAGCTTTTGATATTATCGAACTTAAAGGAGAGGCAAAACCCGACGAATTAGCAGGCGGTATTAAGGTTGCTTTAATTACTACAGTTTCTGGATTAATAGTTGCAATTATTCTTCAAATATTTTATAACTACATAGTATCTAAAATAGATTCGTTAGTTAATCAAATGGAAGATGCTTCTATTTCTCTTATAGATGTTCTAGTTAAGCATAATCTTGGAAAATAATTTTTAGTAAAATTTCTAAAATGGAAAACAACAATCAAACTTTAATTACTAAAATAGTAACCTATGCAATAGTGTTTTTTGGAATTCTATTTACTATTTGGGTAATGAATGATGATAACCCATCAGAGATGAGTTATGAACAACAAAAGCAATGGTCTATTGTGGAGGCGAAAGAACAAGGATTAGCAACCAAAATGACAGCTTCAGAATTAAATGCTCATCTTTCTGAAAGAACAACCCAGATTACAGAAGAAAAAGAACAAACGCTCTGGAGTGATGTTTCTACTTTAATTAATTTTTCAATGTTTATCATTTATTTAGCTATTGGATTGGTAATTGCAGCATTTATATACTTAGCCTATATCGACTCTAAAAAAGCAATTAAATCTTTAATAGGACTTGGAATATTTACCTTTTTTATCCTTGCAGTTTATCTATTTTCTTACGATGTAAGTGATCAAGAATTGAATGATTACAATAGTAAATTATTAAATATCCAGGTTGTTAAATCTGATATTGTTATGGCAAAAATGGCCATTTCATCAACTATTGTTCTTATAGCTTTTGCTTGTATTGGATGGGTGGGAAGTCCATTTTTTAAATATCTTAAGAAATAAGAATGGCAAAAAGAGAAATTGAAGAAATAAATGCGGGTTCGATGGCGGATATTGCATTCCTTCTACTCATATTTTTTCTAATCACCACTACTATGAATTTACCCCAAGTTCATGAAGAAAGGTTACCACAAAAATCAGACGTAGAGTTTTTACTTAACGAACGAAACGTACTTCAAATAATGGCCAATAAAAATGATAAAATCGGAATTGAAGGAGAGTTTGCAGATATTTCAGATATCCAAGGGGCAGTAAAAAAATTCTATCAACACAAAAACGGAACAGCTAACCAGCCAGAATATATTGAGGTAACTAGAAAAATATGCGAGGACACTTTAGAATCTCTTGAGAATGCTTTAAATGTATATCCAGATGCTCCTTTATTTAAAATTGAGCAAGATGCTTGGAGTAGAAGATTAAATGCTTGTCTTGCTTTTGGAGATGGATTTCAAACATTACCAAATAATGCTACTGTTTCTATCCAGTTAGATAATTCTACTAAATACGTTACCTATATGAGTGTTTTGGACCAAATTATGCAAGGTCTTAATACTCTAAGAGATAGTTTATGTAGAGAAAAATTTGGTGTTTCTTTCGAGAAATTGAATGATAAAGTAGAAAGCGATAAACAAAAAATTTCAGCAATAAGACAAGTTTATCCTAAGAAAATAATGAAAGAAAAAAACAGGTCTGTTCAATAATATTTAATTATGTCTAAATTTTCAAAAGGTAAAAAGAAAAAAGATCCTGCAATTTCAACTGCAGCGCTTCCAGATATTGTCTTTATGCTTTTGTTCTTTTTTATGGTAACTACAGTTTTCAAGGAAAAAGAATCTAAAAAACTAGAAATTGACAAAGTTGCTATTAAAGAAACTATAGATCTTGAGAAAAATATTAAAGCATCTTATTTTTGGATAGGTAGAGTTCCTGGTAAAGTTGATGATTTTAGAGTTCAATTAGATGACGATCTTATAAACGATTATTCAGAGATTCGAGATTACTTAACAAAACTTAGAAAAAATCCGGAATACTCTCAGGTTTGGGACTCTCGTTTCTTTAATGTTTTCAAAGTAGATAAAAAAACAGAAATGCGAATAGTTCGTAAGGTCCATGACGAACTTAAAGAAGCTGAAGCATTCAAAGTGGTTTATTCAGTCAATAGAGAGAAGTAATTCTTCTTCCCAAAATACTTTTTTTACAATTACATACACAGATATGGCAACACCAAGTGGAATAAATAAATAGTTTCCCATTAAATCTAACTGATTGTCATTTAGATATCCACTTTTTAAAGCTTGCATACAACAAAGTGAAAATGAATTAAATCCAAAATGAAGTATTATAGTGATTAAAATATTATTACTGTATTCGTAGACGAGTCCTAATAATATGCTCGCAAAAATAATAGATAGTAAATTTTCTATTTGAAAATGAAGCAATCCAAAAATTAGGGACGTAATAAGCACACCAACAATTCTATTTCTAAATAATCCAACACAAATATTTTGTAAAATCCCTCTAAAAAACAACTCTTCTCCTATAGCTGGGATAACAGCTAATAACAATAAATTAAAAAGGAATCCTGACAATGTATTGGTTATGAATCCTTCTTGAAGTTTTGTATTAAACTCTTGTTGGTTTTTTAAAAAATCTTGGGCAGATACAGGTAAAAAATCATATCCAATTTTTAGTGATATCAATAAAAAAAGTTGAGCTAATCCTAAAAGAATTAAAAAATACAACACCACTTTAACCATATCTTTTTTTATCTCAAACGATAAGTTTACAGTTATGGATTTAATTATTATAAAAAATAAAAAAGATGGAATCAGAAAGGTTCCTAACTGATCACAAAATGCAAGAACTTTGTGTGCATAAAGGTATTTGAAATCTTGATTTTGGAGATCATTGTAAATTTCTAATGAGGATAAATCCCATATTTTTTCAATGAATCCCATGGCGATCATGTTAAACAATATTTTAAACACTAAAATCAGAGAAATTGATAAGAAGAACAAACTGATATAATTTCTAGCAGTAAGTAATGTTTTCTTTTTCATAAACGAAACTATATTAATTAGTTCTTAATAGCTAACTTTGTAGTTATATAATGGTAAAAATAGGTAATATATCTCTAGGTAATTTCCCTTTGTTGCTGGCACCAATGGAAGACGTAAGTGACCCCCCATTTAGAGCCTTATGTAAAAAATATGGGGCCGATATGATGTATACTGAGTTTATATCATCTGAGGGATTAATTAGAGATGCGGTAAAAAGTGTACAAAAATTAGATATTTTTGAATACGAAAGACCTATTGGAATTCAAATTTTTGGATCAGAGATATCTTCAATGAGAAAAGCAACAGAAGTATGTCAAAGTGCAAATCCAGATATTATCGACATTAACTACGGGTGCCCTGTTAAAAAGGTAGCTTGTAAGGGAGCTGGGGCAGGTATCCTCCAGGATATTCCTAAAATGGTTGAAATGACAAAAGAAATCGTTAACTCAACTAACTTACCAGTAACAGTGAAAACTAGACTAGGTTGGGATGAAAACTCCAAATATATTGTTGAAGCAGCAGAAAGATTGCAAGATGTAGGAATTCAAGCAATATCTATTCATGGAAGAACGAGAGCGCAGATGTATAAAGGTGAAGCAGATTGGTCTTTAATAGCAGATGTTAAAAACAATCCAAGAATGAATATTCCTGTTTTTGGAAACGGAGATATCGATTCCCCTGAAAAGGCCTTAAGGTATAAGAACAAGTACGGTGTGGATGGTATAATGATAGGTCGAGCTAGTATAGGAAATCCGTGGTTTTTTAATCAGGTGAAGCACTTCCTGAAAACAGGCGATCATTTGCCTTTACCATCTATTGAGGAAAGAGTAAAAGTGGTTAAAGAACATTTAGACTTTAGTATAAAATGGAAAGGTGACAGATTAGGGATTGTTGAAATGAGAAGACATTATGCTAATTATTTCAAAGGAATTCCAAATTTTAAACCAATTAGAACACAACTAGTTACATTAGAAACTTCTGAAGAACTTTATGATGTACTTAACAGTATTACAAATAAAATTGAATTAGAACCAGCATGAAAATTTATACAAAAACTGGAGATGAAGGTGAAACATCACTTTTTGGAGGAAAAAGAGTAAAAAAAACCCATTTAAGTATCCAAGCTTACGGAACAGTTGATGAATTAAACTCTTGGATTGGGCTAATAAAAGACAATTTAAGTGCTGAAAAAAATTCTTTTTTAATTTCAGTTCAAGAGCAGCTTTTTACAGTGGGTTCGTATTTAGCAACTGGAGACAATAAAAAGATGATGGCCCATCTTCCATCTCTTTCAGAGGAACCCACAAAAAAACTTGAAAAAGCAATTGACGAAATACAGCAGCTACTACCTGAAATGAAAAATTTTATTTTACCTGGTGGTAGTACACTTTCTTCCTATTGTCATATTGCAAGATGTGTTTGCAGGCGAGCAGAAAGATTAACGATTGAATCTTCAGAAACTACCGATATAAGCCCAATAATTATTAGTTATTTAAATAGGTTATCAGACTACTTATTTACTCTTTCAAGAAAAGTACTCCTCGATGCTGAAATTTCAGAGCAACCTTGGATTCCCAACAAAAAAGAAAATAAATAAATATTAATTTATTTGAAAAGTCTTTGCAGATTCATGAAAAAAATTACTTTTGCCAAATCTTATAACTATTATTATGTATTGGACTTTAGAATTAGCATCATATTTAGAAGACGCTCCTTGGCCGGCAGCCAAAGATGAGTTAATAGACTTTGCTATGAGGACAGGTGCTCCCCTAGAAGTTGTTGAAAATCTACAAGCTATTGAGGATGAAGGAGAGATATATGATAGAATTGAAGAGATTTGGCCTGACTACCCTACAAAAGAAGATTTCTTTTTCAACGAAGACGAGTATTAAAAAAATCGTCACTTTCAACTATTATATTTTTTAAGATGAACATGGGTAATAATTCCAACTATTCATCTATTTTTACATTCCGAAAATTTTACTAATGCTTGATGGAATACTAAAAAAATTATTTGGTGACAAGAACCAAAAAGATCTTAATGAACTTCTTCCTATAGTTGATTCAACTAATGAAGCTTTTGAGAAAATACAAGATATTAGTGATGACGATCTTAGAAAAAAAACTCAGGATTTTAAAGATGTAATTAATAATGCTTGTAAAGATTTCAAAAATCAAGTTCAAGATTTAAAAGAACAAGCAAAATCAGATCAATTAAATATTTCTGAAAAAGAAGTTTTATACGAAAAAATTGAATCTATAGAAAAGAAAGAAAACGAGGTCATTGAAGAGACACTTTTAGAAATAATGCCTAGTGCTTTTGCAGTTGTTAAAGAAACTTCTAGAAGATTAGCGGAAAATGGTTGTTTAAAAGTAAAAGCAAATGATAATGATATAAATCTTTCCAAAAAATTAGACGCAGTTTCAATTGACGGCGATGTGGCTGTATGGTCTAAGAAATGGGATGCTGCAGGTACAGAAGTAGATTGGTCAATGGTCCATTACGATGTTCAATTGATGGGAGGTGCAGCACTTCATAAAGGAAAAATTGCTGAAATGATGACAGGTGAAGGTAAAACATTAGTTGCCACGTTGCCTGTTTATCTAAATGCCATCGTTGGGAAAGGGGTTCATTTAATTACAGTAAACGATTATTTGGCGAAAAGAGATTCTCAATGGATGGGTCCTATTTACCAGTTTCATGGTTTATCGGTAGATTGTATAGACCTCTATCAACCCCATTCACCAGAAAGAATTAAAGCTTATAACGCCGATATTACCTTTGGAACTAACAATGAGTTTGGTTTTGATTACCTAAGAGACAACATGGTTTCTGAAGTAGAAGGACTCGTTCAAAGAAAACACCACTACGCAATTATTGATGAGGTAGATTCTGTTTTAATAGACGATGCAAGAACACCGCTTATAATATCTGGACCAGTACCAAAAGGTGACGAACAGGAATATGTGGGATTAAAACCAAAAGTTGAGAAGTTAGTCAATCACCAAAAAAAATTAATCAATACACTTTTAAATGAGGCAAAATCAAAAATTGCTAAATCAGAACAAGAAGGAGTAGATAAAAAAGAACAAAAGAAACTATACGAAGAAGGTTCTTTATCGTTATTTAGATCTTTTAGAGGATTGCCTAAAAATAAAGCTTTAATTAAGTATTTAAGTGAACCTGGTGTGAAAATTCATTTGCAAAAAACTGAAAATTTTTATTTACAAGACAACGCAAAAGAAATGCCCAACGCAGATGAGCCGTTATACTTTGTAATTGATGAAAAAAATAATACTATCGATTTAACTGAAAAGGGAATCGATTTAATATCTGGAGAAAATGATCCAGAATTTTATATTTTACCTGACATAGGAGCTAAGGTTGCTGAAATTGAACAAAAGAATTCAGACACACAGAAGAGAGCTGAGCTTAAAGACAAAATGATGTCTGATTACACCATCAAGGCTGAAAGAATCCATTCCATGAACCAATTATTGAAAGCCTACTCTTTATTTGAAAAAGATATTGAGTATGTTGTCATGGACAATAAAGTGAAAATTGTTGACGAGCAAACAGGAAGAATAATGGATGGTAGAAGGTACTCTGATGGACTTCACCAAGCAATTGAAGCAAAAGAAAATGTGAAAGTAGAGGCTGCTTCTCAAACTTATGCAACAATAACTTTACAGAATTATTTTAGAATGTATCATAAGTTAGCTGGAATGACAGGAACAGCTGAAACTGAGGCTAAAGAATTATGGGACATATATAAGTTAGATGTTGTGGTGGTAAAAACCAATAAACCTATTGTAAGAAATGACCAAAATGATTTAGTTTACAAAACGGGTAGAGAAAAATATCAAGCCATTATTAAAGAAATAGAAACCATTCGATCTGAAGGAAGACCAATTCTAGTTGGAACAACATCTGTTGAAGTATCTGAACTACTTTCTAGAATGCTTAAAATGAAAAAGTTACCCCACCAAGTGTTGAATGCCAAGCTCCATCAAAAAGAAGCTGAGGTTGTTACAGAAGCAGGTAAACCTGGGACTGTTACCATTGCAACCAATATGGCAGGTAGGGGAACAGATATCAAATTAGGTGTTGGCGTAAAAGAAGCTGGAGGTTTAGCCATTATAGGTACTGAAAGACACGATTCTAGAAGAGTAGACAGACAGCTTAGAGGAAGAGCAGGTAGACAGGGAGATCCTGGTTCTTCTCAATTCTTTGTTTCTTTAGAAGATAATTTAATGAGACTTTTTGGTTCCGAGAGAATTGCGAAAATGATGGATAGAATGGGACATGAAGAAGGTGAGGTAATCCAACATTCCATGATTACAAAATCAATCGAAAGAGCACAGAAAAAAGTAGAGGAAAATAATTTTGGGATACGTAAAAGATTGTTAGAGTTTGATGACGTTATGAATAGTCAGAGAACAGCGATTTATAACCGAAGAAAAAATGCACTTTTTGGTGATAAATTAGATTTAGACATAGATAATATGATTTTTGATATTTCTAATGTTATCATATTAAATGCTCAGCAAAATTCTGATTTTGAAGATTTTAAATATCAAGTAATATCTAATTTTGGGATTGAATCTCCATTTTCTGAAAAAGAACTTCTTGAAAAAGATGCCAGTGTACTAACTGATAGATTATATGAGTCGGCAAAAGAAAAATATCAGAGAAAAATCAATAATATAAAATCTCAAGCTTTTCCTGTTATTAAGAATATTTATGAAAATCAGTCAGACACTATAGAAAATATTGTAATGCCATTTACTGATGGTAGAAAAGCTTTGAAAGTAGTTGCAAAGCTTGAAAAAGTGTATGAAAGTGAAGGTGCTGAAGCTTTAAAAGCCTTAGAAAGAAATATTACTTTAGCTTTTATTGACAATGAATGGAAAGAGCATCTAAGAGAAATGGATTTTCTTAAGCAAAGTGTTTACCATGCACAATACGAACAAAAAGATCCGCTTCTAATTTATAAGTTAGAGGGTTATGAACTGTTCCAATCTATGATGGATAAAATGAACAAAGACATCATTTCTTTTTTAATGAAATGTCAGCTTCACGATCCTAATGAAAATACAGTTTCTTCTGGTCCATCACCAAGGCCAAATCAAGATTTAAGTCAGCTTAAAGCTGGTAGAGAGGATGTTGCACAGTCCACTAGAATGAATAGTGAAATGGCCCAGCAAAATCAATCTCAGACTGTCAAACATTCACCTGTTATGGTTGCTAAAAAACCAGGTAGAAATGAAAAAGTTAAAATTTTAAATCTTCAAAACGGGGAGACAAAAGAGTTGAAATTCAAACAAGCAGAACCTTTGATAAATTCTGGTTCTTGGCAGATGGTAGAGATCTAATAAAAAACTTTAGTCCCAAAGTAAAGGCATCCCTAAATAAACCATTATTAATATTAAAATAATTGAAAATAAATTTATAAGTAATCCTGCTTTTACCATGTCAGATACTTTTAACAATTTTGATCCAAACACTACTGCATTGGGTGGAGTAGCAACTGGTAACATAAATGCGCATGAGGCAGCTAAAGTAGTCCCAACCATTAAAAGGTAGGGATTTATTTGTAATACATCAGCTATGGGAATCATGACGGGTAATAACATTGCTGTTGTAGCCATATTTGAAGTGATTTCTGTTAAGAAATTTACACCAGCAACAATAATTAGTATCACAAGGATGGAACTAGAAACAGTAACGAAAGATAGCTGTTCACCTATCCATGTATCAAGATGAGTAGTTTGAAATCCTTTAGCAATTGAAAGTCCTCCTCCAAAAAGTAATAATATTCCCCATGGTATATTGATAGCATCTTTCCATTTCATCAAGGGTTTATTCTTGTCTTTTGAAGGGATGATAAATAGAATAATTGCACTGCAAATGGCTATCATGCTGTCATCAAAATAGGGAATAATTAAATTAATAGTACTTTTTCTAAATATCCAACATAGAATAGTTAATCCAAAAACCATTAATATTTTCTTTTCCTCATTGGATATCTTCCCCATCTTATTTAGAATTTTTTTTATTTCTTGTTTCCCACCTGGAAATCCAGTTTTATTCAGTTTAAAAGCATATTTAGTAAGAAAAAACCAAATGAAAAGCATTAAAATTATTGCAACAGGAAATCCTATTTTCATCCATTGAAAAAAAGAAATTTCAACATTAAAATTATCTTGTATAAATCCTGCGAAAATCAAGTTTGGAGGAGTGCCTATTAAGGTAGCTATTCCACCAGCTGAGGCACTGTATGCGACTCCTAACATTAATGCTTTACCGAATATTTTATTTTCATGCTCTTTTGTGTTTGGATGGTCGTTTAATTGACTAATTACAGAAAGTGCAATTGGAAGCATCATGACTGTAGTTGCAGTATTGGAGATCCACATGGATAAAAACCCAGTCGCCAACATGAAACCTAATATTATTTTGTCTGTACTTCCTCCAATTTTTAAAATAATATTAAGAGCAATTCTTTTATGTAAGTTCCATTTTTGGATAGCATTTGCAAGAATAAATCCACCAATAAATAGGAAAATATATTTATGTCCATAGTTAGCACCAGTTTCTTGAATATTTAAAATGTTATTCGATGGAAATAAAACAATGGGAAGTAAAGCCGTAATAGCTATTGGAATTACTTCACTTATCCACCAAATAGCCATCCAACATATAACCCCCAAAAGCTTAAAACCTTCATTAGACATTTCAGTAGGCGGATCAAGTATTAAAAAACACAGGTAGACTAGTGGACCTAAAATTTTAAAGATATTTCTAGAATTCATTTAAGATTTTAAAATAAATTTTTGTTTTATTTTATTAATAATTACTTCACCCATTTTTTTTTTGGATTCATATGTCCAACCCGCAATGTGAGGACTCAATATTACATTTTCAAAAGTTGTTAATTCGTAAAAAAAATTATTATCAGTTTTTTCAATTCTAAAATCTCTAGTTTCAATTTCTAACACATCTAAACAAGCTCCAAGTATTTTTTTTGATTTTAAAGCTGCTACTAAATCTTTTAATACAACTGATTTTCCTCTTGCAGTATTGATTAGAAAGAAAGGGTTTTTAAATTTCTCTATGAATTTTTCATCAACCAAACCAGTAGTTTCTTCACTTAACGGAGTATGAAGACTGACGAAGTTAGCTTCTTCAAAAATTTTATTTAACTCAACTTCTTCCACAATACTATTGCCAAACCCAGAAATATATTTATCGTAAGCGATTATCCTTATACCAAAGCCTGCAAGTCTTTGTGCGAATGCTTTCCCCATATATCCATAACCAATTATTCCCATGGTCTTGCCCATTAATTCAAATCCTCTGTTCTCTTCTCTTCTCCAAAGGCCATTTCTAACTTCTAAGTTTACTTTAGGAATATTATTTACTAAAGCTAATAGCATTCCTAATGCGTGTTCGGCTAATGCATCGCAATTACCTTCTGGGCTCCTAAAAACTTCAATGTTGTTTTCTTTGCAATACTTTAAATCAATATTTTCTAGTCCCGATCCAGGTCTTCCAATAAATTTTAAATTTTTTGCAAGCTTTAAAACTTTTTTATCTAAAGAGAAACTGGACCTAATAATCAGTCCATCTAAAGTTGATGCATTTTTTTTAAAATCTTCAACTGACCAGTTTTTACCGTCTAGAATATCCCAATTCCAGTTTGCTAATGAGTCACTAATAACAGGATGAAAATCATCTAATAAAACAACTCTCATAGTTTAAAAGTAAAGGGCCATTCCAATGAGAAAATATATAAGTAGGCCAATTATATCGTTGGTGGTTGTAATAAATGGACCTGTAGCCAATGCCGGATCAATTTTATATTTGTTTAAAATAAGAGGAACAAAAGTTCCAAAGAGTCCAGCGTAGGTGAAAACAGCTACTAATGAAACCCCGATAGTGAGAGCTAGCGCAAAATCACTTCTAGTTATCCAGCAAAAAATTAATGCAATAATAGCGCAGATAAAGCCATTGAATAAAGCAACTGTTAATTCTTTTAAAAGCCTTTTAAAAATGGATTCGTAATTTAAAGTATTGTTGGCTAGAGACTGAACTATAATTGCAGAAGACTGAACACCAACATTTCCCCCCATAGCTAAAATTAAGGGTATAAAAGATGCCATAACAGCATTTTCTCTAAGATGTTCTTCAAAAAAACCAATGACGTAAGCCCCTAATATTCCTCCAAGTAACCCAATTAATAGCCAAGGTAGCCTTGCCCTGCTAATCACAAATAAGGAATCGGAGGACTCTACTTTTTCTGAGATTCCACTAGCCATTTGGTAATCTTTCTCGGCTTCTTCTTTAATTACGTCTAATGCATCGTCAATTGTAATTCTCCCTAAAAGCTTCTTGTCTTCGCTTAGAACAGGAATAACTACTAAATCATATTTTTCCATTTTAGAAGCCACAGATTCAGCTTCTTCAATATCTAGAACAGAAATGGAATCTTTCCTGTAAATATCTTTTATTAATGTGTCGTCTTTTGCGTATAAAAATCTTTTAAGAGATAAAATACCTTTAAATTTTTTGGTGGAATCAACTACGTAAATGGTATAAATTTGATCTACGTTTTCTACTTGTTCTCGTAATTTATTGAGAGCGTCTTTAACAGTCCAGTTCCAATTTGCTGCAACAAAATCGACATCCATAATACCTCCAGCGCTATTCTCGTCATAGTTCATTAACATCGATATGTCAGAAGACTGGTCGTTGTCTTTTAAAACATTTAGAACTTGTTCTTGAACTTCTTCAGGTAAATCTTGGATAATATCTGTTGCATCATCAGCATCCATTTTATTTACAGAGTCAGCTATTTCTTCGGAAGAGAATGAGGCAAGGAATTGATCTCTTGTATCTTCTTCAATTTCAACTAAAACTTCAGAAGCCAATTCTTCGTCTAGAAGACGGTACAAAAATTGTGCACCTTTAAGGTCTATTAATTCTAGAATTTCAGCAATATCTGCAGGGTGTAGCGGCAGAATAGCGTCTGCTATAAATTTACTATCCTCTTTTTCAAGAGCAATTATTATTTGATCTATAAATTCTTTAGTTAGGTCAAATTGCATTAGAACTGGTATTGGTAATAATATTAGCTAAAATATGAATTATAAACTGGAATACCTTTACTTAATTTCGGATTCTAATAACTTCGTTATTTCAATAAAATTCTCAACTGATAATTGTTCAGGTCTTTTAGTGAGTAAAACATGATCAATTTTCAAGTCTCCGAGCATTGATTTTAAGGAATTTCTTGCCATCTTCCTCCTCTGATTAAAAATTGCTTTTACAACTCTAAAAAATAATTTCTCATCGCAGTCTAATTTAATTACATCATTTCTTTCAATTCTTATTACTCCAGATTTGACTTTAGGTGGAGGATTAAAAGCATCTTCATTAACTGTAAATAAATAATCAACATTATAAAATGCTTGTATTAATACTGATAGAATACCATATTTTTTAGTTCCAGTAGATGAGCATATTCTTTCTGCTACTTCTTTTTGAAACATTCCTACCATTTGATCTATGATGTCCCTATTCTCATAAATTTTAAACATAATTTGAGACGAAATATTATATGGGAAATTTCCAGTAACGGAAAAATTACCATTAAAAATACTCTTCCATTCAATTTTTAATATGTCTTGGTTATGTACGGTAAGTTTAGGAAAATTTTCATTTAAATAAATAGTAGATTCTTTATCCAACTCGTAGGCAATAAGATTGATACTCTCGCCCATTAAAAACTGAGTTAGTGCACCAGTTCCAGGACCAATTTCTAATAAATTGACTTTGTTTTCAATTTTTATAGCCTCAGCTATTCTTTGGCTTACAGTATTATCCAATAAGAAATGTTGTCCTAAGTATTTTTTTGGTTTTACATTCATTATCTAAAAGTCCTTTTCTTAGTTTGGGATTCATTAATTAAACCCTTGTTTTATTCAACTCAAAGTTAACATACTTAGCTGACATTTAAGTATCTTCTAATCAATATACAATAGGATTGTGTTAAACTGCTGTGTTTTTCTAAATTTGCAATCTGTATGAGTGTAAGACAAGAAAAAATTGCAAGTGTTATTAAGAAAGAATTAGGTAAATATCTACAACAAAATGCTGTTGTTGTTGCCAAAGGTGCTATGGTTACCGTTACTGTAGTAAGGATGAGTCCCGATTTATCAATTGCGAAAGTTTACATTAGTATTTTTGGAGGTAAAAATAACAACGAGTCATTTGATAATATAGTAAATCAATCTAAATTAATAAGACACGAGATTAGTAAGATTGTAAGAAATCAATTAAGGAAAATGCCAGAATTACATTTTTACAGAGACGATTCATTTGACTATGCACAAGAAATTGATAAACTCCTTCAATGAAAAAGCTTTACAAATTTTTATTAAATACTTTACCAAGACCATTATTAATTAGGCTTAGTTATATTTTTAAATTATTTGCTCCCCTTGCGTATTATGGATCTAAAGTTCATTGTCCGGTCTGTGAAAAAGATTTTAGAAAATTTCTTTCTTATGGATCAGCTACAGCACACAGAGAAAACGTATTGTGTCCTTTTGATTTAACACTTGAAAGACACCGGCTAATGTGGCTTTATTTAAAAAAGAGTAATTTTTTCACCAATTCTGAACAAAAAGTTTTACATATTGCTCCGGAACAATGTTTTTATCCAATTTTTAAAAAACAGAAAAATTTGGACTATTTAACTGCAGATATGGAATCTCCCATTGCGGATATACATTTTGATCTGCACGAAATCCCACTAAAAGAAAATACTTTTGATGTTATTTTCTGCAATCATGTTTTGGAACATGTAAATGATGACCATCAATGCATGAAAGAATTATATAGAGTCATGAAAAAAGGAGGATGGGGTATTTTTCAAGTCCCAATTGATTATAACAATAAAAACACTTATGAAGATGCTTCAATAACAGATCCTAAAGAAAGAGAAATCCACTTTTGGCAGAAAGACCACGTTAGACTTTACGGCTTAGATTATCCGGAAAGACTCAAAAAAGCAGGCTTTAAAATCACAGTCTTTAACCCTAAAGATTCTTTAAAGGAATACGATTATGAAAAACTGAGACTAAATCCTTCTGAACTTATTTACATAGTATCTAAATAATGTCTTCATATTCTTTTGTTGTAAATAATATTTCTGATCTTGATCAGGTTGCTCATAAAATCCTGCAAATGAGTAAAACAAATAAAATATTTCTATTTGAAGGAGAAATGGGAAGTGGAAAAACTACTTTAATAAAAAAAATTGTAGCGTTATTAGGAGTATCTGAATCCAACTCTCCAACTTTCAGTATCATAAACACCTATTTAGGTAGCAATAACCAAACAATATATCATGTTGATTGTTACAGGATTGAAAATGAAAGTGAAGTTGAAAATATTGGTTTATTAGAGATCTTAAATGAGCAAAATCTTTGTTTTGTAGAGTGGCCAAAAAAAATCCATAACTTTTTACCTGATAATTGCGTAAGTGTTATTATAAATTTAAAAGAAGACATACGTAAAATATTAATTCAGTCATGAGTTTATCAAAAGACGCATTAAAGTCCTTGGCCCTTCAGGCATCACTTTCTCCACAGGAAGAAATGCTGGAAACAACAGTTAAAAATAAAAACCTATTTATTGGAATTCCTAAAGAAACAGAATTGCAGGAACAAAGAGTAGCTTTGGTTCCAGAATCTGTTGGTTTCTTAGTGGCTAATGGTCACAGAGTTGTCGTGGAATCAGGCGCTGGAGAAAGAGCTAATTTTTCAGATTCAGACTACAGTGAATCAGGTGCAGAAATTTTATATAATTCTAAAGAAGTTTATCAAGCTGACATAATTCTAAAAGTGAGCCCTCCAAACGAAGAAGAAATTTCTTTAATGAAATACAAGCAAATATTGTTTTCTGCTTTACAATTTACTGTTCAACCTAAGAATACTTTAGAAAAATTAATAGCTAAAAAAATTACAGCCATTGCTTGGGACTATATAGAAGATGAAAATGGTTCATTTCCTGTTATAAGGTCTATGGGAGAAATTGCAGGTACTACTTCCTTTTTAATTGCAGCTGAATTAATGAGTAATGCAAATAATGGGAAGGGACTGATGTTAGGTGGTGTTGCCGGTATATCTCCACCAGAATTAGTTATTATAGGAGCTGGAACAGTTGGACAATTTGCAGCTAATGCTGCTTTAGCATTAGGAGTCTCTGTAAAAGTTTTTGATAATTCTTTATATAAGTTAAGAAGATTGCAAAATGAAATAGGTAGAAAGGTTTCAACATCTGTTATACAACCAAAAGTTTTGGAAAAAGCTTTAAGAAGATGTGATGTTGCAATTGGTGCCATTAGTGCTCCAAATGGAAGGACTCCTTGTATCGTTAATGAAGACATGGTTAAGAAAATGAAAGCAGGAGCAGTAATTGTTGACGTAAGCATTGATAAAGGTGGATGTTTTGAGACCTCAAAAATTACAACTCATCAAAATCCAACTTTTTTAAAACACGATGTAATTCATTATGGTGTTCCTAATATAGGTTCTAGAGTTTCTCGTACTGCAAGCTACAGCCTCAGTAATATATTTTCACCACTTTTAATTCAGATTGCTGATTCCGGAGGTTGTGAAAAACTTATTCAAAAATCTATAGGGTTTAGACACGGTGTTTACATTTACAACGGAACTCTTACGTCATCTATTTTGGGAGAGGCTTTTGAATTACCTTATAAAGATTTGGATTTATTAATATCTGCTCTTTAATAGGATTGTTATCTTACGTAAAGACTAGATTTTACAGCATCAATAATTCTTTTAACACTTGGCAGTGCTTCTTCAATTAAAACTTTAGAAAACGCAAATGGAGTGTCTGCTTGCATAACTCTCATAACGGGAGCATCTAAATAATCAAAAGCATATCTTTGAAGATGGAATGCAATCTCTCCAGAAATTGATGCCAATGGCCAACTTTCCTCAACTACAACACATCTATTTGTTTTTTTAATTGACTCTACTAGGCAATCATAATCTATTGGTCTAACAGATCTTAGATCGATTACTTCACAAGAAACACCTTCTTTTTCTAAAACATCAACTGCTTCTTGAACCACTTTAAGAATTTTCCCGAAAGAAACTATAGTTATATGGTCTCCCTTCTTTTTAACTTCAGCTTTTCCTATGGGAATCAAGTATTCACCTTCTGGTATTTCGCCCTTGTCACCGTACATTTTTTCAGATTCCATTATTAAAACAGGATCATTATCTCTGATTGCAGATTTTAAAAGTCCTTTGGCGTCATATGGGTTAGAAGGAGTTACAACTTTTAATCCTGGTACATGAGCATAAAATGATTCAAAACTTTGAGAGTGTGTAGCAGCTAATTGACCTGCAGGACCATTTCCTCCTCTAAAGACGATAGGACAAGAATATTGTCCTCCACTCATTTGAAGCATTTTTGCTGCACTATTGATAATTTGATCTGAGGCTAATAAAGCGAAATTCCAGGTCATAAATTCAACAATAGGTCTTAAACCATTCATTGCTGCACCAACAGCAATACCTGCAAAACCAAGTTCCGCAATAGGGGTATCTATCACTCTTTTGGGACCAAATTCATCCAGCATTCCTTGAGATACTTTGTAAGCACCATTATATTCTGCAACCTCTTCTCCCATAAGAAAGACCGTTTCGTCTTTTCTCATTTCTTCAACCATTGCTTCTCTTAGAGCTTCTCTATATTGAACCGTTCTCATAGTTTAAATTTCGCCAAAAGTAAATCATAAAATGAGAATTTTTAAATATTTAAAGGGTTTTTTCTAAAAATGGTACTAAAAAAATAAAATTGTTAAACTTTTATTATGCATGCATAATAAAATGAAATTAATTTAGAGTCAATTACAAAGAAATACATAACTTTGAAAGGTAAATAAAAATTGTTTTTTTTATGAAAATATTAGTCTGTATAAGTAAAGTTCCTGACACGACAAGTAAAATAAATTTCACTGATAACGACACAAAGTTTGATGAAAACGGTGTCCAATATATTGTCAATCCTTACGATGAATGGTATGCATTAGTAAGAGCACTTGAATTGATAGAATCAAATGGAGGTACTGTCACTACTATAACTATCGGCTCCTCTAAAGATGATCCGACTATAAGAAAAGCATTAGCAATTGGAGCAAACGATGCAGTTCGTATAGATGCCGAACCAACAGATTCATTCTTTGTTTCTAAACAAATAGCTGAATATGCAAAAAATGAAAATTACGATATAATTATGACTGGTAAGGAAACTATTGATTATAATGGTGCTCAAGTTGGTGCAATGATTTCAGAATTAGTAGATATGCCTTTTGTTTCATTAGCAACTAAACTAGATGTAGAAGGAACTAAAGCTACTTTAGAAAGAGACGTTCAAGCAGGAGTAGAAGTAGTAGAAGTAGAACTTCCAATTGTTCTCAGTGCAGCTAAAGGAATGGCAGAACAAAGAATTCCAAACATGAGAGGCATTATGGCTGCAAGATCAAAACCTTTGAAAGTAGTTCCCCCATTTGAACAAAAAGAATTAACTACGGTTGTCAAGTTTGAATTACCAAACCCTAAAACAGGATGTAAGTATATAGATCCTGAAAATATGGACGAATTAGTAGAATTATTACACAATGAATCAAAAGTTATTTAAATATGTCAGTATTAGTATTTGTAGAAATCAATAACAAACTATCAAAATCAGTTCAGGAAGCAATTACCTACGGTAAAAACTTAGGTGCAGTTACTGTTGTAACCTATGGAGATGTCAACGACTCATTGCTTTTAGAAATGGGAAATTATGGAGCAGAGAATGTTCTTGTTTGTAGAAGTCTTAAAGAGAGAAACGAGCAATTACTTTCTAAACTGATAGTAAAAGCTGTAGAAAAAACCAATGCAGAGTACGTGATCCTTTCTCAAGATCAAACAGGAAAAGCTGTCGGTCCAAGAGTTGCTGCAAATTTAGGTGCAGGTCATATATCAGGTGCTATTGCTGTTCCGGAATCTTCTGAAGAATTTACTGTAAAAACAAATGTTTTTTCAGGAAAAGCGATTGCTTATGTAAGTGTTCATTCAGAAAAAAAAGTGATATCTGTATTACCAAATTCTATTCCTCCAAAAGAAGATAAAGTAGAAACATCTATAGTTGAATTCAATGAGAATTTAGGTGAAGGAAAAATAAAAGTTACTAAACTAAAACCGCTTGGAGATGGAATACCATTACCTGAAGCAGAGTTAGTAGTTTCTGCTGGAAGAGGACTGAAAGGACCAGAAAATTGGGGAATAGTGGAAGATCTTGCAAAATCTTTGGGTGCTACAACAGCATGTTCCAGGCCTGTAGCTGATATTGGTTGGAGACCTCATCATGAGCATGTGGGTCAAACAGGTGTAGCTATTCGACCAAACTTATATGTAGCTGCTGGAATTTCAGGTGCTATCCAACATTTAGCAGGTGTTAATGGAAGTAAGGTTATAGTTGTTGTTAACACTGATCCTGAAGCACCTTTTTTCAAAGCGGCAGATTATGGAGTTATCGGAGATGCTTTTGAAGTTTTACCAAGACTAACAGCATCAATCAATAATTTTAAATCTTCACAATAGAAATAATAGATTTTAATTATCTTTATAATTAAGAGAGGAATTCACTATTTATTATTTTATGGAGAAAATTAAGTTAGATATTGCGGGGTTATCTTATAGTCAGACGCAGTCAGGTGCTTATGCATTAGTTCTCTCAGAAGTCATTGGAAAAAGAAGGTTGCCTATCATTATTGGAGGCTTTGAAGCGCAAGCAATTGCAATTGAGCTAGAAAAAATGACTCCAAGTAGGCCTTTGACACATGATTTATTTAAAAATTTTGCTGATAATTTTAAAATTAATTTAGTTGAGGTAATCATTTATAATCTCGTCGAAGGAATTTTTTTTGCTAAATTAATTTGTGAGCTAGATGGAAAAGAAGTTGAAATCGACTCCAGAACTTCAGACGCTATTGCCTTAGCTGTTCGTTTTGAATCTCCTATATATACATATGAGTTTGTTTTGAATTCAGCCGGTATTATCTTAGATGATGAAGAGCTGAGTGAAAATGACGATATAACACCAGAAATAAATTTAGAAGACATTACCAACGACCCTGCAGAAAGATTAACTCTAAAAGAGTTAAAAAAACAGCTTAAAAACTCTATTGAAAATGAAGATTATGAAGCAGCTTCTAGGTTCAGAGATGAAATTAATAAAAGGAAAGAAAATTAATAAAGCTTTTATATTTTACTTATTTTTTTTCTTTATTGGTTGTAAATCTTCAATCGAAAATAAAATTTTGGGAAACTGGGAAATAGATCATATTTCGTATTCAGATGGTTTCTATTCTAAAGTACCAGATGAAGAAAAGTACCAGATAAATTTAACAAATAAGAACTCAAAAAATTCTTTCCGAATTGACGAAGTCAATGGCATCTGGACAATTAAGGATTCTTCGCTTTATTTCGAAAATATACCAATTTCTAAAACACTAATAGATTCTATTTTTGTTGTAAATGATAGTTTTGGAAATTCTTCAATTATATTCCAAAATGGAGCACAAAAAATAGCAACATTTAAAGATGGAAACCTTAGTCCAGAAAAAGTAATTTCTAAAATGAAGATAATTTCTGTTAACTTAGAAGAGTTGAATCTTTTGATAGATGGTGACACTCACACATATGTAAAGTTAAATTAACACATTGGATATATCTTTCATTTCAATTTTCAGAGGATTCTTAGGAATAATTTTCATTCTTGCAATTGCATTTCTATTTAGCGAAAAACGAAATAATGTGCAATGGAAAGTTGTAGGTTTAGGATTGGGAGTCCAAATATTATTAGCTTTTCTCATATTAAATCCATTTAATATTGCATTCTTAGATTATTTTAGACTAGGTTTTGACTTTTTAGGAAAAATTTTTGTTTCCATTTTAGATTTTAGTAAAGCTGGTGCAGAGTTTTTATTTGGATCTTTTTTAGATGCTGATAAACATGGATTTCTTTTTGCTTTTCAAGTTCTTCCAACGATTATCTTTTTTTCTGCTCTTACAAGTCTCCTTTTTTATTTAGGAATAATTCAAAAAGTAGTGTATTGGTTAGCACTTTTAATGACTAAGGTTTTGAAGCTTTCTGGGGCTGAAAGTTTATCAGTTGCTGGTAATATTTTTCTTGGACAAACAGAATCTCCATTAATGATAAAGGCCTATTTATCTAAAATGAATAGATCGGAAATTTTATTAGTCATGACTGGTGGAATGGCTACGTTAGCAGGTGGGGTTTTAGCAGCATATATTGCTTTTTTAGGAGGAGATGATACTGTAGAAAGATTGAAGTTTGCTAAACATTTATTAGCAGCATCTTTTATGGCAGCTCCTGGCGCAGTAATAATATCTAAAATTTTAATTCCTCAATCTAAAGAAATTAATTCCAATGTTGAGGTAACTAAAGATAAAATTGGTAGCAACGTTTTAGACGCTATTTCTAATGGAACTGTAGAAGGACTCAAACTAGCAGTTAATGTTGCTTCTATGTTATTGGTATTTATAGCTTTTCTGGCAATGGGTAATTTTATTCTCATAAAAATCGGTTCATTTACAGGGTTAAATGACTTTATAACTACTATTAGTGATGGCCAATTCAATGAGTTTTCTTTACAAGTAATTCTTGGATATATTTTTGCTCCCCTTATGTGGTTAATAGGAGTCTGTACAGAAGACATTACTCTTGTGGGTAGACTTATAGGAGAAAAGTTAATAATGACAGAGTTCATTGGCTATATTAGTTTAGGTGAATTAAAAACTGCTGGAGCATTTATGGAAGAAAAATCTATTACTATGGCAACCTACATGCTGTGTGGATTTGCTAATTTCGCTTCCATTGGAATTCAAATTGGTGGTATTGGAGCCTTAGCTCCTAGCAAAAGGAAACTACTTTCAGAGTTGGGTCTAAAGGCCCTTTTAGCTGGGACTTTAGCATCTTTGCTGTCAGCTACAATTGTAGGTATGACTTTTTAACTATTGGTTGAAAAGTTTTTACATTTTATTTATCTTTTTGATGAAATTGATTCTATTTTTAGACATCAATAAAATCCATGGAACAATTTCATAAATTACTTAATCATATACTTGAAAATGGCACTCAAAAAGGGGATAGAACTGGAACTGGAACTATCAGTACTTTTGGATATCAAATGCGATTTGACCTTGCTAAAGGTTTCCCACTTCTGACCACTAAAAAACTGCATTTAAAATCTATTATTCATGAACTTCTTTGGTTTATAAAAGGAGAAACAAATATTAAATATTTAAAAGAAAATAATGTTAAAATATGGGACGCTTGGGCAGATGATAATGGAGATTTAGGTCCCGTTTATGGCCATCAGTGGAGGAATTGGAATTCAGATAATGTAGATCAAATTGAAGAACTAATCAATCAAATTAAAAACAATCCCAATAGCAGAAGAATGATCGTTTCTGCATGGAACCCAAGTGTTTTACCAGATACTTCAAAAAGTTTTTCTGAAAATGTTTCAGATGGCAAAGCTGCATTACCGCCATGTCATGCTTTTTTTCAATTTTATGTTAGCGAAGGCAAGTTGTCTTGTCAACTTTATCAAAGAAGTGCGGATACTTTTTTAGGAGTTCCATTTAATATTGCTTCCTATGCTTTATTCACCATGATGATTGCGCAAGTTACCAATTTAGATTTAGGAGATTTTGTTCATACTTTTGGAGATGTGCATCTTTATAATAATCACATAGAGCAAGCGAAGGAACAATTATCTAGGGAATTAAGACCTTTACCAACAATGAAATTGAATCCAGAAATAAAAGACTTGAATAATTTTAAGTTCGAGGATTTTGAACTTGAAAACTACCACCCTCACCCACATATTAAAGCTGCTGTCTCTGTATGATAGTTTCTTTAATCGTAGCGATTTCCAATAACAAAGTCATTGGAAAAAATAATCAGCTAATATGGAATCTCCCTAAGGATATGAAGTTCTTTATGGATACTACATTAGGGCACCCAGTAATAATGGGAAGAAAAAATTTTGAAAGTATACCGGAAAAATTTCGTCCTCTTAAAAATAGAACCAATATTATAATTACAAGAAATAAAAATTATGAAGCCCTTGATTGTAAAGTAGTTCATTCTATCGAAGAAAGTTTAAAATGTATGGATTTTGGTAAAGAAGAAGTATTTGTAATTGGAGGTGGAGAAATCTATAGAAAATTTTTAGAGCTGGACCTAATAGACAAAATGTATATTACCCATATTGATGAGTTTTTTGATGGAGATACTTTTTTCCCAGATTTTAATTTAGATAAGTGGATTTCAAAGGAAATATTAAATCATCAGAAGGACGATGAAAACCCTCATGACTTTAAAGTAATAGAATACTCTAAAAAAAATTAGGCTACTTTAAGTTGGCTAATTTTTGATTTCGAAAATTGTTTTTCAGCATAAGAAAGGTCTACAACTAATTCTTTTGAGTCGTTTTCGGGAGCATTATACATGGACTCCGTAAGAATTGCCTCGCAAATAGATCTTAACCCTCGGGCTCCTAATTTTAGTAATATAGCTTTATCAACTATGAAATTTAAAACATCTTCATTGATTGTAAGTTGAATATTATCCATCTCAAAGAGCTTTACATATTGCTTTATTAAAGCATTTTGAGGATCTGTAAGAATACTTATCAGAGTTTCTTTAGTAAGAGGATGTAAGTAAGTTAGGACTGGAAACCTTCCAATTAGTTCTGGAATTAGACCGTATTTTTTAATATCAAGCTGGTTTACATGAGATAATATATTTTCAGAGGTAAATTCTTCACCAGTTGCTGCATTAAATCCAATCGATTGGCTTTTTACTCGTCTACCAATGATTTTAGTGATACCATCGAAAGCTCCACCACATATGAACAAAATATTCTTGGTATCAATTTGAACCATTTTTTGCTCGGGATGCTTTCTTCCACCTTGAGGGGGGACACTTACCTGAGCACCCTCTAGTAATTTCAGCATTGCTTGTTGGACACCCTCACCTGAAACATCTCTTGTAATCGACGGATTATCACTTTTTCTAGCTACTTTATCTATTTCATCAATAAAGACAATTCCTTTTTCAGCAGCTTGAACATCATAGTCAGCAGCTTGTAATAGCCTAGATAAAATACTCTCAACATCTTCTCCAACATAACCGGCTTCCGTTAGAACGGTTGCATCTGCGATACAAAAAGGAACGTTCAATAAATCAGCAATTGATTTAGCTAGGAGTGTTTTACCAGTTCCAGTTTCACCAACCATTATGACGTTTGATTTTTCAATTTCAATATTATTTTGAACTTGATTTTTTTGAAGTAATCTTTTGTAGTGATTGTAAACAGCAACTGACAAAACTTTTTTAGCCTCATCTTGTCCAATTACATGAAGATTCAATCGATCTACAATTTCTTTTGGGGTTAAAAGTTTTAAGGATTTTTCAATTTCTTTTTTAGACTTTAAGCCTCCTTCTTCTTTGACAATTAAATGAGCTTGTGTAATACAAGAGTCGCAAATATGACCAGTAATACCAGCAATTAAAATATTAACTTCTTTTTTTTCTCTTCCGCAAAAGGAACATCTAATACTTTCTTCTGAAGTCTTTGACATTTGTTATTTTCTAATTAACACTTCATCTATCATGCCATATTTTTTGGCTTCTTCCGAAGTCATCCAGTAATCTCTGTCACTATCTTTCCAAACAGTTTTGTAATCTTTTTTGGTATGATGTGAAATGATTTCGTACAACTCCTTTTTTAATTTTTGAATTTCTCTAGCTGTAATTTCTATATCAGATGCTTGTCCCTGGGCTCCACCTAATGGCTGATGTATCATGACCCTAGAATGCTTTAAACCTGTTCTTTTTCCATCTTTTCCAGCACACAATAATACGGCTCCCATAGAAGCAGCCATACCGGTACAAATAGTGGAAATATCTGGATTAATGTATTGCATAGTGTCGTAAATACCTAGTCCAGCATAGACCGATCCACCTGGTGAATTGATGTATATCTGAATATCTCTTTTAGCATCCATAGACTCTAAAAAAAGTAATTGTGCAGTAATAATATTGGCAACATAATCATCAATTGCAGTACCAAGAAAGATAATTCTATCCATCATTAGTCTAGAAAACACATCCATTACAGCTATGTTCATTTGTCTTTCCTCAATAATATTTGGGGTCATCCCAACAGGAATATTTGGTAAAATAGAACTGTATTTGTCTAAAGATGAGCTGGAAATGCCCATGTGCTTTGTTGCAAATTTTCTGAATTCATCACTACTGTTGTACATCGTTAGTCTTTTTTTAAAGTTAGGAATTTATTGAGTTAGCTCAGCTACCTTTTTAGTAAAATCTTCATGATTCACGAATTTATCATTAATTCTTAAAGTGTTTTTCAAGTATTCCATGACTTTCTTATCATAAATCATGTCATTAATTTTTCTCCCTTCTTCTTTGTTAGAAAGAACTTTTTCAGCAGTTTTTTTCAACTCTTCTTCTTCAGGAATCATCATGCCATATTGGATATATTGGTTGCCCATTAAATCCATTGTAAATTTTAATAATTCTTCACCGCTCACTTTAATACTTTGGTCTCTAATAATAAAATTTTCAATTAATTGCCATTTTAAACCGTCAGAGTAAGACTCATATTCTTTATCAATGTCTTCCTGCTTTGCTTCTTTATTTGAGGACAAAATCCATTTCTTTAAAAATTGATCTGGCAATTTTAACTTAAGTTTTTTAATGAGGGTTTTTGATATCTCACCTTTAAGCAGTTTGTCGATATCGGAAATAAACATTTTATTCAAATCATCTTTTACTTTTGACTTAAATTCTTCAATAGTTTTCACCTCTCCAGCTCCATATATTTTGTCGAATAAGGCAACATCTAAATTAGCTGGTTCTAGTGTTTTTACTTCATTTACAGTTAATAAAACCTCTCGTTTATAAATTTTTGCTCTTTCTTTATCTATACCAAGCATTGCAGCCATGTCAGCTTCTCCTCTTGATATTTTTACAGGATCTATTTTGAAAGTATCTTTAGGTTGACTTCCTAATAATCTTTTCTTTGATTTTTTGTCGTTTATAAACTCTAGTGAGATGGTAGAACTATGGTTAAACCCTTCTGGAATAACATTACCACTTTCATCTAATTCTTTGAAATTTCCAAGAATCATGTCTCTTTCTCCAGCTTTTTCTACGTTTATTAGCTTTCCGTATCGTCTTCCATAATCATCACTTTGCTTATTAATTAGCGAATCATCTACTTTTGGCTGATATCTTGTGAATTTATATCTGCCAGGTAATTCCAGTGTAAATTCAGGAGCAATTCCTAACTCATATTTAAATTCAAAATCACTTGGGTTGTTCCAGTCTACTTTAACATTATCGTCTTCAATTGGAAGTGGATTTCCCAGAATGTTGAGTTTATTTTCAGTGATATGATCATAAATTGATTTATTTAAAATTTTATCAATTTCTTCTGCAAGAATAGAAGGGCCGTATTTTTTTTTAATTACGCTTGTTGGTACATGTCCCTTTCTAAAACCAGGAAGCTGCATTTGCTTTCTGTAATTTTTTAAAGAAGAATTATAAGTATCCTTATAATCATCATTTGAAATTTTAACTGTTAAAACTGCGTTTAAAGCATCTGTATTTTTAATACTAACGTCCATATTTTTGTTTTCTTATTAATCTAAAAATGGCATAAAGCTTATGCTTATGCCATTTAAGATGTTGGTGCGGGTAAAGGGAGTCGAACCCCCACGCCTTGCGGCACTAGATCCTAAGTCTAGCGTGTCTACCAATTCCACCATACCCGCATTACTAAATGCTTTGTTTTGAAAAAGCAGTTTGCAAATTTATTCAATTTTATGAAATAGAAAAGCTCAAATTTTTTTTTCTACTACCTTTGTTCAGTATAAATATTTAAAATGCTTTCATTAAACCCAAAAGACCTTCCGATTCCTAAACTACATCATTACTTATTAGGTGCTGTAGTTCCTAGACCAATTTGCTTTGCTAGCACCGTAGACGAAAATGGGAATTCAAATTTAGCACCGTTTTCTTTTTTCAATGTATTTAGCTCTAACCCACCAATTGCAGTTTTTTCACCATCAAGAAGCGGCAGAACAGGAAAGCATAAAGATACATTTAACAACATTCAAAAGGTACGGGAAGTTGTAATAAATATGGTAAACTTTAAAATGGCAGAGCAAATGTCTTTAGCTAGTTCTCCTTATTCACCCGAAGTGGATGAATTTATAAAAAGTGGGTTTACCAAATTAAAATCAGATTTAGTCCAACCATACCGATTGAAAGAATCACCAGTACAACTGGAATGCAAAGTAATAGAAATAAAGGAATTGGGCCAAAAGGGAGGTGCAGGAAATTTAATCATTTGTGAAATTCTAAAAATTCATATTTGTGATAATGTATTAGATGCCAATCAAATGATTGACCAACAAAAAATTGATTTAGTTGCTCGAATGGGAGGTAATTGGTATTCAAAAACAAATAAAAACTCGATGTTTGAAATTACCAAACCAATTTCTACAATTGGAATAGGTTTTGATCAGATGCCTAAAGAAGTTTTAAATAGTAAAATTTTGACTGGAAACGATTTGGGGAAATTAGCTGGTGTAGAGTTTTTACCTGATGAAACATCAGTCAATGATTTTAAGTTGATAGAGTTAGGTGAGATTTTTTTAGAATTGGAAGATGATGCAGAAAAATTAGAATTAAAGCTTCAACAAATAGCACAAGAATTTTTACTTAATAATGATTTGGAAGCAGCATGGAAAACATTACTTTCGTTTAATAATTAAAAAAAGCTATGGAACTTAAATTAAATGGAAAAGTGAAGTTGATATTGGACCTACAGTCTTGGGATTCGGGTTTTACTAAAAGAGAATTTGTTATTACAACTAATGAACAATACCCTCAAGATGTGAAGTTAGAGTGTATCAAAGACAAAACCAGTTTATTGGATGGTTTATCAGAGGGGGAAGACGTAGAAGTTTCCTTTAATGTACGTGGAAATGAGTACAATGGTAAGTATTATGTAAACTTACAAGCGTGGAGACTTAATAAAAGTGGTGGTGCAGCACCAGCTACAGAAGAAGCTCCAGCGGAACCAGATTTTGAACCTGTAGGAGACGATGATGACGACCTGCCATTTTAATTAAATTTTTAAATGTCCCTAATTGAAAAATATATAAAAGGGATTCGTTTTCTATTACCATCTCCATTTTCAATTGCGATCATATTAACTTTATTTACGTTAGTACTTGCTTTTTTTTGGCCCACTAACATCTCTTTTGAAACCCCATCTTCTTCAAATAAGATGGAATATATTCTCAAATCTTGGTACAACGGTTTATGGAATGTAAAAGGTCTTGCATTCGCCGTACAAATGATGTTGATGCTATTATTGGGGCATGTTTTAGCAATAAGTAAGCCAATTGATAATGTAATTAATAAATTATTACTCTTTTGTAGCAATAATGCTAGAAGCACGTTTATTATCACATTTACTACTTTAATAGTAAGTTGGTTTAATTGGGGTTTAGGCTTGGTTTTTGGTGCTATTTTTTGTGAAAAAATCATGAATTATGCAGCCAAAAATTCTATTGGACTAAATATGGGTTTAATTGGAGCTTGTGGTTATTCGGGATTAATGATATGGCATGGAGGTATTTCAGGATCTTCTTTAATTAAAATTTCAGAGGTAGGACATTTATCAGATTTAGCTCCTGGAAGTGTAAAAAATAGTGTTCCTCAATTTATAGATTTTTCATTAACTGTATTTTCAAGTATGAATATTTTTGTGACAGTCTCTTTACTAATCATCTTGCCAGTGTCTATGTATTTTTTTGCAAAAAAATCCAGATTAAAAGTTCCTGAAAGAGTTTTTGAAAATAAGATGGAACAGAAAAAAAATAATTTGATAGGTTTTGAAAAATTTGACCATTCCAAATTAACTGGAATTCTTCTAGGACTATTAGTTTTACTTTTTTGTTGCTATTTGGCAATAACCCATGCAGCTACCAAATCTTTGCAGTTTATTAATCCAAATTATTTAAATTTATTCTTACTTGGTCTTGCATTATTTTTTCATAAAAGTTTCTATAATTTCATAAAAGCAATTGACAATGCTATTGGTGGAACAGCAGCAATATTAATTCAATTTCCTCTTTATTTTGGCATAATGGGTATTGTTACTGACATGGGAATTGTTTCTGATTTTGCAACCTATTTTCAAAGTATTTCCACACCATACACCTACCCACTTTATACTTTTTTAAGTGCTGGATTAGTCAATTTCCTAGTTCCTAGTGGCGGTGGACAGTGGTACATTCAAGGTCCTTTGATTATACAATCAACTGTAGAAATGGGAATTTCTCTAGAAAAGAGTATTATGGCTATGGCCTACGGAGACCAACTTACTAATATGATGCAGCCCTTTTGGGCACTACCTTTGTTGGGTATAACAGGTTTAAAGGCAAAAGAGATACTGCCATACACCTTAATTATGATGGTGATAGGGTTTTTGGTTTTTAGTGCTGCATTACTTATATTCTAGAATTAGAGTTTAATTTTTTTTGGACACGTTATGGTATCATATAAGGTTTTTAAATCTAAAAGATTAATAATTAGGCCGACTTTGGAAGGAGATGCTGAATTAATTTATCAATTAATGAACACTGATAATTTTATTAAATATGTAGGTGACAGACAAATAGATTCAATCAGTAGTGCAGAAAATTATATTAAGCTTAAAATGTTACCACAATTAGAAGCTAAAGGTTATTCAAATTACACATTAATTAATGCAATAAATGGAAGTAAAATTGGGATATGTGGTCTTTACGATAGAAGTGGAATAGAAGGAATCGATGTTGGGTTTGGTATTTTACCAAAATTTGAGGGTCTTGGATATGCATATGAGTCGGCGTCTAGAATTATTAAAGCTGCATTTGAAGAGTTTAAAATTGAAGAATTAAAAGCGATTACAGATCAAAAAAATATTGCATCTCAAAACCTACTAAAGAAATTAGGATTTGAACTTAATGGTAAAATAGTTCTTCCAAATGAAGATGATGAATTGTTTTTATTTAGATTTAAAAAATTTAGATAGTCAAAAATTAAACTTTATTATCATTACAAAATTCTATATTTAAAATATATTATTGAGGTTAAAACAATTTTTATGAAAAAGAATATTATTTATTTATTATTAACTATTTCTATCTCTTTTTCTTGTACTAAAAATACACAAATAACTTTTTATTGGGACGAAACAGGATGTTCAGATCCTTGGTTAGACTTCTACTTAGCAGATACTTTTTCTCAAGAAGCACAGATGAAAGCTATAGAAGATTATTTATCCAACGAAAATATAGATTTAATATCCTTAGAGAGTCAATTTGATTCCTCTAAAATAGAATTATGCTTAGCTTGTCACTGTAAAACTGGAAAAGTTTTTAAATTGATTATTCCCCAAAATGATAAAAGAAAAATGAAAAGCTTGGGAATAAACCAATTCGACCTTAACTTTTATCAATAGGATTAGTTAGGCTAATATTTCAATAGTAGTTGGAGATACGAGGCTTAAGAATTCAATATTAATTTATTTATAATTATTCTAAATTGATCTAAAATATTTGTTGTTCAATCATATTTTTTTGTACTACTCCCTTGACGTTATATTGTTTATTACATTTGCAATAGTTAAAATAATTAAACATGAGTAAATCGACTTTTTACACTTCAGTTGGATACAAAATATTGATGGCGCTCTCGGGACTATTTTTAATGATTTTTTTATTGCAACACTTTGTAATAAATTCTCTTTCACTCATAAGCCCAGATGCCTTTAATGAAGCTTCTCATTTCATGGGTACTAACCCAATTGTACAATTTCTCTTTCAACCTATATTAATATTTGGAGTTGTTTTTCATTTTATTATGGGTTTTTTCCTCGATCTAAGAAACCGAAAATCTAGATCTAATTCTTATGTCTACAACAAACCATCAGCAAATTCTTCTTGGTTTTCTAGAAATATGATAATCAGTGGAATTACTGTTTTAGCTTTTTTAGCAATCCATTTTATAGATTTTTGGATTCCGGAAATTAATTATAAATACATTCAGCAATCAACTGAAGATCCAACTAGATACTATCATGAATTACATGAGAAATTCGCATTATTACCTAGGGTGATTGCTTACGTAGTAGCTTTCTTTTTCCTATCACTTCACCTATTACACGGATTTCAGTCCTCTTTTCAAAGTGTTGGCGTTTCCACAAACAAAACAAGATTAACGTTTAACAAAATCGGGAATATTTTTGCAATAGCTGTACCTTTTGGATTCATAGTAATTGCTTTGTTTCACTACCTAACTCAACATTAAATATTATGGCAAAATTAAATTCTGGCGTACCAAAAGGAGAGTTAAAAGACAAATGGACTCAATACAAAGACTCTATTGATTTAGTCAATCCAGCCAATAAAAGAAATATTGATGTAATTGTTGTTGGTACTGGATTAGCTGGTGGTTCTGCTTCAGCAACATTAGCAGAGCTGGGATACAATGTGAAAACATTTTGTTATCAAGATAGTCCCAGAAGAGCTCACTCAATAGCAGCACAAGGTGGAATCAATGCTGCAAAGAATTATCAGGGCGATGGTGATTCAACATACAGACTATTTTACGATACCGTTAAAGGAGGTGATTACAGATCAAGAGAAGCGAACGTTTATAGATTGGCAGAAGTTTCTACAAATATTATTGATCAATGTGTAGCTCAAGGAGTACCTTTTGCTAGAGACTACGGTGGATTATTAGATAATAGATCTTTTGGTGGAGTATTAGTTTCCAGAACTTTTTATGCCAAAGGACAAACCGGACAACAACTATTATTAGGTGCTTATTCTGCCATGAATAGACAAATAGCAAGAGGTAAAATTAAAATGCACAATCGTCACGAAATGTTGGACGTGGTCTTAGTGGACGGTAAGGCTAGAGGAATTATTGCTAGAAATTTGGTTACAGGTGAAATTGAAAGGCATTCAGCTCATGCGGTAGTAATCGCATCTGGAGGTTATGGAAATGTATATTTCTTATCTACCAATGCGATGGGAAGTAATACTACTGCTGCTTGGAAAATTCATAAAAAGGGAGCATTTTTTGCCAACCCTTGCTACACCCAAATACATCCAACATGTATTCCAAGATCTGGTGATTACCAGTCTAAACTTACTCTTATGTCTGAATCTTTAAGAAATGATGGAAGAATTTGGGTTCCTAAAAATATGGATGATGTTAAAGCTCTTAGAGAAGGTACGTTAAAAGCTACTAATATAAAAGAAGAAGACAGAGATTACTATTTAGAAAGAAGATATCCAGCATTTGGAAACTTAGTCCCTAGGGATGTTGCTTCTAGAGCAGCTAAAGAAAGGTGCGATGCAGGTTACGGTGTTAACCAAACTGGAGAAGCAGTTTATTTAGATTTTAGTTCTGCCATTACAAGATATGGAAAAGAGCAGGCTTTACTAAAAGGCGAAGATGAAAACAATCATCAACTCGTGAAGAAACTAGGTCAAGAAATAGTAAAGTCCAAGTACGGGAACTTATTTCAGATGTATGAAAAAATTGTTGACGAAAATCCTTACGAAACTCCAATGATGATTTACCCTGCGGTTCATTACACAATGGGTGGCGTTTGGGTTGATTATAATTTAATGACTACTGTTCCAGGTCTTTATGCGATAGGGGAAGCTAATTTTTCTGACCATGGATCTAACAGACTTGGAGCTTCAGCATTAATGCAAGGGTTAGCCGATGGATACTTTGTTCTACCTTACACAATTGGAGATTATTTGTCCGATGATATTAGAACTGGCTCCATAAGTACGGATTCACCCGAGTTTGATGAAGCTGAAAATAATGTCAATAAATTATTGGACCAATTAATAAATAATAAAGGAAAGCACTCTGTAGATTATTACCACAAAAAACTAGGGAAGATTATGTGGGATAAATGTGGAATGGCAAGAACTGAAACGGGATTAAAGCAAGCTATTAAAGAAATTAAGGAGCTAAGAGAAGATTTTTGGAAAAATGTTATAGTTCCTGGAAACCGCAATGAATTAAATAAAGAATTAGAAAAGGCTGGTAGAGTGGCAGACTTTCTAGAGCTAGGAGAATTATTTGCAAAAGATGCTTTAACTAGAAATGAATCTTGCGGTGGTCACTTTAGAGAGGAATATGCTACCAAAGAAGGAGAAGCTAAAAGAGATGACAAAAATTTCACGTTTGTTTCTGCGTGGGAATATGCTGGAGAACCTTCTGAAGCAAAACTCCACAAAGAGGAATTAGAATTTGAAAATATAGCGGTAAAAGAAAGGTCTTATAAATAACAAAAAAATGAAATTAACCCTTAAAATCTGGAGACAAAAAAACAGTACTGATAAAGGTTCATTAGAGACATATCCTATTAGTGATGTGTCAGAACACATGTCTTTTCTGGAGATGTTAGATGTTTTAAACGAGGAACTTATAGAGAAAGGAATTGAACCCGTTGCATTCGATCATGATTGTAGAGAAGGTATATGCGGTATGTGTTCACTTTATATAAATGGAGAAGCCCATGGGCCCGATAGGAGAGTCACGACTTGCCAACTTCATATGAGGAAATTTAATGATGGAGATACCATCTTTATAGAACCATTTAGAGCTAATGCATTTCCAGTTGTCAAAGACTTAGTTGTTGACAGATCCTCTTTTGATAGAATTCAACAAGCTGGAGGTTTCGTTTCAGTAAACACTTCAGGTAATACCCAAGACGCAAACAGCATTCCTATACCAAAAGATGATGCAGATACAGCATTTGACGCTGCAACTTGCATTGGCTGTGGAGCTTGTGTAGCTTCTTGTAAAAACTCTTCTGCAATGCTTTTTGTTTCTGCGAAAGTTTCACAATTCTCTCTATTACCACAAGGTCAAGTTGAAGCAAAAGAAAGAGTCTTGAACATGGTTAATAAAATGGATGAAGAAGGTTTTGGAAATTGTACCAATACTGGGGCTTGTGAGGTAGAGTGTCCAAAAGGAATTTCTTTAGACAACATATCTAGAATGAATAGAGAGTTTTTATCTGCTAATATTAAAAAATAAATCAGATAGAATTTCTAATTAGAAATTTGAGCTTTTATTATTTTTTCTACAGTTGCCCTGTAATACTCAAAGTCCCATCTTATTTGTTTAGTTACATAGTCATAATATGCAATTGAAATAGGTTCTTTTTCAAGGAATCCAACATCGTCATTTTTAGTGTTATGAAATAAAGTAATATCGGCTTTTAAAAATTGTTTCTTTTTTTTGTTGGGTACATTAACTGCGTCAATAATTAAGTGTTTGGAGACATAACTATCTTTAGAAAACACTATTTTATAAATCCCCCTTGTGGTTAATTTTTTTTTAATTTTATTGCCAGATAATATATAATTTTGAAGTTCTGTATTGTTTCTGTAAATTTTAACTCTGCATTTTTTTAATCGACCCTTTCTGTTTTCCACAGGCAAAAGATTTATCTTCAGTTTAATATTTACTTTATTTTGGCTAATAAAGCTCCAACTCTTTAATAATAATAGGACTAAGGCTAATATTTTAATGAATTTCATTAGAGAGAATAATGCTTTAAAAAGAACTAATATATTCTATAATTAACCTTAAAAAAATTAATTTTTGTAATTAAATTAAAAGCAAATAGTTTAAAAGATTTCGCTAGCAATATTTTTAACGGCCTCTCCTTTACCCATGGTGTAAAAATGAAGTACCGGAACGCCATAATTAATTAACTCTTTTGATTGTTCAATGGCCCATTCAGTTCCTATTTTTTTAACTTCTTCATTAGACTTACATTTCTCCAATTCATTAGAAAATTCTTCAGGGAAGTTGGTGTTAAAGAATTTGGGGATAAAAGACAGATGTCTAAGGTTAGTTATAGGTTTTAACCCTGGAATAATGGGGACCTGTATCCCAATAGCTCTACATTTATCTACAAATTCAAAAAACTTTTTGTTATCATAGAAAAGCTGAGTTACTATAAATTCAGCTCCTGCATCAACTTTTTCCTTAAGGTGTTTTAAGTCACTTTTAAGGTTCATTGCTTCAAAATGCTTTTCTGGATATCCAGCTCCACCAATACAAAAATTTGAAGGACTATTTCTAGTTTCTTCGTATAAATATTGACCATTATTCATTTCATCAATTTGCTTTATAAGATCTATAGCAAATTTATTTCCACCTTTAGTTGGGACAAATGAAGATTCATTTTTCATTGGGTCACCCCGAAGAGCGAGAATGTTATCAACTCCTAAAAATTTCAAATCTATAAGTGCACTTTCCGTGTCCTCTTTTGTAAATCCTCCGCAAATAATGTGCGGAATTGCATCAACTTTGTAGCGATTCATCAAAGCAGCACATATTCCCACAGTCCCTGGCCTTTTTCTGATAGAGACTTTTTTTAAAAGACCATTACCCATTTTTTTGTAGTCGTACTCTTCTCTATGATAGGTTACATTAATAAAAGGAGGTTTAAATTCCATTAGAGGATCAATTCCTTCGCAAATATCCTCAATTCCTTTTCCTTTAAGTGGTGGGATAATTTCAAATGAGAAAATAGTTTTATTACTATTTTTAATATAATCAACAACTTTCATAGTCACGGCAAAATAAAGTCTAATATTATTTAAAACCAAAATTATTCATCTCTCTTATGATATTCATCTTAAACATTTAAATAATGTTTAATGAAATCCCCAAATAATATACTTGCCATATTAGACTTCTATGTGTTTATATACTACATTTGCTTCAGATGAAAAACATTAGAAACTTTTGTATTATTGCCCATATTGATCATGGAAAAAGTACGCTAGCTGATCGACTTTTACAGTCTACTAATACCATCTCAGAAAGAGAGATGAAAGATCAAGCTCTAGATGATATGGACATTGAAAGAGAGCGGGGTATAACTATTAAAAGTCATGCTATTCAAATGGACTATGTCCATTTAGGGCAACCCTATAAGCTCAATTTAATTGACACACCTGGTCATGTTGATTTTTCATACGAGGTTTCCAGGTCTATTGCAGCATGTGAAGGTGCTTTATTAATTGTAGATGCTTCTCAGGGAATCGAAGCTCAAACAATTTCTAATCTTTATTTAGCTATTGAGAATGATTTAGAAATTATTCCAATTCTTAATAAAATGGATTTACCTGGAGCAATGCCAGAAGAGGTCACGGATCAAATTATTGACTTGATTGGTTGTTCAGAAGAAGATGTTATTCAAGCTAGTGGTAAAACAGGTTTAGGTATTGATGATATTCTTGAAAGAATCATAAGTAAAATACCAGCACCCAAAGGCAGTGACGATACACCTTTACAAGCCATGATTTTCGATTCAGTATTTAACCCTTTTAGAGGTATCATAGCATATTTTAGAGTTTTTGGAGGAGTAATCAAAAAAGGTCAAGAAGTAAAATTTTTCAATACCGGTAAAACTTACCATGCAGACGAAATAGGTGTCCTTAAAATGGATCTTAACCCAAAAAACGAATTAGGATCTGGTGATGTAGGCTACATAATAAGTGGTGTTAAAAAGGCAAATGAAGTTAAAGTAGGTGATACAATTACTTCCAACACAAACCCATGTGAAAAAGCTATTAAAGGTTTTGAAGATGTTAAACCCATGGTATTTGCAGGAATATATCCTGTTGAGACTGACGATTACGAAGAGTTGAGAAATTCTATGGAGAAATTACAGTTAAATGATGCGTCTTTGGTATTTGAACCTGAATCATCAGCTGCTTTGGGTTTTGGTTTCAGATGCGGTTTCCTAGGAATGCTTCACATGGAAATTATTCAAGAACGATTGGAAAGAGAATTTAACATGACTGTTATCACAACAGTTCCCAATGTTTCTTATAGTGTCTTTTTGAAAAAAGATTTAAATGAAATTATAGTCAACAATCCATCTGAATTACCCGAACCTTCTAAAGTTGAATGGATTGAAGAACCTTATATTAAAGCTCAAGTGATTACAAAAACAGATTATGTGGGTGCAGTAATGAATCTGTGTATTGAAAAAAGAGGAGAGCTTTCTAATCAAGTCTATTTAACTCAAGATAGAGTAGAATTATCTTTTCAAATGCCTCTTTCAGAAATAGTTTTTGATTTCTATGACAGACTTAAGTCCGTCAGTAGAGGTTATGCCTCTTTTGATTATTCTCCTACAGGATATAAGAGGTCAGACCTTATAAAACTAGACATTCTATTAAATGCTGAACAAGTCGATGCTTTGTCTGCCTTAGTCCATAGATCCAATGCTTTTACCCTTGGAAAGAAGATATGTTTAAAACTTAAAGAACTTATTCCAAGACAACAATTCGAAATCCCTATTCAAGCTGCAATTGGAGCTAAAATTGTTGCAAGAGAAACTATAAAAGCACTCAGAAAAGATGTTACTGCCAAGTGTTATGGAGGAGATATTACAAGAAAAAGAAAGTTATTAGAAAAACAGAAAGCAGGTAAAAAAAGAATGAGGCAAGTTGGGAGAGTAGAAGTTCCTCAAGAAGCATTTTTGGCGGTCCTTAAGTTAGATTAGAAAAAAGCTCTCATTTGCATACTGCCCGTATGAATGGCTTTATTATCTTCTGATTGCCTGCCATTGTAAGAAATAGAAAGTTGTAAATTATTTGACATTTTTTTCTGAAATCCAATTTTCCAAGTGACATTCCTTCCACTTTGAAGACCTTCTAACATTTCAAAACCTATAGTACTGTTGCTTTGACCATTATACTTTATATTAACAAAGTGTATCTCAGCATTAAATAATCCTTTGTCTCTTTTACTTCTTCTAATCTCCATACCCAAATCATTTAAAAATGCTTTTTCGTTACCAAATTCTACAGAATTCTCTTTCTCAGAATATCTACTTTTTAATGCAATTCTAAATAAGGTGTTGGGCTGATAGGAAAACCGATTACTAAACTCTGTGTTTTGGATGTTAAAATTTCTGTTGATCATGTAAGTAGATGAATTTCTTTTGACATCTTTACTAACTTGGCTATTTAACATAAGTGTTTTATTCAAATTCCAGCGTAGTTTAAGTTGTTCTTTTTTAGTAGATTTAAAATCGGTTCCATTTATTAATAAATTCTTATTCGCAAAAAGTTGTGTAACTAATTCTAGACTGTATTTAGAGTTAGATCTGTTGAAAAAAAGACTGTTCCTTAGACTATTAGATAGTTGTTGAATTATGGGGTTATCTGCATTTACAAGTGGATTTACAAGAACTTTAATATTCAAGTCATTGGTTTTTTTCTGAGTATTTAATGCTGTCTGGTTGTAAAATTTTTGTAGCAATTTCCCGAACGCAGTAGGTGTTTTAATTAGTTTTTTAAAATTTATATTTAAGTTTTGATTGTACTGGAAATTATAAATTTTCACATAGTTATTATTGGGGGTAAATACTCTTATGTAACTCGCTTGATCGTTGAAAGCGGCAATCTCAAATTCATTTAATTCCTTTATGTCATTTTCATTATAATCAATCCAAGTATAGACGCCTTGTCCTGCAGGAACTTCTATATAAATAAACTCTTTTTGAAGCTCTAATCCAGAACCAATTTCAACAAATGAATTGGTGTTTATACCTCCTTTAAAAATTTTAAGATTATAATTAAGTCTACTTGCTAGAGAATTTTCGGGTAATATTTCTGTTAAACTTGAATCCAAAATCTGAAGCATTCTGTACGATAGAGAGTAGTTTAAACGAAAACTACTATTATTAACTATCCCAATACTCAAGCCAGGACTAATTGCCTTAGTAGCTTTATCCAGAAGCGACCTGCTCTTAAACCAATCGTATCTTTCTTGATAGAAAAATTGAATAGAGTTTTTTGAAGAATCTAAATTTTCCAGATAAAACTTCCAATCATAAAATCTGTAACTGTTAGTGCTTAATGTATCAGCTGAGAAAAACTGATTATTCTCATTAATGTCTTCAAACCCAATTTTAAATTTATTTAATGGAATATAGAGCTTAGTTTTGTGTCTCAAAAAATTAGACTCAAATGTCCCGTTAGAATTTAATAAGCTAGCATCAAAGTCTAAAAACACATCTTTATTCCAATTGATTTTAATTTCATTTTTAAAACCGTTAAAGTCTTCTCTAATCCAAAAAGAATTAATACCATATTTTAAAAAACCGTTTTCTAAATGAGTAAGATCAATTTTTGCAGAACTTAAAATTTGATCTTGTTTCTTTATTAATTGTTGGATATTCCAATTTCTTTCAAATTCTACTTCTCGAAATCTCTCAATTCGCTCGTAATTTTTTGAAATACTTTCAATCCCTAGCTCTTGATTTATTCTCCATTTTTGATTTATTTTTTTTTGATATTCAAAAATGAATCTTCCAGCAAATCCAAAATTGTCATTATTACCAACTTTCGAAAAGGTATTTAAGTCCATATTTGAACTGCTTATCTCGTATTTTAAATTGCTAGACAACCATTTTCTATTTCCTCCCACGGTTAGTATTTGTCTTTTTTTTGGAGTAACCAATTTTTTAACTGGACTGTAATTCCCGTTTTTAACCAATCCTATAGAAGGAATTGTATCTGGTGCAACCCATTTAAAAACTTTACCAAGAGCATTATTGTCTGCTAATACATAATCACCATTTCCGTTTCCAACATTGCTAAAAATTAACTGATAAATAGCTTCTTCTTGATTTGTCGAGTATCTATAAACTTCATAACCTAAAGAGTCAATTTTACTATACATATTAAAGTTTTCATTAAAACCTATACTATCAATTCCAGAACCAACAGCTAACTCTATATTGTCGCCTATACTTTGTAACGTTATTCTATCGTTAAGATCGAAGTCCTGTTGTAGAGGTTGGTTTTTACTATCTTGTTCTCCATAGGCATATATATAAAAAGTAGATTTATTTTTTTCAAACCTTGTAGAAGATTGTAAAAGTGATCGAGCATAATTTTTGTCACTATATTGAAATTCAACGATAATTCTCTTGTCTTTTGTGATTAATGTTTTTGCAGTAAAACTAATCTCTGCAGTATTGTAATCAATGGTATAATCATTGTTTTGTCCGCGTTCCAATAAATTACCATCTATATACACATTTTCAGTACCACTAAGAATGATGATGAAATCTTCATTTTCATTTCCAAAAAGTCGGTAAGGGCCTTGATTCCCTTCAATTCCCTGAATAACATTTCTTCCAAATTTACCTTTACTTATTGAGGCACTATTTTCTGTATTGATTTTATAATTAGGTTTAGTTATTTGTTTTCTGTACAATAAGCCCTGACCTCTTTTCTTATACTTTAAAAAATATCCGTCCTTATTTTTAACCCAAAAATCACCTGCTGTTACATTCCAATTATTTTCAGAAATTTCAATAAAAACTTTATCAAAATCTTGCAATTGTTGGGTGTTTCCTTGTGGTTGAATTGGTATGTTCTCATCGGTTACTGAAGCCAAAATTTTCATGGTTGGGCTTAACATTCCAGATAATTGGAGATTAAGGTTGGAATTTAGAGAAAAATCTTGATTATTTCCAATCATTAAACCTCTGGAAATACTTCCAGTTCTATTCAGACTGGTTCCTTTAAATAAATTATTAGAATTTTTATCGTTACTGATTATAATTGGGTTGTATAATTGATTTTCACTTTTTTTTCTATTTAAAATTAGGGGGTGAATTAGATAATTTCTTCTAAAGTTTAATAAAAGTGGGTGGTACTTAAATATTAGCGTATCTCTAGGTGGATTTTTAAAAATAACTTCACCTTTTGCAGCATCTAATTTGTAATAAGAGTTGTAATTTTTTTCATATTTATCCAAAACTTGAAAAGTTCTTGGATTTATCGAATTTGAATCAATAATGAGTGTGTCACTATCAACCCATTTTTTCAAGATGATTTGAGAAAAGTTAAAGTCTTGGCAATAATTAGAGTCCCATAAAAAACAAATTAAAATACCTACAATTATATTTTTAACCATTGAAATTCAAAAGACACTCAGCCTCAGTTTTATTTGATAACGAAAGATAAATAGATTTGTTTTTAACATTCGTAATTATTAATGTTTTTATTTAATTTAAAAATAGATGTTTTAAGAGCGTATTGTTTATAAGTAAAAATAGCTTTTGATATTTTCATAAAATTTGGAGCCATTTTTGTATAGTAATTATTATTGATGAAAAAACACATTAGATATATATTTTTAGCTACAATTATTTTTCAAGCTTGTGTACCTGCTAGAAAATTTGAAGAAGTTTCTGAAAAACAAGAGGTTTGTGCAGCAGAACTTAAGACTTTAAAGTCTTTAAAAACTGAGCTTCAAACTGAAAATACTGAGTTGGAATCTTTGAATAAACAGCTAAATGAATTAAGTAAAAGACTCTTGGAGGATACTACTATTTTAGGTAAATCTCTGAGAATGAAAGAAAAGCAATACGATAAAATCGACGAGCTTAACCAGAGAAT
Source organism: Flavobacteriales bacterium (assembly GCA_029251405.1). Classification (GTDB taxonomy): domain Bacteria; phylum Bacteroidota; class Bacteroidia; order Flavobacteriales_D; family Parvicellaceae; genus MED-G20. The sequence continues at coordinate 50,718 of JAQXDK010000052.1, forward strand.
ACAAGATCAGTTAGAAATGTTACAAAAGGGCCAGTCTATAGAAAAACAGCGATTGATGGCAGATCTTGAAAAGAGAAAGTCAGATTTATTAGTTGTTGAAGATCAGCTGAGAGCTTTTGAAATTGAATTGAATAACAAAAAAATTCAATTAGAAGACATGTCAGTTGAACTGCAAAAAAGAGAGCAAAGAGTAAATGAATTAGAAGAAATCATTGCAAATAAAGATGCTATTGTAAAAGCATTAAAAGACAAAGTAGCTCAAGCACTTTTAGGTTTTAGAGACAAAGGATTGTCTGTTGTAGAAAAAGATGGAAAAGTCTATATAAGTATGGATGCAAAATTATTATTTGCTTCTGGAAGTACAAAAGTTGATTCAGAAGGTATAAAAGCACTAAAAGAGCTGGCTAAAGTCTTAGAAGATCAACAAGATTTGGAAATATTGGTTGAAGGACATACGGATACTGATAAAATGAGGTCAAATTCTCATCCAACTGATAATTGGGAACTAAGTGTTCTTCGAGCAACTTCTGTCGTAAAAATTATGCTTGAAAATAGTAAAATGGATCCAACAACAGTAAGCGCTTCTGGTCGAAGTCAATATATTCCTATAGACGCAGGTGTTAAATCAAAAAACAGAAGAATTGAGGTTGTTTTAATCCCAAGATTAGACGAGTTATTTGAGATTATTAATAACTAATTTTATTACTTCTTTTTCTTCTTGTAGAAGCCCATTTCATCAACATATTTAAAAACTTCAGGTGTTAAAAGATATCTAACGTCTTTATTTTCAACTATTGCTTTTCTTATAAAGCTTGAAGATATTTTCATAACAGGGGCTTCACATCTCACGATATTGTGATGTTTGATAGTAATAATTGTTTCAGTAATATCCTCTTTTTTCTCTTGTTCCGTTAAAACTCTTGGATAAACGTATAAGTTATGTGATTGTAGTATTTTTTCATGGTTTTTCCATTTTTTAAAAGATCTTAAATTGTCCTCTCCCATGATGAGATTAAATTCGTAACTAGGGTATTTTTCTTTCAAATAGGTTAAGGTGTTAATGGTGTAAGAAGGCTTTGGTAAATTAAATTCATCGTCAGATGCCTTTAGTTTTGAATTTTTCTCCACGGCTATTCTAACTAAATTTAAACGATGATAATCTTCCAATAAAGATTCTTTCTTTTTTAAGGGGTTTAATGGACTAACAACTAGCCAAACCTCATCTAAGTTTGTGTAACCTGTCATATAATTAGAAATAATTAAATGACCGACGTGAATGGGGTTGAAAGTCCCAAAATATAGTCCAATTTTTTTCATTTAATTTTCTAAAAAGGTTTTGACAATTTCTGTAATTTTTTGCGATGCAATATCTAAATTATCATTTTCTATTATTTGATCGTACTTAGATAAGTGCTTCATCTCATTTTTTGACTTGTCAAGTCTTGTCTTCAAAGATTGTGTACTCTCAGTATTTCTTTTTTTTAATCTCTTAGAAAGTTCTTCTATAGATGGAGGTTTAATAAATATCGAAAGAGCATTTCTAGAAAAATAATTTTTAAGAGAAATTCCACCTACAACATCAACATCAAAAATCACATGCTTATTTAAATTCCAAATTCTATTAATTTCTTCTTTAAGAGTACCATAGAAATTATTAGGATACACTTCTTCCCACTCTATAAATTTATCCCCCTCTATTTTGGATTTAAATCCTTCTGTAGATAAGAAATAATAATCTTTTTTATCAGTCTCGTTTTCTCTTGGTTTTCTGTTGCAAGCTGAAATAGAAAATTCAATGGGTAAATTGGAATTTAATAACCTCTTTACTAAGGTTGTTTTACCAGCGCCAGATGGTGCAGAAACTATAATTACTTTTCCTGAAAAGTTTGACTTGATCATAAAATATTTAAAACTTGTTCTTTAATCTTCTCAAGTTCATCTTTCATCCCGACAACTAATTTCTGAATAGAGATATTATGGGCTTTAGAACCAAGAGTGTTAATTTCTCTTCCCATTTCCTGTGTAATAAAACCAAGCTTTTTACCAGATCCGTTCTCCTTAAGAGCTTCTGCAAAATGTTGACAATGTTCACTTAATCTTACTTTTTCTTCTGTAATGTCAATTTTCTCTGCATAATAAATTAACTCTTGCTCCAATCTTTTTTCATCTACTTTAGACTTTAATTCAAGTTCTTCTATGGCCTTTAGAAGTTTATTTTTCACTTTTGGTAATCGCTCTTCTTCAAATGAACTAATAGTAGATAAATTCTTTAATATATTACTTAAATAATTTGACAATTCTTTCTCTAATGCTAAACCTTCTTTTTTTCTAAAGAGATCCATTTCTTTACAAGCTTTCTCAATCGCTTTTAATAATTGTTCCCCGCTTTCTTTATCTAAATTATCATTAGAATGTTGAATAATGTCAGGAAGTCTTAACGCGTATCCCAATAAGTTTTTATCGGAATTATAATCAAGCTCGTCCATAATATCTTTCAATTCATTATGATAATCAATAATTTTTTCTTTATCTAAAAAGGAAGATTTTCTATGGTTAATTTTTTCATAATGAATAGTTAATTCAATTTTTCCTCTTTTTAGATTTTCTTTTAAAATTTTTCTAACCGAAAAGTCCATCTCCTTAAAAAGACTAGGTAACTTAAGTGATAGGTCTAAAAACTTACTATTTAAAGATCGAATTTCAATATTTACATGGAAATTTTGTAATGTAATTTCTGACTTTCCAAAACCAGTCATTGATTGAATCATAAAAAATTATTTTAACAAAAGTAATCATTTGATTTTTTTTTCTGAATTAAAACCAACAAAATACACTCCAACGAATATTAAAATGGAACAAATAATCCCTTTAGTTTCCAATTCTTCTTTTCCACTTAAAACAGCAATAAAACTTGCTAGTAAAGGTTGCAAATAAATATAAGTGCTCACAACAGTAGGACTTACATGTTTGACACCGTAAATATTTAATAAGTAACAAAAGTAGGTAGTGAATAAAATAACAAATCCTATTTTCAAGACAATTTCTGAGCTCATTTCCCAATTTATTAGTTGAATTTCAAGAAATCCAAAAGGAATAACTCCTATCAACCCAAAAGTGAAAATCCATTTTAAAACAGTAATAGGACTGTATTTAGACATTAAAGGTTTTACAAGGATTAAGTACAGCCCATAACTAGTGGCATTTAAAAATATTAGAATGTCCCCTTTAACGCCTCCATTTAAAGCTGTTGATGGGTTTTCCATTATAATTGTTACTGCCCCAACAAGTCCAATTATGATACCTACAACCTTAAGGAGTTTTAATTTCTCTTTTAAAATAAACATGGAGAGTACACTTACTATTATTGGGCTGGTAACCATAATAATAGAAGCATGAATGGTTGATGTAAGTTCCAGTCCTTTAAAAAACATCAATTGATTAGCTGTTACTCCAAAGAATCCACACAATAAAAATCTTTTAATATCAGCTCTAGAAATTTTCTCATAATAAAATAAGGAGGTAATCCAGAAAAGTATATTTGCTCCAACAACTCTTAGTAGTATAAATGCAAACGGACTTACATACCCTCCATTCATAACATCTTTGGCAAAACCATAATTTATCGCATAAATTAAATTGGCTCCAAATATGGCAAGGTGAGCATAAAATATTTTTTGTTTCAAAGTATATTAGTCAAATGAGTTTGAATATATTAAATTATTAGATTTGCATACATTCTAAAATATTAATAATGAAATTCAATACTAAAGTTATCCATGCAGGTGTTCATCCCGATGAGGCTACTGGTGCTATTATGACTCCTATTTATCAAACATCTACATACGTCCAAGATGAAATTGGTGTACATAAAGGTTATGAATATTCACGAACAGGAAATCCTACTAGACAAGCACTAGAAAATAATTTAGCGGCTATTGAGGGCGGTAAATACGGAGCTTGTTTCGGTAGTGGATTAGCTGCTATTGATGCGGTAATAAAAATGTTAAATCCTGGAGACGAAGTTATTTCTACCAATGATTTATATGGAGGATCTTACAGAATATTTACTACTATTTTTCAAAAGTATGGTATTAAGTTTCATTTTGTTGACATGTTGGATATTGACAACATTGAAGAAAAAATTAATTCTAATACCAAGTTGATTTGGTTGGAAACTCCTTCCAACCCGATGATGAATATTATAGACGTGAAAAAAGTTTGTCAAATTGCTAAAAAAAATAACATATTGGTTGGTGTTGACAATACATTTGCCACACCTTACCTTCAAAACCCGTTAGCTTTGGGTGCGGATTTAGTTATGCATTCAGTAACCAAGTATCTTGGTGGGCATTCAGATGTTGTGATGGGAGCTTTAGTAACAAGTGATAAGGTTATTGCAGATGAAATTTACAGAATTCAAAATTCAAGTGGTGCGGTATGTGGACCAATGGATTCCTTTTTAGTATTGAGAGGTATTAAAACTTTACACTTGCGTATGCAGAGACACTGTGAGAATGGTGAAAAAATTGCTCTTTTTCTAGACAACCATCCATTAATTGCCAAAGTGTATTGGCCAGGGCTCCAATCACATATTAACCACGATATTGCTAAAAACCAAATGAAGGGTTTCGGAGGAATGATATCTTTTACATTGGTTGGAGATGATATTGAAATGGCAAAAAAAGTAGTCAGCAAAACAGAATTGTTTACTTTAGCAGAGTCCCTTGGTGGTGTGGAGTCTTTAATAGGACACCCTTCCACAATGACTCATGCTTCTATACCTAGAGAAGAGAGATTGAAATCTGGTGTAGTAGATTCTTTGATTAGACTAAGTGTAGGTGTTGAGGATGTGACTGATTTAATCAGTGATTTAGAAAAAGCTTTAAAAATTTAATTATGAGAGTACTAATTACCACTTTTCTTTTAATGATATTTCAAATGTCATTCTTCAGTCAAAATTCCATTTCAAAAAAAATAGATTTATCTAATTGTAGAGACGGGGAGTCAGTGGAGTATTGTAAGACTCATAAATTGATGAATAAGTTAAAAGAAGATCCTGAATTTGTCAAAGAGTACAATGCTTCTCAAATAGTTTTAAAAAAAATAGAAAATCAAATAGCTAACGGAAATCAGAATAGAGTGATTTATACAATTCCTTTAGTATTCCATGTTTTGCATAATGGTGGACCAGAAAACATTTCTAGGGCACAAATAGAAGATGCCGTAGCAATATTGAATAGAGACTATCGACTCCAAAATGCTGATGCTAACAATGTACAATCAGTTTTTGCAGGAATGCCAGCGGATATTGAAATAGAATTCCAACTTGCTACAAAAGCACCAAATGGCCAATGTTTTAGTGGTATTACTAGAACACAAAGTCCTCTCACAAACAGCGGTGCAAATGGTCAAAATCAAGTCTCAGCAATAATTGCTGGAAATGACGTATTTAATGGGTCTTGGCCTGGTAATAAATACTTAAATATAATGGTAGTTAACGATGCAGATGGAGCAGCTGGTTACACGACCAACCCCAACAATTGGTCAGGGACAAGTATGAATAACGGAATTTGGGTACTACACGACTATGTTGGTTCAATAGGTACTTCTGACACATATTCTAGTAGAACCTTAACTCATGAAGTAGGTCATTGGTTGAATTTAGATCATTTATGGGGAAATAATAACAACCCTGGAAACGCATCAAGTTGTAGTCAAGACGACGCAGTAGATGATACCCCAAGATGTATTGGTGTTACGTCATGTAATTTAAATTCTAACACTTGCTCTAATGATGCTGCAGATGGATATTGGACTTCAGACGTTATCGATAATGTAGAAAATTATATGGAATATTCTTATTGTAATAAAATGTTTACTAATGGTCAAAAAAACAGAATGAGAGCTGCTTTGTTAAGCAGTGTTGGAGGTAGAAATAACATTTGGACTAGTTCTAATCAAATTGCTACTGGCTTAAATTCTACCCCATCCTTATGTGCTGTAGGTATTAGAGTTGAGAGAGATATTGTATGTGGAGGTGACGATGTTCAATTTTTTGACGAATCTTACAATAACATTGTGAGCTGGGACTGGAGCTTCCCAAATGGTACCCCAAGTTCATCAACTAATCAAAACCCTATGGTATCTTACTCTGGATCTGGTGATTTTGACGTGACTCTAGAGGTTACTGATGCACTGGGTAATACCATGACTCAAACCTTTCCGAATTTTATTTCAGTAATTGGGAATCCAGGATATCCTCCTCCAATTTATGAAGGTTTTGAAAACATAGCTTCTTTACCAAGCAACGATTGGACTATTTACAACCCTGAGGGTCCAGGATTTGATGTGGTTGCCACTGGTTCCGCTAGTGGAGCCAAGTCTGTTAAGTTAGATAATTCTCAGGGACAAACGGGATCCGTAGATGAATTAATTAGTAATACTATCGATCTTTCTAACAGCGCTGCAGCTAGTATTTCTTTTAAATACGCATTCGCTAAAAGAAATAGTGGTAATTCTGATTACTTACAAATTTTTGCTAGTAAAGATTGTGGAGAGAGCTGGTTTATGAGAAAAAATATATCTACTTCAATTTTAGGTACTATGGCTAATACAAATTCTAATTTTACTCCTAGTGGCTCTGATTGGAAAACTATTGTTATTAGTCCAAGTTCTTTTTCAAATTATTTAGTAAGTGATTTTAGGTTTAAATTCAAATTTGTAAACGGAGGAGGAAATGATTTGTATATTGATGATATTAATTTATCGGGATCTTTATCTATTGAAGAAACTGAAAAAGTTTACGATTTTAAAGTCTATCCCAACCCTGTTGTTGAAAATTTATTAGTTTCTTTTAATTCATTAATTAATTTAAGTAACCCATTAATTGAGATTTATGACGCTACTGGGAGAATTATTAAGTCTATAAATCTTCAAAACATTTCAAAAGGAGAAAACAATTTAGAGGTTTCTTCTATAGATTTAGATAGTGGGTGGTATATTTTAAAAATCATATCTGATGAAAAATCCATTTCAACTAAATTTTTAAAACAATAATCTTAATGAAAAATCTTTTAATAGCAATTATAATAGGGTTTCTAGTTTTTAATTCCTGTAAAACAGATTTTGAATTAAATGCACCTTACAAAACCATTCCTGTAGTCTATGGCCTATTGGACCAATCCTTAGATACTCAATTTGTAAAGATTAATAAATCTTTTTTAGGTAACTCAGATAATGTAGTGTCTGCTTCAATAACTGATTCCACTCAGTTCAAGTCACTTTCTGCAGTTTTAGAGCAATATAACCAAAGTAATGATTTAACTCGTACGGATAGTTTAAAGGAAATGTTAGTAGGGAGTTTAGATCCTGGAGTTTTTTATGAAGATTCACAAAAAATATATTATTTAGTTACTCCAAATGGTTATCTAGATGATGATTACACTTACAGATTAAATGTTTTTGCCGATTCAGTACCTGAAGAAAATTTAAATTTTGGAGGAACAACAGACCTAATTAATGGGGCAGGTTTGAATTTTAAATATCTTTCAAAAATTTCTCTACAAATTAATGGTTTTAGATGTGCGGATAACGATTTGGCAACCTTGGATGAATATTTCAATACCAATTTAGAGTGGAATACCACTTTGAACGGTAAAAGATACGAATTGGTTTTAAGACTTCATTTTACAGAATATTTTGATGATGGTAGTATTCTTCCTAGGTACGTTGAGTGGGATTTAGGAGACCAAACAAGCATAAACACTGACGGTTCAGAAAGTATGTTTAAAATTGTTTCGGGAAGTAGTTTTTTTGAAATGGTAAACAGCAAGTTGATTAACTACCCCTTAGAACAAGGTGTTCTTAAAAGAACTTTTGGAAGTAATGCCATCGAGTTTATTTTAACTGCTGGAAACGACGATTTAAATACTTATATGCAAGTTAATGAGCCAGTTACAAGTGTAGTTTCTACTCGGCCGATTTTCACAAATATAGATAATGGCATAGGATTATTTGCGAGCAAATACAGTAGAAATTTAAGTTCGTTTATGTCTAATGGTACAGTTTTAGAATTATGTAAAGGACAACTTACGGGAGACTTTAAATTTTGTTGTGATTCTTCTGAACAAGTAATTGCCATTTCCAATTTAACTGGAGGAATAAATGTGAGTTGCAATTAATCATTGGTGTTATCTAAAATACTTTTAGCATGAACAATGTCATTAGAAATTTGTTTTTTAAGCTTTTCTAAATTAGGAAATTTAATTTCGTCTCTAATTTTATTTACTGCTTGTACATTAATTGAAGCATCATAGATATCATTATCAAAATTGAAAAGATGAATTTCTATGGTTCTTATATTTTTATTGTCAATCGATGGTTTAAAACCAATATTCATAATACCTTTTATTGTTTCATTATTTAGTCTACATATTACACTGTAAACACCATTGGAAGGTATGATTTTGTCATCATTTCCAATTACTATGTTTGCAGTTGGAAAACCAATGGTTTTTCCTAATCCGTTCCCATGAATTACTTTTCCTGAAAACTCAAAAAATCTGCCGCAGTAATCTTTGAATAAATGAATATTACCATCATCAATAGCTCGCCTAATTTTAGTGGAACTAATCTTGATTTCGTCAATTTCGTGCGCTTTTATCTCTTCTAGTTTAAAAGAATATTTTTCATTAGAAGCTTTTAAAAGTTGAATGTTTCCTTCTCTGTTTCTTCCAAAATGATGGTCATAGCCAATAACAAGCGTGTTAGTTTTTAATTTATTTACTAAAAGTTCAGAGATATATTCATCCGCGCTATATTTTGAAAATTCTTCACTAAATGGGTAAATAACTAAGTGGTCGAGACCTAACTCGTCAAGTATTTTAATTTTTTCGTCAATTGAGTTTATCAATTTTATTTTGCGATCCTTAAATAATACTTTCCTTGGATGCGGATCAAAAGTTAAAAGTACTGACTCACCATTACAATTCTTAGCAATTTTTTGAAGCCTAGTTATTATCTTTTGATGTCCGTAGTGGACTCCATCAAAGGTGCCAACAGTTACAACAGGCTTTATTATCTCTTTACAAGAATCGATTCCATAGTGGACTCTCATTTATTTATTTTTTTTGCGAATTTACATTTAAAAAATAAATCACATGTAGCATTAAATTAAGTGTTCATATAATATGTTAGTATTTTATTAACATACAAGTACATATAATATAAATTATGTTAGATTTGCAGCGTAAATTTAAAACAAACAATAATGTCTCAAATAAAGGGAAAAATTTCACAAATTATCGGTCCAGTAATTGACGTAAGTTTTGAAAGCGCAAAAAGCCTTCCAAACTTATTAGACGCTATAGAAATCATTAAAGGAGATGGAACTAAAGTAATTCTAGAATGTCAAAAACATATTGGTGAAGATTGTGTAAGAACTGTTGCGATGGATTCAACGGATGGTCTTATGAGAGGAATGGAAGCTGTAGCGATTGGGAAACCAATCAGTATGCCAACTGGTGAGGAGGTCAAAGGAAGACTTTTTAATGTAGTTGGTGATCCTATAGATGGGATTTCAGCAGTTGAAGGAGGTAATAGATTACCTATACACAGAGAAGCTCCAAAATTTGAAGACCTTTCAACCGCAACAGAAGTATTGTTTACAGGTATTAAAGTAATTGATTTAGTGGAGCCTTATGCCAAAGGAGGTAAAATTGGATTGTTTGGAGGAGCTGGTGTTGGAAAAACAGTATTAATACAAGAACTTATTAATAACATTGCCAAAGGACATGATGGTCTTTCAGTCTTTGCTGGTGTTGGAGAGAGATCTAGAGAAGGGAACGATTTATTAAGAGAGATGTTAGAGTCTGGAATTGTTAAGTACGGTGATGAGTTCATGAAAGAAATGGAAAAAGGGAATTGGCCTTTAGACAAAATCGATAAAGAAGCTCTTAAAGAATCACAGGCTGCTTTTGTATTTGGTCAAATGAATGAGCCTCCAGGTGCAAGAGCAAGAGTTGCATTATCTGGATTAACTCTAGCGGAAAATTTTAGAGATGGTGACGGAGAAGAAAAAGGTAAAGATATTTTATTTTTTATTGACAACATTTTTAGATTTACCCAAGCTGGTTCTGAGGTTTCAGCTCTTTTAGGAAGAATGCCATCAGCTGTAGGTTATCAACCGACGTTAGCAACTGAGATGGGAGCTATGCAAGAAAGAATAACTTCTACTAAAAAGGGTTCTATTACTTCTGTGCAAGCAGTATATGTTCCGGCTGATGATTTAACTGATCCTGCACCGGCAACAACATTTGCGCACCTTGATGCAACAACTGTACTTTCTAGAAAATTAGCTGCCCTTGGTATATACCCAGCAGTAGATCCACTTGATTCCACTTCTAGAATTTTGACTCCACAAATTTTGGGTGACGAACATTATAATTGTGCTCAAAGAGTTAAAATGCTTCTACAAAGGTATAACGAACTACAAGATATCATTGCTATACTAGGAATGGACGAATTATCTGAAGAAGATAAACAAGCTGTACACAGAGCTAGAAGAGTCCAGAGATTCTTATCTCAACCTTTTCATGTTGCAGAGCAATTTACGGGTATGAAAGGAGTTTTTGTGAGTATTGAAGATACTATCAAAGGATTCACAATGATTATGGATGGTGAAGTTGACAAATATCCTGAAGCTGCCTTTAACCTAAAAGGTACTATTGAAGAAGTTATTGAAGCTGGAGAAAAAATGTTAGCCGAGGTTAGTTAATTATTTAATGTATGGATGTCCAAATTGTAACACCAGATAAATCTTTATATAGCGGCCAAGCAGATCTAATAACTGTTCCTGGGACAAGTGGTTCCATTGGGATATTGAATAATCATGCCCCTTTGGTGTCTTCTTTGAAAATGGGAGAAGTTAAAATCGTTTTAAATGATAAAGAAGAATTTTTTAACATTAAAGGCGGTGTTGTAGAAGTTTCTAATAATAAAGTTATTGTTCTTGCTTCATAAGCTTGAAGCTTTTGCGATGATGTTTTGAAATTCCAAACTTAGAGATAGCAACTCTGTGTTTTTTTGTAGGATAACCTTTATTTTCCTCCCAACCGTAACCAGGATTTTCTAATGATAATTTTTTCATAATATCATCTCGAGTTGTTTTAGCTATTATGGATGCTGCTGCAATATTCATAAATTTACCGTCACCTTTAATTATGCATTCATGACTAATTTCCGGATATGCGTTAAATTTGTTACCATCTATAACTAAAAAATGAGGTTTTACTTTCAAATTTTTAATAGCGAGATGCATTGCTAGTAAGGATGCTTGAAGTATGTTTATTTTATCAATTTTTTTTTCAGATACAACCCCAACCCCGATAGCTAAAGCTTTAGAAATTATATCGTCTCTTAAGATAGACCTGATTTTCTCAGATATTTTTTTGGAATCATCTAATTGATTATTCTTATAGCCTAAAGGTAGTATTACAGCTGCAGCAACCACAGGGCCAGCTAAACACCCTCTACCAGCCTCATCACATCCAGCTTCCATGTGAGAAGTTAGAAACGGTTCTAACTTCATAAAAGAACATTCATATTAACTTTTGAGTCTATGTATTCATTCAGTTCTAAAATAGGAATTCTCTTTTGTGTCATTGTATCTCTTTCTCGAATAGTAACAGCTCCATCTTCAATGGTTTCGTAATCAATGGTAAGACAAAAAGGAGTTCCTAAAGCATCATTTCTCCTGTATCTTTTACCAATTGAGTCTTTTTCGTCGTAAATACAGTTAAAATTTAATTTTAGTCGATTGAATATTTCTTTTGCTTTTTCTGGTAATCCGTCTTTTTTGACCAATGGTAAAACAGCGACTTTATTGGGCGCTAAGCTATAGGGTAGGGAAAGAACAGTTCTTGATGTCCCATCATCAAGAGTTTCGTCTTTTAAACTGTGCGAAAAAAGTGCTAAAAACATCCTATCAAGACCAATAGATGTTTCAATTACATAAGGTATGTAGCTTTCATTTTTCTCAGGGTCAAAATAACGTAATTTCTTTTTTGAAAGTTCTTCGTGCTGTTTCAAATCAAAATCGGTTCTGGAGTGTATTCCTTCTAACTCTTTAAAACCAAATGGAAATTTAAACTCTATGTCACAGGCCGCATCTGCATAGTGTGCTAATTTAATGTGATCGTGAAATCTTAAAAAATCTTCTGGTATGCCAAGGGCTTTATGCCATTTTATTCTTTCATTTTTCCAGTGAGTGTACCATTTTTCTTGAGTTCCTGGAGCTATGAAAAACTGCATTTCCATTTGTTCAAACTCTCTCATTCTAAATATAAATTGTCTTGCTATAATTTCGTTTCTGAAAGCTTTACCAATTTGCGCAATTCCAAAAGGTATTTTTTTTCTTCCAGTTTTTTGTACATTCAAATAGTTGACAAATATACCTTGTGCAGTTTCTGGTCTTAAGAAAATGCTTGAGGATTCTCCAGATACAGATCCCAACTCTGTCTTAAACATCAAGTTGAATTGTCTCACTTCAGTCCAGTTTTTGGATCCACTAACAGGACAAACAATACCAAGTTCAATTATCAGTTCATAGATTGCATTTAAGTCGTCATTTTCAAATGCTTTTCCCATACTTTTTTCTATTCTCTCAATTTCTTCATTTCTTCTTTTAATGTTTGGGTTGGTATTTCTAAATTCTTTTTCATTAAAGTCGTCTCCAAATCTTTTTTTTCCTTTGGAAATTTCTTTATTTATTTTGTTTTCAATTTTATTAATGTGTTCTTCTATTAAAACATCTGCTCTGTATCTTTTTTTTGAATCTTTATTATCTATTAGCGGATCATTAAAAGCATCAATATGTCCAGATGCTTTCCAAGTTTTTGGATGCATAAATATTGCTGCATCAATTCCAACAATATTTTCATTCATTTGCACCATTGACTGCCACCAATAGTTTTTAATGTTTTTTTTAAGTTCAACACCATTTTGACCATAATCATAGGTGGCGCTTAATCCGTCATAAATTTCACTACTTGGGAAAATAAACCCAAATTCTTTTGCGTGACTTATTATTTTTTTAAAATGTTCTTCATTCATTTATTAACGATCTTTAATTTAGAATTATCTACAAAAATAGAACTTCCGTTGAAAGGTCTATATTTAAATATTAATTATTATGTACAATTAGTTTATTATGATAGAAATCGAAGACAAGATTATTTCTAGAGATCTTTTTGAAAAAAAATTTGTTTGTGATCTTCAAAGTTGTAAAGGCGCTTGTTGTATTGAGGGAAATTCAGGGGCTCCATTAACTTCTAAAGAATTAGTGGAGATCAAAAGTAATCTTTCAATTATCAAAACTGAGATGTCTTCCAAGGGTATAGATGTAATAGATGAGAAAGGTTTTTATTATAACGATGAAGATGGAGATAATGTAACTTCTCTTGTTGATGGTAAGGAATGTGTTTTTGTTTTTTATGATCAAAATAATATTGCAAAATGTTCGATAGAGTCCGCCTATAAGAAAAATAAAGTTCATTTTAATAAGCCTATTAGTTGTCATTTATATCCTATAAGAGTTAAAAAATATGAATCTTTTCAAGCCATTAATATTCATGATTGGCATATTTGTAAGCCTGCATGTAGTTGTGGAATTAATTTAAATATTCCTGTTTTTAAATTTTTAAAAGAGGCAATTATCAGAGCATGGGATGAGGATTTTTACAACCAACTGGAGTCGGTTAATCAACAGTTTTTCACAAAAGACAAAACAGAATAATATTTCATTAAAAACAAGTTTTGTAGCGCTAAGTTCCGCCCAAATACAATGTGCAAAATATTGTTGTTATTAACAGTTTATTTTTGATAAAGAAATATTTAAATATTTAAAATATTAAACATCTTAAAATTAACTTTATAGGGCTTAGATAATAGTTCTTTTTTTGCCATTAACATCAATCGTTTTGACTTTCAGCGAGTTAGCCAGAAACAATAGTTTTTTGTTGAAAACTATTAAAAATGTTTCTTCATTTTTTTTGTTAGAAATGAGATAAATTCTAATTTTTGTAGTCCGCTAAATTATTATTTAGTAAGGCACCCAAAACGTACTTTTAATGCAAAAATTATCAAAAATTTAAGTTTTTGAGACAGGAATATTTTGCTTTAATATTTTACAGTTTGAATAATTTTTTAAAATAAAATGGAGAAAAAAATCACTACAAAAGAAGACAGCCAAATCAACGTTGATTTGAAAAAAGATCTTGATCCAAACATCACAGTTGAAGAACCTATTCTAAAAGAAAATCCAAATAGGTTTGTTCTATTCCCAATACAGCACCCCGATATTTGGGAAATGTATAAAAAGCAAGAAGCAAGCATATGGACTGCTGAAGAGCTAGATTTATCTCCAGATTTAATTGATTGGGACACAAAACTCAACGATGACGAAAGATTTTTCATCAAACACATACTTGCTTTTTTTGCTGCTTCTGATGGAATTGTTAATGAGAATTTAGCTGAAAATTTTCTCAGTGAAGTTCAATACACTGAGGCCAAATTCTTTTATGGTTTTCAAGTAATGATGGAAAACATTCATTCCGAAACTTATTCATTATTAATTGACACTTATATTAAGGATACTAAAGAAAAAAACTACCTGTTTAATGCTATTGAGACTTTCGAACCTGTTAAGAAAAAAGCTGACTGGGCAATGAGATGGATTGATAACGGTTCGTATGCAGAACGATTGATTTCTTTTGCAGCTGTTGAGGGTATTTTCTTTTCCGGTTCGTTTTGTTCTATTTTTTGGTTGAAGAAAAGAGGTTTAATGCCTGGATTAACCTTTTCTAACGAGCTTATTTCTAGAGACGAAGGGTTACATTGCGACTTTGCTTGCATGCTCTACAACAATCACCTAGTCAATAAATTACCAAAAGAACAAGTTGAAAAAATAATTAAAGACGCAGTGGACATAGAAAAGGAATTTGTAACAGAATCCCTACCTGTAAGATTAATTGGTATGAATGCTGATTTAATGTCTCAGTATATTGAATTTGTTGCCGATAGATTGTTGTCTGAGTTAGGAAACGATAAAATTTATAATACTCCAAATCCATTTGATTTTATGGATATGATTAACCTTCAAGGTAAAACTAATTTTTTCGAGAAAAGAGTAGGAGAGTATCAAAAAGCCGGTGTTCTAAACAATGAAAACAACACTACGTTTAGTTTAGATTCTGATTTTTAAACCTTAATATTTTAGATTTATGTATGTAGTAAAAAGAGATGGTAGGAGAGAAGCTGTTAAATTCGATAAAATAACAGCAAGAATTAAAAAGTTATGTTATGGTTTAAACCCATTAGTTGCTCCAGAAAAAGTAGCCATGAAGGTTATAGAAGGTTTATATGATGGTGTTACCACAAGTGAGCTGGATAATTTAGCTGCTGAGGTTGCTGCAACCAATACCATCACACACCCTGATTATGCACTTTTAGCCTCTCGTATTGCTGTTTCCAATTTACACAAGAATACTAAAAAATCTTTTTCTGATACCGTTACTGATTTATATGAATATATAGATCCAAAGACGAATGAAAAAGCACCTCTTATTTCAGATGAGGTATATGAAATCATTAAAAAAAATGCAGATGTTTTAGACTCTACTATCATATATGATAGAGATTTCAGATATGATTTTTTTGGTTTTAAAACTTTAGAAAGATCTTATTTATTAAAGTTAAAAGGTCAAGTTGCGGAGCGACCACAGCAAATGATAATGAGAGTTGCAGTGGGAATTCATAAAGAAGATTTAGATGCTGCAATAGAAACTTATAATTACATGAGTGAAGGATGGTTCACGCATGCAACACCAACTTTATTTAATTCTGGAACTCCAAAGCCTCAAATGTCATCATGTTTTTTACTTGCTACTAAAGAAGATAGTATTCCAGGTATTTACGATACGTTAAAGCAATGCGCACAGATTTCGCAATCTGCTGGTGGTATCGGTCTTTCTATTCATGATATCCGGGCTACTGGTTCTTACATAAAAGGAACAAACGGCACCTCCAATGGTATAGTTCCTATGTTAAGAGTATTTAACGATACTGCTAGGTATGTAGACCAAGGTGGAGGAAAAAGAAAAGGTTCATTTGCAATATATATTGAACCATGGCACGCAGATATTTTTGACTTTCTAGATCTTAGAAAAAATCATGGTAAAGAAGAGCAAAGAGCAAGAGATTTATTTTATGCTTTATGGACACCGGATTTATTTATGCAAAGAGTAGAGGAAAACGGAGACTGGACTTTAATGTGTCCACATGAATGCCCAGGTTTATCTGATACGCATGGTAAGAAATTTGAAAAACTCTACAAAAAATATGAGTCTGAGGGAAAGGGTAGAAAAACAATCAAAGCACAAGAATTATGGTTTAAAATTTTAGAAAGCCAAATTGAAACAGGAACTCCATACATGCTTTATAAAGATGCTGCCAATGAGAAATCCAATCAAAAGAACTTAGGCACTATAAAATCATCTAATTTATGCACGGAGATTATTGAATACACCTCACCAGATGAAGTAGCTGTATGTAATCTAGCATCCATAGCTTTACCAAAATTCGTTATTGATGGTAAGTTTGATTTTGAAAAGTTATTTAAAATTACCTACAGAGTAACTAGAAACCTAGATAAAGTTATTGACGCTAACTACTACCCAGTTCCTGAGGCAAGGAATTCTAATATGAGACACCGTCCTATAGGAATTGGTGTTCAGGGTTTAGCCGATGCATTTATTTTAATGAGACAAGCTTTTGAATCCGAAGAAGCGAGACAATTAAATAAAGATATTTTTGAAACAATATACTATGCTGCTTTAACAGCTTCTAAAGATTTAGCTATTGAAAAAGGGCCTTATGAATCTTATAAAGGTTCACCTGTTTCGGAAGGGATATTACAATTCGATATGTGGAATGTGAAACCTTCTGACAGATGGGAATGGGACTTATTGCGCGAAGAGATCCAAAAAAATGGAGTGAGAAATTCTCTGCTTTTAGCTCCAATGCCAACAGCATCAACTGCTCAGATACTTGGAAACAACGAATGTTTTGAACCCTACACTTCAAATATTTATACTAGAAGAGTTTTGTCTGGCGAATTCATTATTGTTAATAAGCATTTGCTGAGAGACTTAGTAAAATTAGGTATTTGGGACGATCGTCTCAAAAATAAACTAATGGCATCTAATGGCTCCATACAAAACATCGATGAAATTCCAGATAATATTAAAAATCTATATAAAACTGCTTGGGAAATCTCCCAAAAGGTTTTACTGGATATGGCAGCAGATAGGGGAGCATTTATTGATCAATCACAATCACTTAATATTTTCATGGAGAATGCCAATTTTGCTAAACTAACCTCTATGCATTTTTATGGCTGGAAAGCAGGGCTTAAAACAGGAATGTATTATTTAAGAACTAAATCTGCAACTGATGCTATTAAGTTTACTTTAGATAAAGAAGCAATTTCTGAACCAGTTGCTAAAAAAGAAGAAACTGTTGAAGTAACTAAAAAGTAACTTAATTTCTATTTCTCTATAAATTTAGGACTTTAATAATTTCTATTTTTCTCATATATAAATTTCTATAATGGTTTGGCAAATTTATATTCTAAAATTATACTTCAAGTCATTTTCTTTTCTTTTACCGAGATACGCTGGCTTAAAAGCCTTTAAACTATTTCAAAAAGTAAGAATTAAAACCATAAGAAAAAGAGAGGAAAAGTTTTTTAAAGAAGCACATGAGTTTAAAGTTATTTGGTCAAAAGAAGATCTATTTTGTTACGAAATAGGCTCGAAAAATAAGAAGTTAGTGTTTTTACTACATGGTTGGGAATCAAATTCAGGTAGTCTTTCTAAATTTGCCTTAGAGTTGAGTAAAAATAACTACAGAGTTATTAGTTTTGATTTACCAGGGCATTCAAAATACAAGTCTAATTATACCAACCTTGTAGAGTGTAGAGAAGCCTTCAAAAATCTTTTAGAATATATAAAACCTGATAAACCTTTTAGTGTTATTTCTCATTCTTTTGGCTCGGCAGTTTGTACTTACACCCTATCCAACTTAAATTATAAATTAGATAAGCTTGTTTTTTTAACTTCTCCGAATTCTATTTTAAAAATATTTAAAGAGTTTAAGATGCTCATCGGATTATCAAATCAATCTTTCAAAATTTTTGTTCAAAAAGCCAACGAATTAGCAAATGAAGAGATTAAAAATATTAATGTTGACGAAAAATTAAAGCAAATAGATTTCTCTAAATTGCTTTTAATTCACGACGAATACGATAAAATTATTCCCATTAAAAATTCTGAAGAAATAAAGAAGTTGAATCCGGGAAATACAGAGCTAATAAAGTATTCTAAAATAGGTCATTATAAAATGCTATGGAATGACCAAGTAGTTGAGGATACGATAAGGTTTTTAAATAATTGAAACGTTCTCAAAATTTGAGGCGTTACAAATAATTTAACAGTAGGATTAAAAATCTGAATCAAAGAGACTTAAGGCTCTTTTAATGATTCCCTTCTGCATTTAATTATTCTCTATAAATAAAATTAATATGCAGATTATAAAAAATCATGTTTTAACTAATCCGAATATCTTATTTAAGCCCTTTAATAACAGATGTCCCAGCTCCAAAAACATTGTCTTGTCCGTAAGGAGATCCTTTCCCATCTGCATAACCTTTCCATTTAACTAGCTCTATATAGTTTGGAGATCTAGTTAATTGCTGCTGTACCAATCTTATTTCCTCTGCTCTACCTTGAGCTCTTAAAATTGCTGCTTTCTTTTCTCCTTCAGCTTTCATGATTTCAGCATTTGCTAGATATTGTTGTTCTTCTTCAAGCTCTTTAGCTTTTTGGTTTCTTTGCTTTTGGGTTTCTTTTTCTGTAATTGCAACTTTCACATTTTCAGGCAAATTAACATCAGCTATTTCACAAAAATTATAAGAAATAAAGTTAGCAGGAAATTCAGATTGGAAAATAGTATCCATTTCTGTTTCTAGTGCCTCTCTTTTAGTAGAGTAAATTTCTTCATATGTATATCTACCAATTACATCTTTTATAACCCCTCTTACTTTAGCATCGATAAAAGAACTTTCGAAGGCTTTTCCATGCTTTAAGTGTAATTTTGCTGTGTTATTTTGCATTGGATTGTAATTTATTGTTACATCTATCCCAATCTCCATACCGTTCTTTTCCATTACTTTAGAGCTGTAATTTCTACTTTGTTGTAGAATGTTGTAAGTTATCATCTCATTCCACGGGGCAATAAAAACAGTTCCTTCAGTGTAAACGGCATTTTGTTCTATACCACCAGTATATGGTCTGTATATAAAACCTTCTTCTCCAGGATTTACATCAGTCCAAGACATGAAAAATAAGGATAACAATATAACTCCAAGCCCTCCAGCTAATGCAGTTTTTAAGATGTTTTTTGGTTCAATTTCTATTTCGCTCATGTTTTTGGTTTGTTTTTAATTATTTTATATGTGTTGTATAAGGATAATACGTTCAAAAATAATGCCAATATTTTAATAATTGGATTGGTTTTGATTGCATACATCAATGTTAATACAAAAAGTAATGATGTTAAGGTTACGTTTAAAATTATTTTTAAAATATATCTATTATTTTTCATATCATTTTTTTAGGATCCACCCAATTGTCGTAATCTTCTTCTTTTACGTAACCTAGATTAATAGCTTCTTGCTTAAGTGTGGTTCCATTTTTGTGTGCAGTATTGGCAATTTCAGCAGCTTTATAATAACCAATCTTTGTATTTAATGCTGTAACCAACATTAATGAGTTATTTAATAGTTTTTTAATATTGTCATAGTTTGGCTCTATTCCCTTTGCACAGTGCTCGTTAAATGATGTGCATGCATCCGCAAGAAGATTTGCACTTTCAATCAAGTTTTTGGCCATTAAAGGTTTGAATACATTTAATTCAAAATGTCCTTGGGTGCCTCCAATTGTTACCGAGACATCGTTTCCCATTACTTGGGCACAAACCATAGTTAGAGCTTCACATTGAGTAGGGTTTACTTTTCCTGGCATTATCGATGACCCGGGTTCGTTTGCAGGGATTATGAGTTCCCCAATTCCAGATCTAGGTCCAGAGGCTAAAAGCCTAATGTCGTTTGCTATTTTATTTAAGGAAACTGCTATTTGTTTTAGAGCTCCATGTGTTTCCACAATAGCATCGTGTGCAGCAAGTGCCTCAAATTTATTATTAGCACTTACAAATGGTAAATTTGTTAATAGTGCTATATTTTCTGCAACTTTTTCCGAGTATCCCTTAGGTGTATTGAGTCCAGTTCCAACTGCTGTCCCACCTAAAGCAAGTTCGCCCAAATGCTTCAAAGTTGCTTTTAAAGCAGTTAATCCGTGGTGAAGTTGAGAAACATATCCAGAAAATAATTGACCTAGAGTTAATGGAGTAGCGTCCATTAAATGAGTTCTTCCAATTTTAACAACATCTTTAAAGTCTCTGGATTTCTTTTCTAGAGTGTCTTTTAATGCTTCAACTCCAGGTATCGTTTTTTCAATTATAATTTTGTAGCTAGCAATATGCATTGCAGTAGGGAAAGTGTCATTAGACGATTGAGATTTATTTACATCATCATTCGCTTTTAAAGCAGAACCACCATCTCCTAGTTGTCCACCATTTAAAACATGTGCTCTATTAGCTATAACTTCGTTAATATTCATATTACTTTGAGTACCAGAGCCGGTTTGCCAAACTACTAAAGGAAATTGATCGTTTAATTGATTATCTAAAATCTCATCACATACTTTGGAAATTAAGTCTTTTTTATTCGATTTTAAATCGCTTAGTTCATTATTTGTAATAGCAGCAGCTTTCTTTAAAACTGCAAATGCATGAATAATTTCTATTGGCATTGAAGCAGGCTGACCAATCTTAAAATTATTTCTTGATCGTTCAGTTTGAGCTCCCCAATATTTATCAGCTGCTACTTTTATTTCTCCAATGGTATCTTTTTCAATTCTAAAGCTCATTTTTAATATTTATTATTAATTTTACCTAAATAATTATTCAAATTTAAAATTTATGGTTTTAGGTACAGCAGTTTTTCTATTTTTCTTTGGAATGGCTTTTTGGGTCTTACTTTTTTTAAGTGGTTTTGTTGGTCTTTGGGTACATTGGGGTGTTTTAGAAATTACAAAAGCCCAGCTGTCTAAAAGAGGAATAATTAAAGACGTTTAGTCAATTATTTTCAAAAAATTTTCTTTAGGTCTTCCAATAACAGCTTTTTCACCATTAATTAATATTGGCCTTTCAATTAATTTAGGTTCTTTTATCATCCAGTCCAAAATTTGATTTTCTGTTAAATTTTTGCCTTTTAGGTTTTCTTTGTAGATGGTTTCATTTTTTCTTAATAAATCACCTGCTTTAAGTTTTAATTTGTCTAGTATATTTAATAATTCCTTTTTTGTAAGAGGATTTTTCATATACTCATATACTGCAGGATTTAAATTTTTTGTTGCTAAAAATTCTAAACCTTCTCTACTTTTTCGACATCTGTTATTATGATAATATTTCATTTTATTTTGCTTTCCCATAACTCATTAAATACGCATTTAAAAAGGGTTGTAATTCTCCATCTAAGACTTTAAAAGGATCGTTGTTTTGAAAATTGGTTCTATGATCTTTTACTCTTTTATCGTCTAAAACATAGCTTCTAATTTGAGAACCCCACTCAATCTTCTTTTTTCCAGCTTCTATTTCATCTTGTTTTTCTCTTCTATTTCTCAATTCTATTTCATAAAGTTGAGATTTAAGTAGTTGCATTGCTTTTTCTCTGTTTCCAAGCTGAGAACGAGTTTCTGTATTTTCAATTACAATTCCCGTTGGAGCATGTTTTAATCTTACACCAGTTTCTACTTTATTAACATTTTGGCCACCAGCACCACCACTTCTAAAAGTATCCCAACTTATATCAGAGGGGTTGATATTTATTTCAATAGAATCATCTACACTAGGATAAACGTAAACTGATGAAAATGATGTCATTCGTTTTCCTTGGGCATTGAAGGGACTAACTCTTACGAGTCGATGTACTCCATTTTCTCCTTTCAAATATCCAAATGCAAAGTCTCCAGAAATTTCTAGAGTTACTGTTTTAATTCCTGCTACATCTCCATTCTGACAATGAATTTCTTTAACCTTGTAATTATTTTTTTCGCACCACATTAAGTACATTCTCATCAACATGGCACTCCAGTCGCAACTTTCTGTACCTCCAGCACCTGCTGTGATTTGCAGAATAGCATCCAAATGATCTTCTTCAGAAGACAGCATGTTTTTAAGTTCTAACTCCTCTAAGTTTTTTTTAAGTACGTTGTATTGGCTTAATAATTCTTCTTCTTCTGCCTCACCCTCTTTAAAAAATTGTAACAGTACATCAGTATCTTCTAGATCTGTTTTTAAATCGTCAAAAGATTTTACCCAAGATTTTTTATTTTTAATAGATTTTAATACGATTTCAGCTTTCTTTGGGTCGTTCCAAAATTCCGGATCTTGGGTTACCAGCTCGTCTTCTTTAATCAGTTCTCTTTTCTCTTCAATGTCAAAGGTACCCCCTTAACGCTTCCAGACGATCCTTAATAGTTTTTAATTGGTCTAATGTTATCATAATGATTGATTAAGTACAATGTTAAAGGAATTTTTTATCTTAATATTACTTTGATTCCTTTTTTTAATTTCTCATTAGTTAGGTTTGGGTTTCTCAATAGTAGTTTTTTAAGCTTTACTCCATATTTTTGAGAAATTTTATAAAGTGTTTCATTATTTTTTGAAATATGTAATCTGGCTTTGCACCTGCTTTTCTTAGGCTGAATAAAAACAATACTACCTTCCTCTAAGAATTTAGTGTTTTCACTATCGTTATATTTCTGTAATCGTACTAATTTCAAATTCAGTTCTTGGGCAATTTGTCCATAGGTTTCTCTCTTTTCTGCTAAAACATATTTTATATTATTAAAATGCATGTAAGTTGATCTTTTCTGAGCAATAAAATGATCTTTATCGTATTGACTATCGTATTTGTAAAGAAAATTTTCTTCGATAATTTTGATAAGTTTTTCAGGATATTTTTCATTGGTTGCATAGCCAGCTTTTTTAAGTCCTTTAGCCCAAGACTTATAGTCATTTATTTTGAAATCAAATAAAAAACTGTATCTGTCATATTTTTTTAAAAATAGAGAGTGGTCTCTAAATGATGCCAATGCATTATTGTAGTTTCTAAAGCATTCATTTTTTTTATCATCATCGGCATATATTTTTTTTCCTTCCCACCCGTGACATTTTATCCCGAAGTGATTATTCGCTTTCACGGCAAGTCTAGAGTTACCATCGCCACTTTCTAAAATTCCTTGTGCTATTGTAATACTCGCTGGTATTTGATGTAATTGCATTTGTTTTACTGCAAGAGGAGCATATTTTTTTATATATTCTTTTCTAGTCAATTCTTGACCTTTAGAGCTGAACGCAATTAGAGCGAAAAAAAGGAAAACTAAAAATTTAGTTTTGGATTTGTCAATCATTTATCGGATTAAATAATAAAATATTATTAAAATCTTTTTCTATTGCTGTTCCAATAA
Source organism: Flavobacteriales bacterium (assembly GCA_029251405.1). Classification (GTDB taxonomy): domain Bacteria; phylum Bacteroidota; class Bacteroidia; order Flavobacteriales_D; family Parvicellaceae; genus MED-G20. The sequence goes on from JAQXDK010000052.1 coordinate 74,423, forward strand.
CTGCAATATCTGCTCCAGCATTCCAAACATTAACTAAATCTTCTTGATTATTTATTCCTCCCCCCACAATTAATGGAATATTTATGGTTTCTTGAACTGCTTTTATCATTTTATTTTCAACTGTAGATTCTGCTCCAGAACCTTTATCTAAATAAATGAATTGTAATCCAAGTTGCTCACCAGCTAGAGCTGTTGCTGCGGCAATATCACTTTTATTACTTGGTATTGGTAGTGATTCACTAATATATACTGCAGATGTTAACGAACTTCCCTCAATTAGTAAATAACCGCATGGTAATATTTCAAGTCCAGAATCTCTAACTTTAAAAGAAGATTTAACATGTTGACCAATCAGCAGATCGGGATTTCTTCCACTTATTAGAGAAAGTAAAAATATACCGTCAGCGTTTTGTGAAATTTGTTGATTATTTCCAGGAAATATAATTATTGGTTTTTCAGAAATAGATTTAATTTTTTTTAAAAATTCGTGAAACTTTTGATCATTGATTAAACTTCCCCCAACTAAAAGATAATCACAAGTAGATTTATTGATTAGAGCAAATAAGGAGTCAATTTTATTTAGTTCTGTTTTATCAGGATCTAGTAAAATACACCAGAGCTTTTTACCAGATTCTATTTTACTCAAAATGTTTTCTTTAATCATAGATGTACCATTGAATAATCAATATTGAAAGCTAAAAAATAATTTTTGAAATTTAAAACCTCTAAGTTACATTTAAAGTTCCTATCAGGATGATTACAATTCCCAAGATATTGAATATTTTTTTCTTCGATGTGGAGATGCTCTTTAAACAATAAAGTAGGATCTTTTTTGATTTTATAAAGAACTTCTTTCATGCACCAAATTTTTAAAATCTCCATTTTAGAACCATTACAGTAAGTATCTTTTTTATTGATGAATTTATCTTTAACTTTAGTCGCATCCCTGTTCATACCCTCTATGTCAATACCACAAGGGAAATTGGCAATAATTAGAACTACAATATCTTTCGTATGAGATATTGACACATGTTTATTTCCTTCTTTTGTATAAGGTATTCCATTTTTAGAAATCAACTCATTTTTGTTACAGAGCTCTTTAAATAGTAGTTTAACAGCTAATACTTGCCACTTTCTCTTTAAATTTTTAAATTTTATAAATTCAGGATGGTAATTTGGATATAAATGGTTGTCAATAAATTGTTCACACTCAGATTTTTTCACCTTCCAAATACCAATTGTATAATTTTTTGTATTTATTTTTTTAAGTAGGGGCACATTATAGAATATGATGCAAAAATACTCAAGAAATTAAAAATTATGTTTAAAAAAAATGTCTTTTTTAATTTCGATTGTATATGTATATATATTTGTTAGAATTTTTTGAAGTTTAATTCAATAAATTTAGAATATATCAAATTATAAAAGTTAAAATAAGTTGACTAAAAAAGAAAAAAAAGAAGCAATCGCAGACCACTTCAGTTCCATAATGGAGATTTTAGAACTTGATTTAACGGACGACAGTTTAAAAGACACCCCCAAAAGAGTTGCAAAAATGTATGTAGATGAACTGTTTGAAGGATTGGATAGTTCTAAAATTCCAAACATCAAAAAGTTTGAAAATTCTTTTGAATATAAAGGCATGATTTTAGAAAAAAACATCAGTCTATATTCTATTTGTGAGCATCATTTTGTGCCAATAGTTGGTAAAGCTCATATTGCTTATTTTGCAGATTCTAAAATTGTAGGTCTATCTAAACTGAATAGAATCGTAAATTATTTTTCTAAAAGACCCCAGGTACAAGAAAAACTTACTGTTCAAATAGTTGATTTTTTGAAAAAAGAATTAGAGACTAATGATGTTGCATGTGTTGTAGATGCTCAACATCTTTGCGTAAGTATGCGGGGTATAAAAGATGTAAATAGCTGGACAACCACTGCAGAATATTCTGGAAAATTCCTAGAAGATAATTTTAAAAATGAGTTTCTTAAATTAATTATATCAGAAACATCGTGAAAGACTTACATATATATAACTCACTTTCTGGAGAGAAAGAAAAGTTTATTCCGCTTGAAGAAGGTTTTGTTGGAATGTATGTGTGTGGACCTACTGTTTACAGCAATGTTCATTTAGGTAACGTACGAACTTTTATGTCTTTTGACATGGTTTTTAGATATCTAAAGCACCTTGGATATACAGTTAGATATGTAAGAAATATTACAGATGCTGGCCACCTGGAAAACGATGCCGATTCTGGAGAAGATCGTATTTCTAAGAAAGCAAATTTAGAAAAAATTGAACCTATGGAAGTTGTCCAAAGATACACAGTAGACTTCCATCAAACTTTAAATGATTTTAACTTCCTTCCACCCAGTATTGAACCCACTGCAACAGGTCATATTATCGAGCAAATAGAAACTATTAAGGAAATTATTAAAAATGGTTTTGCCTATGAAGTCAACGGATCAGTTTATTTTGATGTTTTAAAATTTAATGAAACCAAAGATTATGGGAAATTAAGCAAAAGAAATATTGAAGACTTAATACATAATACTCGAACTTTAGATGGTCAATCAGACAAAAAAAATCCTCAGGATTTTGCGTTATGGAAAAAAGCCGAAAAGTATCATATTATGAGATGGCCATCTCCTTGGAGTGATGGATTTCCTGGATGGCATTTAGAATGTACTGCTATGAGCACAAAATATTTAGGAAAAAAGTTTGATATTCATGGTGGAGGAATGGATTTAAAATTCCCTCATCACGAGTGTGAAATTGCTCAATCTGAGGCATCACACGGCAACGATCCAGTTAATGTATGGATGCATGCTAATATGCTTACTTTAAATGGCCAAAAAATGGCAAAATCGACTGGGAACAATATTCTTCCATATGAATTTTTCACTGGAAAAAGTAAACATTTATCAAAAAAATACTCTGCAAGTGTTGTCCGTTTTTTCATACTGCAAGCCCATTACAGAAGTGTTTTAGATTTTTCTGATAAAGCATTGTTGGCTTCTGAAAAGGGATACAATAAATTAATGGATGCTGTAAATACATTGTCTGCGATAAAAGCATCAAATAAAACATCTGATTTTGATATAATGGTATGGATAGAGGACTGTTATAAAGCAATGAATGATGATTTTAATTCTCCAATTCTTATTGCTGAATTATTTAGAATAGTTAAGTTTATCAATCAAATTAATGACCAACAAGCTACGATAAGCCCGCAAGATTTAGCCTTAATTTCCAAACATATTAAAGAATTTGTTTTCGATATTCTAGGTTTAAAAACTGAAATCAGTTCTGTAACTAGATTTGAAGGAAAGCTAAAAGAAACGGTAGATTTATTGATATCGATGAGAAAGGAAGCAAGAGCGAATAAAGATTTTGAGATGTCAGATAAAATTAGAGACAGTTTAAAAGAAATAGGGATTCAACTAAAAGACGGAAAAGACGGAACAATTTTTACAATAGAAAATTAGTAATGAGTCATTTTAAATATACTTTAATATCTGTAATTTGTCTTATAACTTTGAATTCATTTTCTCAGAATTCCACAAATTTCATAGATTCTCTTTTTGATAACAAAGGGGAGCAATATTTTTCCTTTAAAAACAGTCCAGAAATTAATTTATCTAAAATTAGCAAATTGGTATCAATAGATCACCAATCAAACGCTCACACTATTTTTGCGTATGCGAACAAAAAACAATTCATAAGTTTCACATCATTAGAAATTGAGTATGAGTTATTATTGGATAAAGTAGACATTCCAATTCAAAATAACTCCAGATCGACTTGGAATTATTATCCCACTTATCAAGAATATGAGAATATGATGCAAGCATTTGCAGATTCTTTCCCAAGCATATGTAAGCTTCATAATTTAGGGACCTTAACTTCTGGTCACAAAATACTTGCAGTTCAAATTTCAGATAATGTAGGTATTCCCGAGGATGAACCTTCATTTTTGTACACTTCTTCAATGCATGGAAATGAATTAACTGGATATGTGTTAATGTTAAGGCTTATAGATGATATTTTGAATGGCTATTCAAGTGGTAACTATTTAGGGATAGTCAATGAGATTGACTTGTGGATAAATCCATTAGCAAATCCAGATGGGGCTTATGCAGCAGGAGACCAATCTGTGAATGGTGCAACTAGAAATAATGCCAATTGGGTAGATTTAAACAGAAATTATCCAGATCCGCAAGATGGCCAACATCCGGATGGTAATGTTTGGCAAGAAGAGACTATTATATTTATGAATTTAGCAGACTCTATTCACTTTTCTATGTCATGTAACTTTCATACTGGTGCTGAGGTATTTAACTATCCTTGGGATACATGGAGTAATCTTACAGCAGATAATAACTGGTGGCAAGATTTAGGATCTATGTATGCTGACACAGTTCATCAATATGGAACCCCTGGATATTTTAACGATTTAAATAATGGAACTACAAATGGATGGGATTGGTACGAAGTAGATGGAGGGAGACAAGATTTCATGAACTATTTTAAGTTGTGCAGAGAAGCAACAATTGAACTTTCAAATGTTAAAACTCCTAATCCAACCCAACTTCCAAATTTTTGGAATATTAACAAGGCTTCTCTTATTAATTATATTAAACAATCTTTATATGGGGTAAGAGGAATTGTGACAGATAGTATTACAGGTCTTCCATTGCGATCAAGAGTAGAAATATTCGGTCATGATTACGATAGTTCTCACGTTTACTCTCATCTTCCAATTGGTAATTATCACCGTCCCATTAACGAGGGTAATTATTTAATAGACTTTTCTTGTACCGGCTACCAGACTAAATCTATTAATGTAGATGTATATAGCGCTAACAGTACAGTTTTAAATGTACAGTTAGTCCCTAATAGTTTTGTTGGAATAGAAACCTTGAAACAACATAAAAAACTCATTAACGAAGTTGACGTTTTGGGTAGAGAAGGTGGTGATAACAATATAAAGATCAAAATTTTTAATGACGGATCTTCAAAAAAAATAATAAATTTAAAACACAATTAAATTATGAAAAACTTATTAATTCTTTCAATTTCCTTTCTATTTTTAACCACCGCTTATTCGCAACAAAATTACGAGACTAATAGAGAAGGGAGTAATTATAAATTTAAGGTTTTAAAAGATCTTGAATCTACGGATGTCCAAGATCAAGGAAGAACAAGTACTTGCTGGAGTTTTTCCTCTTTATCCTTTTTCGAATCGGAAATTTTACGATTAAAAAATGAAAAGCACAACCTTTCTGAAATGTTTATTGCAAGAAATGCTTACATAGGCAAAGCAGAGAACTTTTTAAGAATGTATGGAACCTTCACATTTGGTCCTGGAGGAGCATTCCACGACATCCCATGGGTGATAAAAAGGTATGGAATTGTACCTGAGGAAGTTTACACAGGTTTAAAAGATAAAAATACCAAACATCAACATTCGGAAATGGAAGCCCTATTAGAGTCTTCAATGAAAACATTAGCAAAAAAGCCACAAAATGGAAAATTAACTCCGTATTGGAAAAATGCTATTGAAGGAGTTTTAGATGCTTATTTAGGTGAGTTACCAAACGACATGGAAGATCTTACTTTTAAATACAATGGAAAGGATTATACTCCAAAAACTTATGCTAAATCGTTAGGATTAAATATGGAGGATTACGTTTCCTTAACTTCATTTAATCACCATCCTTTCTATTCAAAATTTGTTTTAGAAGTGCAGGATAATTGGGCATTACAATCTAGTTATAATTTGCCTATTGATGAATTTATGGATGCATTAGAAAAAATAGTTTTAAATGGCTTCACTTTTGCCTGGGGAGCAGATGTTTCAGAAAAGGGTTTTGGATATAGAGATGCTTTGGCAATTTTACCTGAAGATGAGTCTACAATAAGAAAAAAAGGTAGAGATAGTAAAAGGTTTAATGATGCTGGTGCAGAGAGAGAAAGTAATGCGTTTTTAAATCCTGTAAAAGAACGTAATGTTTCACAAAATGAAAGACAAATTGCGTTTGATAATCAAGAAACAATGGATGATCATGGAATGCACGTTACGGGATTAGTTGAAGACCAAAAGGGCACAAAATATTTTATAGTTAAAAATTCTTGGGGAGAAAGTAATGAATTGGATGGATATTTCTTTGCCTCATTTCCTTATGTTAAATATAAGACGTTAAATATTTTAGTTCATAAGGATGCGTTAGATAAAGATTTGAAAAAGAAATTAGGAATTAATTAATGTCAAAATTTCTTTCTTATGTTTTAATTTTTCCAATTTGGTTGTATCAAAAATTAATTTCTCCTTTCTTTCCACCAACATGTAGATTCAATCCAACATGTTCTAATTATGCAGTACAAGCTTTAAAAACGAAAGGTCCATTTAAAGGATTTTGGTTAGCTTTAAAGAGAATTTCAAAATGCCATCCTTGGGGAGGAACAGGATACGACCCAGTACCATAAATTTAAAATATGCTTAAGATTGACATGCACACCCATATTATGCCAAAGTACCTTCCTGACTGGGAAAAAAAATTTGGTTATGAAGGGTTTATAAAATTAGACCACCATAAGTCTGGTTGGGCGAGAATGATCCAGGGGGATAAGTTTTTTAGAGAAATTAATCACAACTGTTGGGATCCAGAAGTAAGAATTAATGAGTACAATAAATTTAATACTCAGGTTCAAGTCGTTTGTACAATTCCTGTTTTATTCGCTTATTTCGCAAAAGCAAAAGACGGACTCGAAGTAGCAGAGTTTCTTAACGATGACTTGGTTGCCCTAGTAAATAAATATCCAAAAAAATATATTGGTTTAGGAACACTTCCAATGCAATCTCCAGAATTAGCTGTAAAAGAATTACATAGAATAAAAAAAATGGGATTGAAGGGGATACAAATTGGTTCAAATATTAATAACAAAAATTTAAGTGAATCAGAATTTTTCCCTATCTGGGAGGCATGTGAAAAACTAGATCTTTCAGTTTTAGTACATCCTTGGAATATGATGGGTAAAGAAGATATGGAAAGTTATTGGTTGCCATGGTTAGTGGGAATGCCTGCTGAGACTTCAAGAGCAATGTGTTCAATGATATTTGGAGGTGTTTTTGAGAAATTCCCAAATTTAAGAGTAAATTTTTGTCATGCAAGCGGTTCATTTTTATCAACTCTGGGAAGGATAGAACACGGGTTTAATTGTCGTCCAGACCTAGTTGCGGTAGATAATAATTTTAATCCAAGAAAATATTGTGGACATTTTTGGGTAGACTGTATTACTCATGATGAGGTGATGCTAGAGTACGTCTTGAAAATGCAGGGGTCCAAAAGGGTTACTTTAGGAAGCGATTACCCATTTCCCTTAGGAGATTTAGAAATAGGTGAATTTATTAATAATATGGGTTTACCACAAAGTGAAGTTGAAGACATATTTTGTAATAGCACATTGGAGTGGCTAAATATCAGTAAAGAGGATTACCTATGAAAAAAATATTTTTAATAACAATTTATTTATTTATTAATTTTCATTTTTTAGCTCAAAATTCATATTGGCAACAAGAAATAAAATATGACATAGAGGTTGATTTTGATCACAAAATGCATCAATTTAATCTGTCTCAAGAGATTACTTACTCTAACAATTCGCCGGACGATCTTGAAAAAGTTTTTTTTCATCTTTATTACAATGCTTTTCAACCAGGTTCAATGATGGATGTTAGATCAAGAACTATTAAAGACCCAGACTCAAGAGTTGGAGAAAGGATTTATCGCTTAAAGCCATCTGAAATTGGTTTTCAGAAAATAATTAGTCTCAAAAATGAGAAGGAACATGATTTAAAGTTTAATGAACAAGGTACTATTCTAGAAGTTTTCTTAGAAAAACCTTTAAGGCCTGGAAAAAAAATAAAATTATCTATGCTTTGTCATAGTCAAGTTCCGGTTCAAATTAGAAGAACAGGTAGGTATAATAAGGAAAATGTTGCCTATTCTATGACCCAGTGGTATCCTAAAATGTGCGAATATGACCTTGAAGGATGGCACTCTAATCCTTACATTGGTAGAGAATTTTACGGTGTTTGGGGAGAATTTAATGTAACTATAAATATTGACAGTTCTTTTAATCTGGGTGGAACGGGTATTATTCAAAACCCTAATGAGGTAGGTTTTGGATATGAAAACGAAAAGTTTAGAACGAAAAAATATTTTAATAACAAATTAAAATGGAAGTTTAATGCAAAAAATGTTCATGATTTTGCCTGGGCTGCTGATCCGTTTTTTATTCATGAAAAATCTAAGTTAAGTAATGGAACTGTACTTCACTTTTTACATAAAGACGACTCCCTAAATGAAAATTGGAAGCTTTTACAACCCTATGCTGTTAAATGTTTCGAGTTTATGAATAAAAATTATGGCGTTTATCCATATAAACAATATTCAATTATTCAAGGTGGAGATGGAGGCATGGAATATCCAATGTGTACTTTAATTACTGCAGAAGGTTCTTTTAGAGGGTTAGTTAGTGTAACTGTTCATGAATCTATTCATAGTTGGTTTCAAGGATTGTTAGGAACAAATGAGTCCAAATACGAATGGATGGACGAAGGTTTTTGTACTTACGCTCAGTACGAAGTTCTTAATTATCTGTATGGTAAAAAACAATTGAATCCACTTGCAAGACAATACAAAAGCTACAACAGGTTGGCAAATTCTAATTTCCAAGAACCCTTAACAACTCATGCTGATTTTTATAATTTAAATTATGTTTATGGAGTAAATGCTTATAATAAAGGTTCAATTTTTTTAAATCAGTTAGGTTATGTAATTGGTACTCAAAACTTAAAATCTGGAATGAAAAAGTATTTCGATCAATGGAAATTTAAACATCCGAAACCAGTCGATTTCAAAAAAATTATGGAGCAAGAAAGTAGCTTAGAATTAGACTGGTATTTTGAGCAATTTATTACAACCATTAATAAAATTGATTACTCAATTTATTCAGTAGAGTCTAATGAGGGTAAAACAAAAATTATTATTGAAAAAATCGGAAGAATCCCCATGCCACTTGACATTAGTATAACTAATATTGATTCAACAGTTTCGTGGTTTAATATTCCATTAAGAATTATGAGGGGTGCTAAAGGAGTTGATATGATTGGAGATAACGTTACAATAAAGTCCGACTGGCCCTGGGTTTATAATTTCTATGAATTTGAAGTTGATGTTCCGAAAGAAGAGATATTAAAAATCGAGATAGATGCGTCTACTAGACTAGCAGATGTTTTTAGAGAAAACAATATATGGATGAAAGACTCTTTAGTAAAGAAAACACCTGAGATTATTTACAGAAGTAAGTTATAGTAGTTTTTTTAAACTAAGAGATATAAGTTGTCGGTTTTCAGTTTGTAAAGACCAAACTTCTTGACTTGTATTATTGTTAGAAATTGAAGTGTCGTAGTCTTGATGAAATCCTAGGTTAAGATTAATCAAGATATTCAAATAAAAATTCTTAGAAAGTAAATAATCCATCATCATAAAATATTCCATTCCAAAACCATAATAATCGGAAGACCATACTGCGGGAATTCCTTGTCCTTGTTTTGCTCGATAAAAATTACACTTATAATAAGAGCCTATTCCATTACTTATTACCAGCTTTTTTTTGAGTATTAAAACCTTTCCTTTAGTTAAGCTGATTAAAAGATTTTCCATTTTAAATTTATTGTTGGAAAAAGATGGAGAAAATTTACTGTGCACCCTGTAAAAGTTCCTAATGTCTAAGTTCAACTGATAATCCAAAAGAACACCAAATATTGAATCAGACTTAGAGGAGCTAAATAACGATGAAATACGACTTATCGGATTACTCCAGCCCAAAGAGACTGAATGAAAGCTATTAGAGTCAATTTTTGGTTTAAATTTTTGTTCTAGACAGTAGTGTTCTAGAGTTGAAAATAGTAAAAAGATGAATAAAAAAAATAATTTATTCATTAATTATAAATATGTAATTGATTAGTTATTACATCAAAACTAGTTTGGTAATTTTTTAGTGAATAATTGGCAGGCCCTTGAATCACTAAACCGTCAAATAATTGATATTGGCTATTGTCGCACGAACACTCTACAAATGAATTGGTAGAATCTACGGTTGCTTTTCCACATGGATTTTCAGCATTATAGGTGCAATGCCTATCATAGGCACTGAATTGGTCGTAAGATTGTCTATAAATAATAATTCCTTTACTACCTCCTGTAATATATACCCAGCCTCCAATATTATTCAAAGATGAATAACTGGGTAAAGAAATATTTATATATTGATCGACATATACATAGGGAACAATGTTTTGATTTTTATTGCAACTATTAAAAAAAATAATAGTGAAACCAATGGTTGTTAAAAATCGTAATGTATGAATTAGGCTACTCTTCATGAATTTTATCTTCCGAAATATACTCTTTGTTTTCTTCTTTTTATTTTTTTGTAAGTATTATTCTCAAAATAATGGAGAGTTGATGGGTTATAATAAACATTCAATTTCCCAGAATTACAAACTACCATCATTTAATACCCAAAAATTTGAAGGATTATCTTCTAAACAAATAAAAAGTCAAGAACTAGCAAATAAAAATAATCAAGAAGAGGCTAAAAAAGAACTTCTTAAAAGCCATTTACTGAAACAAGATAAGCCTACTCGAAAAAGAATGAAAAAAACATTAAAAAAATCACAAAGATTTTTAGCGAAAAAACCAATGTTAAGTCATAAAAAAGTATTGAAACAAAGGAAAATTGTACTGAGTCAAAGAAAAATTAATAAAGTTGAGGAATAAACATTTTGAATTTTAATAAGGTATTTGTTAAAAATTCGTTAATTATTGTTTAATTTGTAACGCTACATTTAGATTTTAGATAAAGATTGTTAATTATGCTTAGAAAAATATTTTTATTATCCATTTCATTTTTTGTATTAACCATTGTCAGTTATGCTCAACCGCAGGGTGGAAGTATTAAAGGAAAGGTTTTTGATGAAGTCAAGGATGGATTTCCGTTTGTAAACGTAGCTTTATTTCAAAATGGAAATATTAGAGGTGGAGCAACAACAGATTTCAATGGTGTATTTAAAATTAGCAACATTTCTGCAGGTAGCTACACTCTAGAAATTAAATTCGTAGGGTATCAAACATACCGTTTAGAAGGTCTTATTGTTAAAGGTGGTAAACTTTTACCATTATCTCCTATTTATCTAAAGGAAGCAACTGAATTATTAAAAGAAGTTGAAATAGTTAGCTATAAAGTTCCTTTAATTGATAAAGATGGGGGTGCTTCCGGTGGTACAGTAACTCGAGAAGATTTGGCTAGAATGCCTGGTAGGTCTGCTGCTTCCATTGCTAGTACTGTTGGTGGGGTTCAGTCAGATGCTAATGGAGAAATAACCTCTGTAAGGGGTTCTAGAGATGATGCAACCTTTTATTACATTGATGGAATTAAAGTAAGAGGTTCTACAAATCTTCCTAAATCTGCTATAGAAGAAGTTAGTGTCATGACTGGTGGTGTTCCTGCTAATTTTGGTGACGCTACTGGGGGTATTATTTCTATTACGACAAGAGGAGCTTCTAGAGTTTATTTTGGTGGTGTAGAAGCAGTAAGTTCTGGTTTAGCTTTTGGTGAAGACGTTTATGGCTTAGATAATAACGGATTTAACTTATTAGAAGCCACTTTTTCAGGACCTTTACTCATGAAAAAAGACAGTACTGGTAAAAAGACAGATCCCATTTTAGGATTTTTTGTTTCTGGAAACTTTAATCATGTTTTAGATCCAAGACCTCTTGCCACTGACCAGTATAGATTAAGACCTAGTTTAAGAGATTCATTAATAGATCCTGATAAATTAGGCCCTCTAAGACCAACTGGATTAGGATTTGGAGCATACTATAATACTGATTTCCTTAATTCTGATGCGTTTGAAAAGGTTAATTACAGACAAAATGTTGCTAGAACTAGAGCTTCGTTAGCAGGGAAAATTGATGTTAACGCTGGCCCTAATATGAATATTTCATTTGGAGCATCTGGAGCATATTCAGATAGAAATGGAGCGTCTTGGGAAAGTTCACTTATGAATTATGATAATTTAGCTAATTATCGAGATATTGACTGGAGAGCATATGGAAAATTCACCCAGCGTTTTCAAAACGTTGCTGAGGATGAGAGTTCTCAGGGTGGAGTTAAAAATGCTTATTACACTATAATGGTGGATTACTCCAAAAATTATGGATGGGTTCAAGACAATGAGCATAAAGACAATTATTTTAATTACGGTCACATAGGGAAATTTGATATTTATAAAACTCCATCATTCGAATTTTCAGATTTTGATGGTAATGGGGTTTTAGACTTTGTCCAAACAGGTGTGAATGATGACTCTATTCAGTTTACCCCGTCTACTTCAAATGCTGATATGGCGGCAATCACAAATCAATATTTCACTCTATATGATGAAGTTGCTGGTAATTATGAAAATACTACTCAACTATTAGATGGTGGAGCTCTTTTGAACGGAAGAAGGCCTACTAACGTTTATGGGCTTTGGAGAAATATTGGATATGGTTATAATGGATCTAACAGAACTGATAATACTCAGTTTAGAATCACGGCAGTAGGTTCTGCAGATATTGGAGATCATGCTATTTCTTTAGGTTTTGAATACGAACAAAGAACGGATAGGTATTTTGGTGTAGCCCCAATTGGTTTATGGACTATAATGAGACAATTAGCTAATTCTCATACAGATTACGGTCGAGGAATTGACGAAAGCCAACCTATTTACAATAATTTTGGTTCTTTTACACAAATAGGTTTTGAAACATTAAACACAGCCCCTGGTGAATTTTCTGGTTCAGATCCACAATCCTTTTTTGATTATAATTTAAGAAATAGTTTAGGTTTGGATCCTGACGGAACAGAATTCATCAATGTTGATGCAATGGATCCTTCGGAATTTTCATTAAGTATGTTTAGTGCGGATGAGTTACTGAATTCAGGAGATAATTATGTCACATATTATGGGTACGATCATACAGGAGAAAAAATTAGTGGTCGTCCAAGTTTTGATGATTTTTTCACAAAAAAAGATCAATATGGGAATTACACAAGACCAATAGGTGCTTTTGAACCTATATATATCGCTGGATACATCATGGATAAGTTTGCTTTTGATGATTTAATATTCAATGTCGGTGTTAGAATCGACAGATACGATGCAAACCAGCAAGTTCTTAAAGACGACTTTTCTTTATATCCAACAAGAACAGTCGGAGAGGTTAATGATGTAAACGGTCAAGCTGTTAGTCATCCTACTAATATACCTTCGTCTGCTACTGTTTATATTAACGACATAGAAGATCCAACAACAGTCATGGGATACAGAGATGGTAACCAATGGTTTTCTTCTGATGGTGTCGCAGTGAATGATTTAGAAAGTATCACCCCTAGTGGATATGTAGTTCCTCAACCCTATTTAGTTCAAGGAGTTTCAACAAATGACGATGTAAGTTCTAATGCTTTTGAAGATTACAAACCACAAATTAACATCATGCCAAGAGTTGCCTTTTCATTTCCAATTTCAGACGAGGCTTTATTCTTTGCTCATTATGATGTTCTTACAAAAAGACCAACTACTGGAAATAGATTAAATCCAATTCATTATTTTTATTTACAAACTGGAAATATTGATCGAGTTAATAATCCTAGTTTGTTACCTGAAAAAACTATTGATTATGAAATAGGGTTCCAACAAGTATTAAACACAAGGTCTTCTTTGAAAATATCAGGTTTTTACAGAGAACAAAGAAATCAAGTGGCACTAGTAAATAAAATTGGTGCATTTCCACAAACATATTCAACTTGGGGGAATATTGACTTTGGAACTATCAAAGGGTTAACAATAGGTTACGATTTAAGAAGGACTGGAAATATGTCTATGAGAGCCTCTTACACGCTACAATTTGCCGATGGTACGGGTTCTAACCCAACTGCAGCAGCTAATTTGATAGCTTCAGATCAGCCTAATTTAAGAACGATATACCCATATACCTACGATCAAAGGCACCAAATTATTACAGCTTTAGATTACAGATACGGTTCTGGTGCTAGTTATGATGGGCCTAGAATTGGTGGAAAAGAATTGTTCAAGAATACTGGTGCAAATTTAGTAGCCAATTTTGCTTCTGGTATGCCTTATTCAAGACAACAAAGAATTACAGGTGCCTCACTAATTACTGTTCCAACACCAATTTTAGATGGTGAGCCTTTAGGTTCTAGAAAACCATGGAATTTTAGAGCAGATTTGCAGGTAGATAAAAATATCACACTTGAGTTTGGAAAAGGAGATACTAAAAAGAAAACAGCCAACCTTAATATTTACATATTAGCTACCAATGTTTTCAATACTTTAAATATTACAGATGTTTATCGTGCTACTGGTAATGCTGGTGATGATGGTTACTTAAATGCAGCAAGATTCCAAACTTCTATCAGTACTCAAAACAATGAGGAATCTTTTCGTCAGTATTATGCCATGAAGGCTAATGACCCTTACAATTACGGGATACCAAGGCAAATTAGATTGGGAGTAAAACTAGATTTTTAAAAAATTTATTAAAAGGATATGAGAAAATATTTAGTATTATTATTTGTTGTTAACTTTTTAAGTTCGAATTCTATATTGGCATGGAATGATCCGACAAATTCTGGAAACAAATCAGTTAAAAATAATTCAATTACTCTAAGGGCTGCTAATTGTACACCTGCAACTGGTAAGAAGTTTTTAGAGTTTAATAACGTGTCGTCTCTTATTGAGACCGGTGGTTCTATGTGGCAAGATCGATCTAGAAACGATGCTGCTTACGAGGTTCCTAAGGGTTCAGGCGAAACAGTAATTTATGCTGGAGCTTTATGGATGGGTGGTACAGATCCTAATAATCAACTTAGAATAGCTGCTTTAACTTTTAGAAGTGGAAATGACTTTTGGGCAGGTCCGTTGTCTGTTGATGGTGGTGGTTCTTTTGATGTTAGTCAAGGTACTCTTGATTGGGGTTTTGCAGATATTTCTCCGGAAGTTTGTATGGAATACGATAATTTTTATATTACTGAGAGACAAAATGTTGAGCTATTCAATGCGTGGTACGAGTGCAGCAACGATCCTGATTGTGATGTAGGTTCTGAGTACCCAGATTATCAGATTCCGTCAAGCATATTGCAATGGCCAGGGAATTTTAATATTGATCTAGATTATACTCAATCCTACGATTTTAATCTTGCTCCATTTTATGATAGAAATAACGATGGAATATACAATCCTGGAGACGGAGATTATCCTTGGTACGATTTGTCTAATCAAATAGATTGTAGAACAAGTAGAAGAGTTACGTTATATGGAGATTACAATATGTGGTGGGTTTTCAATGATAAAGGTAATATCCACACTGAAACAAGTGGAGATCCCATAGGAATGGAAATAAAAGCACAAGCATTTGCATTTGCTACTAATGACGAAGTAAATTCCATGACATTTTATAATTATGAGTTGATTAACAGAAGTTATTATACTTTGAATAATACTTATTTTGCTGTTTGGGTCGATTCAGATATTGGTTGTTCAGAAGATGATTATGTAGGTTGTGATGTACAAAGAGGTTTGAGTTATCAGTATAATGCTGATGCTAACGACGACGGTTGTCAATACGCTATTCAAGGTTACCCACCAGCAATAGGAGTAGATTTTTTCGAAGGTCCTTACCAAGATAATGACGGTTTAGACAACCCTTTAACCTCTGACGTATCATCTGCAAAAAATCTAGATGGTATCCCATATAAAGGTTTGGGAATTGGATATGGAGATGGTGTAATTGATAATGAGAGGTTTGGGATGAAGAGATTTGTTTACTTTGATAGAACCTTAAATTCTACTATATATGGTGATCCGCAGACTGGTGTAGACTTTTACAATTATATGCTAGGTTTTTGGAGAGACAACACTCCATTTGTTTATGGTGGAACTGGTAATGCTTCTGATGCTAACGCTACTTCTATCGTAACTAATTATTGTTTTCCAGGTGATAGCGATCCTTTAAATTGGGGAACTGTTTCTGCTGGTGGTGGATCTTCTGTACCTTTTGATTATTGGTCAGAGCAGTATCCTACAGGTTTAGGAAGTACTCCAAATCCTCAGGGAGATAGAAGATTTGTACAAGCTGCAGGCCCTTTTGTTTTAGAACCAGGCGCATTGAATAATATAACTACAGGGGTTGTTTATGCTAGAGCCCAGTCACCAGATCCTTTTCAGTCGGTTGAATTAGTTCGAAAAGCAGATGATAAGGCACAGGCATTGTTTGATAATTGCTTTAGGATATTAAATGGTCCTGATTCACCAGAGATGTCGATACAAGAGTTGGATAAGGAGTTGATTTTGTATTTAAATAAGACAGCAGATGTGGAATCTTACGAGGAAGTAGATCCTATAATATTGTCATATGGTTACGATGAAGAAGA
>JAQXDK010000053.1 GCA_029251405.1 Flavobacteriales bacterium
AAAGAATTATGCAGGTATACCGATATCAAGTGGAGTTTATTTGATACATATAAAGGTTCCTGGAGTGTGTGAGAAGGTGTTGAAGTGGTTTGGTGTGATAAGACCTCCAGATTTAGATACATTTTAATAAGAATTATTTTAATAAAAGATTATGTTATATAAAAAGATTACATTTTGTTGTGCTATAATGCTTACTTTCAGCTTTTCCTATGCTGGAAATGAGGATAGAGCTGGTTCGGCTGGTGCAACAGAACTTTTAATCAACCCTTGGGCAAAAAGTTCCTCTTGGGGATCTGCTGGTATTTCATCTGTTAATGGTTTAGAGGCTATTTTTTTAAACGTTGCAGGGTTAGCCTATGCTGAACAAACTGAAATTCAATTTTCAAGAACTAATTGGCTTGGTTCAATTACAGGTATCGGTCTTAATGCTGCAGGCCTAGCACAAAAAGTTGGTGAGTCTGGTGTTTTTGGAATTTCTTTCGTTGGTATGAATTATGGTGACCTACAAATCACTACAACTGAATTACCCGAAGGAGGAGTAGGTACTTTTAACCCGTCTTCTATGAATTTTAATATTGCATATGCTAAGAAATTTTCAAGTTCTATAAGTGGTGGTATTAATCTTAAAGTAATTTCACAATCTATTTCCAATACAAGAGCTCAAGGTATTGGTTTTGATGCTGGGATCAGATATGTTACTGGAGATCAGGAGCACATTAAATTTGCTATCAGTCTTAAAAATGTAGGCCCTCCGATGTCATTTAGTGGTGACGGTCTTTCTATAGACATGTTAAATCCATCGACAAGTATTTCAATTGGAATGCAACAGCGTGTCAGCAGTTTTGAATTACCATCACAGCTAAATATTGGAGCTTCTTATGATTTTAATTTTAATGAAAGTAGCATGCTAACTTTAGCTGGTACTTTTTCTGCTAATTCATTTTCAAAAGATCAATTTAGAACAGGTGTAGAATATACGATGGTTACTAAAAAAGCTTCTTTCTCACTAACAGCAGGTTTTGTATATGAAGATGCTATTTTTAATTCTTTAGAAACATCTACTGCTCTTTCCGGTCCAAGTGGTGGTTTTTCTTTTCAATTCCCTTTTGGTGAAAGCGGTTCAGACATTGGAATTGATTATGCTTACAGACAATCTATACTTGGAGGTATCCATAGTGTAGGTGCTAGAATAAATATTGGTGAATAAAACCAATAATTTTACTCTAATTTTTTCAAAATTAGTAACTACTTTACTTATAGTTCTAGTATCAACACCTATATATTCTTGGCAAGATCCAAAAGTTAGTTTACCTCAAAGTTCCAATTTACTATCAAGAGCTGCTAATTGTACTCCATCAACCGGTAGAAAATTTCTAGAATTTAATAATGTTTCAGCTTTAATTGAGACTGGCGGTTCTATGTGGTTAGACCGGTCAAGAGGAAAAAATGCATACGAGGTTCCCAAAGGTTCAGGGAATACTTTAATCTACATTGGGGCCTTGTGGATGGGTGGAATGGATGTAAATAATCAATTAAAAATAGCAGCCCTGCGTTATAGAATTGGAAATGACTTTTGGGCAGGTCCACTTTCATCGAACCCAGGTACAGGTGATATTTCTAATGGTATATTGGATTATGGACCTGCTGAAATTGATGCAGAGGATTGTGATAAATGGGATCAGTTTTTTATTACTCAAAGAAGCGAAGTAGAATTGTTTAATGCGTGGTTTGAATGTTCTAACGATCCTGATTGTGACGCTTCCTTTGACTACCCAGATTATCAAATACCAGCTTCAATACTAGAGTGGGGTAATGCAACTCACGGAGATATATCTAAAAATCAAGATTTTTACATAGCTCCTTACTATGAACGACCTAGTGGTAATATTGGGTACGACCCAGTTAACGATGGTGATTACCCATGGTACGATTTATCTAATCAAATAGATTGTAGAACAAGTAGAAGAGTTACGTTATATGGAGATTACAATATGTGGTGGGTTTTCAATGATAAAGGTAATATCCATACAGAAACAGGTGGAGATCCCATAGGAATGGAAATTAGAGCACAAGCATTTGCATTTGCTACTAATGACGAAGTAAATTCTATGACATTTTATAATTATGAATTAATAAATCGATCTACGCAAACTCTTACTAATTCTTATTTTGGTGTTTATTTAGATTCTGATGTTGGTTGTTCGTTTGATGATTATGTAGGTTGCGATGTACAAAGAGGATTAGGTTATTGCTATAACGGTAATGCTGTTGACGCCATCGGATGCGGTTCTTGGACCACTCCAATTGGTGCTAATCCACCAGCAATAGGAGTAGATTTTTTTGAAGGTCCTTATCAGGACAACGACGGTTTGGACAATCCTTTAACTTCTAATATTCCTCTAGCTTTATCTCAAGGTGGTATTCCATATAAAGGTTTGGGAATAGGGTATGGAGATGGTGTAATTGATAATGAGAGGTTTGGGATGAAGAGATTTGTCTATTATGACGGCCAATTGCCTCAAAATTCTTTTGGTGATCCACAGACTGCAGTTCAGTATTATAATTATATGAGAGGTTTTTGGAGAGATGGTACTCGATTTGTTTATGGAGCTTCAGGTAATATATCTAGTACTGGTGCTTTAGCAAATGTCAGTACAGATTACTGCTTTCCAGGTGATAGCGATCCCTTACATTGGGGAACATCAGGAGTAGTAACTAATTTTGAATGGAGTGAACAATTCCCAGCTCCAGGAGTTTCTTCTAATGTAGTTGGAGATAGAAGATTCGTTCAGTCTGCAGGCCCTTTTATACTAGAGCCTGGTGCATTAAATAATATTACTTTTGGTGTTGTTTATGGAAGGGCTTTTGATGGTGATCCGTTTAGTTCAGTTAAAGAAGTTCGAAAAGCAGATGATAAGGCACAGGCATTGTTTGATAATTGCTTTAGGATATTAAATGGTCCTGATTCACCGGAGATGTCGATACAAGAGTTGGATAAGGAGTTGATTTTGTATTTAAATAAGACAGCAGATGTGGAATCTTACGAGGAAGTAGATCCTATAATATTGTCATATGGTTACGATGAAGAAGA
>JAQXDK010000001.1 GCA_029251405.1 Flavobacteriales bacterium
AAAGAATTATGCAGGTATACCGATATCAAGTGGAGTTTATTTGATACATATAAAGGTTCCTGGAGTGTGTGAGAAGGTGTTGAAGTGGTTTGGTGTGATAAGACCTCCAGATTTAGATAGTTTTTAGACTAATTTCTTATATTTGTAAAAAATATAATTTATTGAATCCGCTATTGGCGGATTTTTTATTCAAATAGATATTATGTCAGAAATTAACTATTATACACCAGAAGGTTTAGATAATTTAAAAAGTGAGATTAAGCAACTTGAGTCCATAGAACGTCCTAAGATTTCTCAACAAATTGGTGAAGCAAGAGATAAAGGTGATTTGTCTGAAAATGCTGAGTACGATGCTGCTAAAGAAGCCCAAGGAATGCTAGAGGCAAGAATTTCTAAGCTAAAAAATAAACTAGCTAATGCTAGATTAATTGATGATAGTGAAATTGACAACAGTAAAGTATTTATTTTATCGACAGTTAAAATCAAGAATATTAAAAACAAGATGGAGCTTAGTTATACATTAGTTGCTGAAAACGAAGCCAATATAAAATCTGGTAAGATTTCTGTCGATTCTCCCATAGGTAAAGGTCTTTTAGGTAAAGAAGTTGGCGAAATAGCTGATATAATAACACCAGCTGGTGTAATGCAGTTTGAAATCATATCTATAACTAGATAATGAAAGATTCTATTTTTACTAAAATTATTTATGGAAAAATTGATTCGTTTAAAGTACTCGAGAACGAAAATTTTCTTGCTTTCTTAGACGTAAACCCAGTTAAAGATGGACATACATTAGTAATCCCAAAACTTCAAGTTGATTATATTTACGATTTACCAGAAGATGTCTTTAAAGAGCTTTTTGTTTTTTCAAAAAAAGTTGCTAAAATGCTCGAAAATTCTTTTAGTTGCAATAGAATCGGAATTTCTGTAGTTGGCTTAGAAGTACCACACGCTCACATTCATTTAATACCTATTAATAAAATTCAAGATATGAATTTTGAAAATAAAAGAGCAGAATATTCAAATAAACATTTTACTGAAACTCTTAAAAGAATTAAAGATTCTAACTAGTTCTTTTGGGATTGTTTTTTAGAAAATCTTTCCAACCACTGTATGAACTTTGACTTTGTTGACCATTTTGAAAGTGGTGACATACAGCAACTGCAATCCCATCTGAAGCATCTAATTCTTTGGGGAGCGCATTAAGTTTTAAAATGCTTAATAACATTGCAGCTACTTGTTCCTTACTTGAAGCACCATTTCCAGTAATAGATTGCTTTATTTTTCTTGGAGAGTATTCTTCAATAGGCAAGTCTTTTACTAGAGATGCAGCCATTGCAACACCTTGGGCTCTACCCAATTTAAGCATTGATTGAACATTTTTCCCAAAAAAAGGAGCTTCTACTGCAACCTCGTCAGGATAGTATTCTTCAATTATATGTGTGATGCTCTCAAATATTTTTTTTAGCTTCAACTGATGGTTCTCCAACTTAGACATTCTTACAACACCAGTACTTATCAAATTAATTTTTTTACCCGTAATTCCAATCAACCCATAGCCAAGTACGTTGGTGCCAGGGTCAATTCCTAATATGATTTTGTCAAATTCTTTCAAAAATAAAAGTCTAAAATTATGTAAAGTTATTTTTAAAAATACCTTTTTTCTAACATTACCAGTTTTTCTTTTAGCAATTGTTTTTATAATATTTAATATTAAAAATAATCTCGAGATAGTATCTTCTTTTATTGAGGGTCTTTCCATGGAATTAATTCCTTATTTGACTATTGTTTTTATCCTGCAATTTGCTAATTGGACTTTGGAAGCTGTAAAACTTAAAATATTACTTCCTCATGATAAGCTAAATTTTCAACATATTTTAAAATCTATTTATGTTGGGAATCTAACTGCTTTACTTACTCCAAAAAGATTGGGAAATTTTATAGGACGTAAGTGGTTTATAAAAGAAAAATCGGATCACATTATTTCAGCTACACTTTGTGGAAATATCATCCAGCTCTTTACAACCATTTTAATAGCATTAATCTCATTTATTTACCTACTCAACAACCAAATGAAGTATTTAGAAATATTTAATACCAATCTTTATTTATTCGTTTTCATATATGGATTTGCATCTTTAATTCTCTGTTATTTAATATTTAATAATAAATGGCATCAACTATTTAAAAATATTAATTTTAGTAAGTTTTCTTTTAGATACCTGAAGAATTTATCTAACATTAGGCGCTTGAACACATTAGGAGTCTCAATTTTAAGATATTTAATTTTTATATTACAATATTATTTTTTATTTATTGGTTTTGAAATTCCAATTACAATTTTAGCAACTACAATTATGGTAGGGTTATTATTTGGATTTGTTACTTTTATTCCTTCATTAGCTCCTGGTAATTTAGGAACTCGAGAGGCGATTTCTATTATATTACTAGGTGGATCAATTGTTGGTATTCAATTTTCAATAATCTCCTTTATAGTATGGTTCATAAATGTGGCAATTTCTTCACTTATAGGAGGATTAATTATTTTAAAAACAAGTCGTAAATAATGGTGTTATTACTTTTAGTTTTTTTGATGTACTTGACATTTATTTTCATTCCCATTTTTGGGTTTTTAAAAATTGATACTACTATATATAGCTCCAAAAAAACAGTAAATCGTAACTCTGTCACCTTAATTATCCCTTTTAGAAATGAGGAAAATAGAATATTAAAGTTATTAGAAGCTATTGAAAGACAAAATGATTTTTCTCTTATTAGTAAGGTGGTTTTTGTAGATGACCATTCAACAGACAACTCTGCTGAAATTATAAAGACTTGGATTTTAGATCAGCAACATTCGGTTGAAATTAAAAGTTTAAAATTCCATTATGGTAAAAAAAGAGCCATTGATTTAGGTGTTAATTATGCTGATTCTAAATATCTAATGATTCTTGACGCGGACATTTCTTTCAATAATTCATTTTTTAAAAATTTAGGATCTCTTTTAAAGACAGAATGTGATTTATATTTATTTCAAGTTGTTGAAAATTCAGGCCTTTTTTTTTCTAAAATCATTTCTTATGTATTAGCAATTATTACAATTGGTATGGCCAATCTTAAAAGACCAATTTTATCAAATGGAGCTGCAATAGTTTTTAAGAGAATGAGTTATTTAGAAATCAATCCATTTTCTGATAACTTTCATATTAGCTCAGGTGATGATATTTCTATTCTAAATAGTTTTAAAAATAATAATCGATTAATAAATACAGCCATGAATTCTAATTTGATTGTCTTTACGGAAGGTGCTGAAACATTTAGATCGTTAATAAAAAGATCGTTAAGATGGTCTGGTAAAATGAAAGTTTTTACATTAACTACAACCAATATAGTTGCATTTTTATTTTTACTATGTAATTTATTAGTTTGGCCTTTAGCTATATATGCTATGGTATATTCCGTTACAGAACTTTTATTACTTCTAGCTGTTAAATTTTTTGCAGATGTTATTATTTTAACTTTTGCAAGTTTTAATTTTAAAGACTATTCTTTAATTAAATACTCTTTGCCAATGTTTATTTTCTACCCAATTATATTATTAGTAGTTCTTTTTTTTAATGCTGTGAATTACGATTTAAAATGGAAAAAAAGAACAGTAGTTAAAAGATAATATTGTTAAATTTTAGAGTTAAGAATTTCTAAAAATTTAGTTTCAGATAGTACACCAGATTGTCTCCATTTTATTTCAGAATTTTGAAATAAAATAAATGTAGGTATTCCTTTAACTTGAAATCTGTTGGCAACTTGTTGGTTATTATCAACGTTGATTTTAATAATTTTAAGTTTATCCCCTAACTCTTTCTTAATATTTTTTAGTATTGGATTCATAGTTTTGCAAGGAGCACACCAATCTGCATGAAAATCTACTAAAACTGGATGATCACTTTTTATAATTTCTTGAAAAGTCCCCATTTTAATTTACGATTAGTTCATTTTGTATTTTCACGGAAGTTTCTTCTGAAATTGCTGCAAATCCTCCTTGAATATCTACAATATTATTTATATTTTTTCTTTTCAAAAGCGAACAGGCAATCATAGACCTATATCCTCCTTGACAATGCACATAGTTTTTTTTATTTGCATTATAATTTTCATAATTTTTTAAGAAGTTTCCTAGTGGAAGAAGTTGACTATTTAATAGATGACCATTTTCGTATTCGCTCTTTGCTCTTACATCAACTACATTAGAATCTGTGTTTATTTCTTTTTCGAATGCTAACGGACTTATTGATCTAACAGTATCAGTTTCGTAGCCTTGTTTAATCCAAGTATCCATACCACCTTCTAAGTAACCAATGGTATTGTCAATTCCAACTCTTGATAATCTGGTTACAGCTTCTTCGACTCTACTAGGGTCTACAACTAATATTATTGGAGATTTAATATCTTCAATTACCGAAGCTGCCCAAGGTGCAAAACTTCCGTCTATTCCAACAAAAATAGCTCCAGGAATATGAGCATTTGCAAAATCTTTAGGTTTTCGGCAATCAATAATTATGGATTTTTGCCTGTGTTTTTTAAAATCTGTAACATTTAAAGTGGTCATTCCATTATTGATTATTTTTTCAAATGGTTTGTTGATGGACTGATTCATTTGAACATTAATTGGAAAGTAATTGGGAGGAGACGCTAGTCCGAAGGTTACTTCTTTTACAAATTCATCAATTTTAAGATTGCTACTCAATGCATAATTAACTTTCTTTTGATTTCCTAAGTTATCAAAGGTCTCTTTACTCATGTTTTTTCCACATGCAGATCCTGAACCGTGTGCAGGATAAATAATGGTTTCATCTCGAAGTGGAAATATTTTTTCCCGAAGAGATTTGTAAAGAAGTTGGGCTAAATCTTTTTGGGATAAGTGACTTTTAACTGCTAAGTCTGGTCGACCAACATCGCCAATAAATAGGGTGTCTCCAGTAAAAATACAATGTTCTTTTTCAATTTCATCAAATAACAGATAGCAGGTAGACTCTAAAGTATGACCAGGAGTATGTAATGCCTTTATTTTAACATCTCCTAATGCAAATATTTCATTATCATAAGCAGTATGAAACTCAAATTCAGCCTTTGCATTTGGACCAAACACGATTTTTGCTCCAGTTTTCATGGCAAGATCTACGTGTCCAGAAACAAAATCGGCATGAAAATGGGTAATGAAAATATATTTTAGAACAGTTTTCTCAGCTGCTATTTTATCTAGATATTTTTGTGTTTCTCTTAACGGATCTACTATAGCTGATGCTTGACCAGATTTAATAAAATATGTTGCTTCTGAAAGGCAACCTGTATAAATTTGTTCTACTTTCATGTTGTAAAATTAATTATACTCTTTTGATATACCCAATAGATTATAACTTTATTAACATCTTTAGTATTAAATTTACTTTATGATTAGTGATTTGTGTTTATTCATATCTTGGAATGTAGATCCGGCTTTGTATGATGGATTAATAACCTTAAGATACTACAGTTTATTTTTTGCTATTTCTTTTTTACTAGGTTTTAGTATTGTAAAAAAAATGTTTTTAAACGAAAATGCTCCTTTAGAATGGATGGATTCGTTATTAATGTACTGTGTAGTTGGGACCATTCTTGGAGCAAGGTTGGGACATGTTATATTCTACGATCCGGAATACTATTTAAATAATTTTCTAGAAATTTTTATGGTTTGGAAAGGCGGTTTAGCAAGCCATGGTGCAGCAATTGCTTTAATTGTTGCCATGTGGATTTTTTCAAAAAAAATAACTAAAAAACATACGTTATGGTCTTTGGATAAATTAGTAATTGCAGTTGCTTTAGCAGCTGGATTTATTAGAGTAGGGAATTTAATGAATTCAGAAATTGTAGGAATCCAAACTAATAGTGAAACGAGCTTGTTTTATGAATACAAAGCAAAAGGTCAAATTTCTGTATTTTTTAATATTGACAAAGAAAAAATACAATTTATTGAGACTAAAAAAGATACTTTAATCGATGGTGTTTTTTATCCAAAAAAATTGGTAAGCGTTCCCTTAGGTCCAAAAAAAATGAATCCCTATTTCGCAGAAGCTTTTTCAGATGCTTTTAGTTTTAAAGATCAATCCTCGGATGCAGATTTTTTTTCATCTAATAACTCCAAAGATTTTTCGTTAACTGCTTCTAACGAGATTGTTTTACCCATTTTTATTATTCGAAGAATACCCACTCAAATTTATGAAGCCATTTCTTATTGGACGATTTTCATTTTTTTATTTTGGGGTTATTGGAAAAAGAAATGGTATTTATATCAAGGAAGATTATTTGGAATTTTCTTAACCTTACTTTTTGCTTCAAGGTTTTTTGTCGAATTTTTTAAAGAACACCAAGCGTTATCTAATAACTCTTTCTTAACTATGGGACAATATTTAAGTGTTCCTTTAGTCATTGTAGGGCTACTTTTTTGGATTAAATCATCGAAAATTGATACTGACTAAAGATCTTTCTGTAAAATATGATAATCGTATAATTAATTTTCCAGATTTAGATATTAAATCTGGAGAGCATATATTGATTTTAGGAAAAAGTGGCTCTGGTAAAACATCTTTTTTAAACGTAATTGGAGGTTTATCTCGTCCTTATAGTGGTTTTGTTTCCATTAATTCAAAAACAATTGCTTCTCTTAGTAAAAATCAACTAGATGTATTTAGAGGATTAAATATTGGTTTTGTTTTTCAAACACCTCACTTTGTGAAATCATTAACTATAGAAAATAATTTACTTTTTAACCAATTTTTGGTGGGGAATACTAATAAAAATCATCTTAATAGGTTGTTGGAAAAAGTAGGTTTACTGAATCGAAAAGACGATCTTATAAATAACCTCAGTGAAGGAGAAAAACAAAGAATCTCCATTGTAAGAGCTTTAATAAATCAACCAAATATTATTTTAGCTGATGAGCCAACCTCTGCATTAGACGATGAAAATTGTGAAATTGCAACTGACTTACTAAAGGAACTTTCCAAGGAAAACAATGCTTGTTTGATCATAGTTACTCATGATAGCAGACTGAAATCTAAATTTAATCAATACGTAGAATTAGATGTTACTTAAACTAGCTTGGAGAAATATTATTTACAGACCCTTTTCGTCAGGTCTTTCAATAGTCTTGTTAGCATCTTCGATAATGATCATCGTCTTGGCTTTATTAACCATGCAGCAACTTGAAGATAAGTTTGACGAAAATGCAAATAAAGTAGATTTAGTTGTCGGAGCCAAAGGGAGCAGGCTTCAATTAGTACTTTGTAATATTTTTCATATCGATAATCCTACTGGAAATATAAATTTAGAGGATATTGATTTTTTATCTAAGCATCCCTTTGTTAAGTCTGCAGTTCCAATATCTCTAGGTGATAATTATAAATCATACAGAATCGTAGGTACTCAAGAAAGTTTTATTAGTAATTTATATTCTTCAAAATTAGCTGTCGGAAAATTATTTAAAAAATCTCAAGAAGTTGTTTTAGGAGCTAATGTTGCCAAAACATTAAAATTAAAGATTGGCGATAGTTTTTATGGAAGCCATGGAATTGAAGCATCTCTTCATCAACATGGAAATGCTAAATATGAAGTAGTTGGTATTTTAAGTCCAACAGGA
This sequence comes from Flavobacteriales bacterium, assembly GCA_029251405.1. Classification (GTDB taxonomy): domain Bacteria; phylum Bacteroidota; class Bacteroidia; order Flavobacteriales_D; family Parvicellaceae; genus MED-G20. The sequence continues at coordinate 7,673 of JAQXDK010000001.1, forward strand.
CATATAATTGATAATTTGCTATTGACTTCTTTACAAACTATTTGGGATGCACATGCAGACAATCATCAGAAAGGCAGTTTTGATTTGAAAAAAGAAATAAAACATGATCACGCTCATCACCACGAAAAAACTACTAAGGAAATTACAGCATTACTTATAAATTACAGCTCACCAAGAGCAAAGTTTTCTATTCCCGGTTTAGTTAATAAGAAAAAGCAATTAATTGGTGCTGAGCCAGCCATAGAGATTCAAAGACTTTTAGACCTTATTTATCCAGCTGTCAAGGTAGTTTCAATATTAGCTTGGTTCATTTTTGGGTTATCTTTTTTAAGCATGTTAGTTACAATGATTAATTCCTTGAAGGATAGAAAATACGAAGTAGCAATGATGAGAGTTTCTGGGGCAACGTCTAAAATTGTTATATTTTCAATACTTTTAGAAGGTCTTTTGTTATCATTTATAGGATCTTTAATTGGTCTATTAATGGGACATTTTCTGATGTCTGTAATGGGTGTGTATTTAACAAATAGTTACCATTATCAATTTACTGGCTTCATTTTTAACCCACTAGAACTATGGATATTTTTAGGAGCAGTTTTAATTGGTATTATTGCTGCATTTTCTCCTGCAATATCTTCATATAAAATCGATATTTCAAGAACTTTAAAAAATAAAATATGAAAAATAAAATCATTTTAATAACAATTTCTTTTTTATTTAGTTTTCCTATTTTTTCACAAAATATTATTTCTTGGGAGTTATTAAAAAATGTAGAATTTGATGAAATTTGGTCAGAAGAATTTCAAGCTTATTACATGGTTCCAAAATTTTCAAGTTCTGTTAAAGTTTTAGATAATAAAGAAGTACAAATAAGAGGATTTATTATCCCTGTAGATATTGTTCAGGATTATTATGTTCTTTCTGCAAATCCTTATAGTTCTTGTTTTTTTTGTGGACAGGCAGGTCCCGAGTCTGTCATGGAAGTTCAATTGATTAAAAAGTATGAAGGATTAAGAATGGATCAAGTTATAACTTTTAAAGGAAAGTTAAAGCTAAATGTAGACGATATTTATCAATTAAATTACATTCTTGAAGATGCAGAAATCGTTGAGTAATTAAATTATTTTTTTAATCTCAGACCATACAATTTTGGTTGCTCCAATTTTATTTTGAATTATTTTTTTTATTTGATTTTTTTTATTTTCCATTTCTTTAGAATTTTCTAAAAGTTTTAAAATTTTCAACTTTAGCTCCAAAGAGTTATTAATTTTAAACGCTACGTCTTCTTTTAACATTAGTTGAGCTTCTGGAAATTTTTCAATTTTAGGACCAAATAAGATTACATTACCTTTTGCACCAGCTTCTAAAATATTATGAAGTTTACCACTAAAACCTCCACCTATAAATGCTATGTCAGAAAATTCGTACAAATTGGCTAATAGTCCAATTTTATCAATGATTAATACTTTTGGATTAGATTTTGAAAAATTAGTTTCTGATAATAGTAAACAATGATCTCCAAATTTAGATTTTAATTTTAATAAGTTTTTATGATTTATTTCATGTGGTACAATTATCCAATTTACATGCTTCAAATCTTTAATAATGTCTACAACTAAATTTTCTTCTGTGTCCCACGAAGAACCTAAAATGACACATGGTTTACCAATGTTGAAATTTTTAATTTTTTTTAAATCTTTTATATTATTTACTTGGTCGTATCTCAGATCCCCACAATAATTAGCGTTAGTGAATCCTTTAGACTTCAAAAGATCAAGAGAAGAATGATCAAGAGTGAAAATCTTAGTCATAGATTTTAAAACTCTTAAGGAATTTCCAGCAAAAAACTTAAAATACCATTGATTTTTTCTAAATTTTGAAGAAGCCAAAAATGTGGGGATTTCTTGATTTTGGCATTCTAATATTAAATTTAACCATAAGTCATATTTTATAAATATTATCAGTTTTGGTTTAATAAATGCTACAACTTTTGCGCTATTTTTTTTAGTGTCAATAGGTAGATAAAATTTAAACAAGTCACTGTTTTGGTATTTGAAATTTTCAAAACCTGAGGGACTAAAAAAAGATATCGCTACTTGGTGGTTGTCGTTTTTAAGTATTTCGTCTATCAAAGGAACCGCCATAATAGCTTCTCCATGGGAGGCAGCATGAACCCAAAAAGTTATTTTATTAGAATTTAACTTCTTTAAGTTTTCCTTCCAGTATCTTCTTCCTTGGTTACCAATTCTAGCTTTCTTATTACCTAAGACCGCTGAAAGTTTCAAATAAATATTTAATAATTTAATTCCTAATTGGTAGAGTTGAGATGCCATTTAGTTGTAGTAAAATTCTTTGGGCTCTTTTCTTAATACTGGAAAAATCCAACCAGCTCTAATACCTAGATAAATATCTAATCTATTTTCAGTGTATGGTCCCATTAAATCAATTTGATAGTCTCTAAGCCCCTTATTAAAACCTTCAATTAACTCAATTCCAATATTAAAATTTATCAATCTGTTATTGCTCATATGATGGTAGCCTAAATATTGCTTAAGTAGAAAACCTACTGTGAGTCTGTCATAATATTTTAAATACTCTTTCGATAATTGTGGAATTAAATTATCCTGATTTTCTATTCTTATCTTATAGTACATAGTTCCGACACCTCCCTTAAAAAAAATCCCAGAATTGACATTGGGTCCAAATTGGTTATAAATTTTACCAAAATCAAAACTAATTAAACCACCTCTATGGTATAAAACAATTAAGTTTTCCTCTCCATTTTGGTTTATTATCCAACCTTGAGAATTTGTCAAATGATTTATAACTGAATTAGTTTTAACATTTTGACTGTGAATGAAATTATAATTGAATTCAAAAGTTTGATTTTTTTTATTTTTCAATCCGATTAGAAATCCAATATTTGTGTTTAGCCCAAAATCTTCACTAAAATCTCCTTTTGGAGACTGAACGGCTAAACTAAATTTAACCATTGGACAAAATATTACAGAATCTTTTATATTTTGACCAATTAAGACATTACTACAGAAAACTAAAAATAAAATGATGAATTTATTCAATATGTAATTTTAATTAATTATTCAAATATAGAAATTGTCATAAATGTAAGATATACTTATATTCGCACCTCATTAAATAACCTTGTGATCGAAAATAATTTAAATATTCAAATGGTTGACTTAAAAAGTCAATATTTAAAAATTAAAAATCAGGTAGACAGCGCTATAAACGGAGTTCTTGAAAACACTCAATTTATAAATGGAGAGCATGTTAAAGGGTTTCAATCAGAATTAGCAAATTATATGGGTGTTAAGCATGTAATAACATGCGCAAACGGTACCGATGCACTTCAGATTGCAATGATGGGCTTAGGTCTTAAGCCGGGTGACGAAGTAATCACGCCTTCTTTTACCTACATTGCTACTACTGAGGTAGTTGCCTTGTTAGGATTGAAACCGGTTTTTGTGGATTGCGATCCAAACACTTTTAATATTTCAATTAAGGAAATCGAAAAAGCAATCACCAGCAAGACAAAAGCTATCGTTCCTGTACACCTCTTTGGTCAGTCTTGTGATATGAAAGCCATATTAAAAATTGCAAAAGAAAATGAACTTTTTGTAATCGAAGATAATGCTCAAGCTATTGGTAGTGATTATTTTGGTCTTGCTGAAACGAAAAAAACAGGTACTATTGGAAATGTTGGATGTACCAGTTTTTTTCCTTCCAAGAATTTAGGTTGTTACGGAGATGGGGGAGCCTTAATGACTAATGACGATCAATTAGCGGAAAAATTAAGGATGATTGCTAACCATGGACAAAGTAAAAGATATTACCATGATATTGTAGGTTGTAACTCTAGACTAGATAATCTACAGGCAGCAGTACTAAGAATTAAGCTTAAAGAGTTAGATAGTTATATATTAAATAGAAGAAAAGCTGCCGATTATTACGATCAGCATTTGGATGGAGTAGAGGAGTTGTCCGTCCCATTTAGAGATGATAATTCAAATCACGTTTTTCACCAGTATACTCTAAAATTGAACGATAAAGTAAATAGAGACAAACTCATTCGATATTTAGCATCTAAAAATATTCCAGCAATGGTTTATTATCCAGTGCCAGCTCATCAACAAAAAATGTTCTCTAGTATACCGGCTACATTTAACACGATGAATAACACAGAGTGGTTATCAGAAAGAGTGTTTTCGTTACCCATGCATACTGAATTGAACACTAAACAACAAAATTATATAATAGATAATATTTTAAATTTTTTAAAAATAATATAATGAAAATAGCTGTAATTGGAACTGGATATGTTGGTTTGGTAACCGGAACATGTTTGGCAGAAACTGGAAATACAGTCACTTGTGTTGACATTGATGAGCAAAAAATTAATAAACTTAAGAATGGAATTGTTCCAATTTATGAACCACACTTAGATATTTTTTTTCAAAGAAACATATCACAGAAAAGGTTGTTTTTTACAACATCATTAGAGAAAGGAATTGCTGATGCTCAGTTGATTTTCTTAGCTTTACCAACACCTCCTGGGGAAGATGGTTCTGCTGATTTAAGCTACATTCTAACAGTAGCTGAACAATTAGGTGAATTAATAACTGAATATAAAGTAATTATTGATAAAAGTACGGTGCCAGTTGGAACTGCAGATAAAGTTAAACATACAATTAATAAAAAGGCTAAAGTAGCATTTGATGTTGTATCTAATCCTGAATTTCTTAGAGAAGGATATGCTGTTGAAGACTTTATGAAACCAGATCGTGTTGTTGTTGGATGTAGTAGCGATAAAGCTAAGAATTTAATGGAGGAATTGTACAAGCCCTTTGTTCGTCAAGGAAACCCCATATTATTTATGGACGAAAAATCTGCGGAACTGACTAAATATGCTGCTAATTCTTTCTTAGCAACAAAAATAACTTTCATGAACGAAATAGCTAACTATTGCGAAATTATTGGAGCGGATGTGGATAAAGTGAGAAAAGGAATTGGTACAGACACTAGAATTGGTAAAAGATTTTTATTTCCTGGTATTGGCTACGGAGGAAGTTGTTTCCCAAAAGATGTAAAGGCGTTAAAAAAGTCAGGAATGGATGAAAACTATCAGTTTAAAATCATTGACTCCGTAATGGAAGTTAATGATCGACAAAAAACAAAAATAGTTGATAAAATTGTTTCTTTTTATGGTAACGATTTATCTGATAAAACATTTGCACTATGGGGCTTAGCTTTCAAGCCTGAGACAGACGACATTAGAGAAGCACCGTCTTTAGAAATAATTGATAAATTAGTTTCTTTGGGTGCTCAAATTGTTGCATATGATCCAGAAGCAATGAAAAATGTTGAGGAACTAATTGGAAACAAAATCAAATATGCCAGCTCCAGTTTAGAGGCAGTCCAAGAATCAGATGCTTTAATTATTGCTACAGAATGGGCGGCTTTTAGGAATCCAGATTTTGATGTTTTAACATTATCTATGAAGTCACCTGTTATTTTTGATGGGAGAAACCTTTACTCTATTGAGTCAATGGAAAAAAGGAATTTCTATTACCAAAGTATGGGAAGAAAAATTGTAAATAATTTGAGAAAATGAAACGAGTCTTAGTCACTGGTGCAGCAGGGTTTTTAGGTTCTCACATTTGCGAACGTTTCTTAAATGAAAATTTTAAAGTCTTGGGTATGGATAATTTCATAACGGGTTCAACTAATAACGTGGCTATATTATCCAAGCATCAAAACTTCGAATTTATTGAACACGACGTTTCTAATTTCATAAAAGTAGAAGGAGAAATTGATTATATACTTCATTTTGCTTCACCTGCAAGTCCTATTGATTATTTGAAAATACCCATACAAACTTTGAAAGTTGGTTCTTTAGGAACTCATAATTTACTAGGTTTAGCAAAGGCTAAAAAAGCTGTAATATTAGTTGCTTCAACCAGTGAAGTTTATGGTGACCCATTAGTTCATCCTCAAAAAGAAAATTATTTTGGAAATGTAAACCCAATTGGTCCAAGAGGTGTATATGATGAAGCTAAAAGATTTCAAGAAGCTATGACCATGGCTTACCATACGTTTCACGGAGTGGAAACGAGAATCGTGAGGATTTTCAACACCTATGGTCCAAGAATGCGATTGAATGATGGAAGAGTTTTACCAGCTTTTATTGGTCAAGCGCTTAGAGGTGAAGATTTAACTATTTTTGGTGACGGGATGCAAACCAGATCATTTTGTTATGTAGATGATTTAATAAACGGTATTTTTAAGTTGTTATTTTCAAATTATAATTTCCCAGTCAATATTGGTAATCCTAATGAGATAACAATAAATGATTTTGCTAAAGAAATACTTAAATTAACAAAATCGGACCAGAAAATAATCTATAAACCTCTTCCTGAAAATGATCCACTAAAAAGAAAACCAGATATAGAATTAGCGAATACTATTTTAAATTGGAAGCCAAAAATTCACAGAGAAGAAGGCTTAAAGTTAACTTATGATTACTTTTGTTCTCTAAGCAAAGAGCAACTCTACAAGAAGGATCATCAAAATTTTAAATCTTATAATAAATTTTAATGAATTATTTCGCCCATCCTACCGCTGTTATAGATGACCAAGTTGAAATTGGCGAAGCATCTAAAATTTGGCATTTTAGTCATTTAATGAGTGATTCTAAAATCGGAATGCGCTGTAATATTGGACAAAATGTTGTCATTTCTCCTCAAGTCGTCTTAGGCAACAATGTGAAAGTACAGAATAATGTTTCTATTTATAGTGGTGTTATTTGTGAAGACGATGTTTTTTTAGGCCCTTCAATGGTTTTTACAAATATAAGTAATCCAAGAAGTGCTATTATTAGAAGAGATTCTTATGAACCAACATTGGTGAGAAGAGGGGCCTCTATAGGTGCCAATGCTACTATAATATGTGGAAACGAAATTGGTGAATTTGCATTAATTGGTGCAGGTTCAGTTGTCACTAAAATGGTGAAACCATATGCACTAATTGTCGGTAATCCTGGCAAACAAATAGGGTGGGTTAGTGAGCATGGACATACTCTAAAATTTAAAGATGGTGAAGCAGTCTGTCCGGAATCATCGCAAGAGTATCAGTTGGTAAATAATGATTGTTTTTTAAAAAAGACATAATATGGAAAATGTAAAATTTGGTGTTATAGGTACTGGTCATATTGGTAAGAGACATGCTGAAATGATTCAAAGAAACCCTTCTTGTGAATTGGTAGCATTGTGCGATATTTTATCTAAAAATAAATTAGGGCTTGAAAATTATACTGTTCCATTTTATAATAATCATAAGGAACTGTTGGAATTTCATCCTGAAATTGATGTGGTTTGTATTTGTACACCCAACGGATCCCACTCCAGTATAGCAATAGAAGTTCTAGAATTTGATAAACATTTAGTAATTGAAAAACCCATTGGATTAAGTAAAGCCAAATGTGAAAAAGTAATTTTCAAAGCTTTACAGAAGCACAAGCAAGTTTTTGCTGTAATGCAGAACAGGTATTCTCCGCCAAGTCAGTGGCTAAAGCAACTAGTTGAAACTAAAAAATTGGGAGATATATTTATGGTTCAAGTAAATTGTTATTGGAATAGAGACGATAGATATTATAAAAAAGGTGGTTGGAAAGGTACTCAAGAAAAAGATGGTGGAACTTTATTTACCCAATTCTCTCACTTTATTGATATCATGTACTGGCTCTTTGGCGATATAGAAAATATAGAGGGAAAGTTTAACGATTTTACACATGAAAAATCTACCGATTTTGAAGACTCGGGTATGATTAATTTTAATTTTATTGATGGCGGAATGGGCAGTGTTAATTATTCCACAGCTGTTTGGAATTCAAATTTAGAAAGTAGTATGATCATCGTTGGAAGTAAGGGAAGTGTTAAAGTAGGAGGCCAATATATGAATGAAATAGAGTTTTGTAATATACAAGACTATCAAATGCCTGAATTAGCTCCATCTAATCCTCCTAATGATTATGGACAGTACAAAGGAAGTGCTGCCAATCATCATTACATCTTTGAAAATGTTGTAGAGACTTTAAGAGGTAAAAATATAGCCACAACAAATGTGTTGGAAGGTTTAAAAGTGGTTGAAATAATAGAAAAAATATATAATTTAAGAGATACCAAAAAATGAAAATTTACGATAAACTTATATTAAAAGAAGAAAAATTAGCAGTAGTGGGGTTAGGATATGTTGGGCTACCAATTGCGCTTGAGTTTTCAAAAAAAATTGATGTGATCGGCTTTGATATAAATCCAGATAGAGTTGATCTGATGAAAAATAATATCGATCCTAGTAACGAATTGGTTTCCAGTGATTTTGATAATTGTTCTATTGAATTCACTTCTAATTTAGAAGATTTGAAAGATGTTAAGTTTTTTATTATTGCTGTTCCTACTCCAATAGATAAAAATAAGAAACCAAATATTAATCCATTGTTGTCTGCTAGTACAACAGTAGGGGAAGTTTTAAAAAAAGGAGATTATGTAGTATATGAATCAACTGTTTATCCTGGATGTACAGAAGAGGATTGTGTCCCTGTATTAGAGAAATTAAGTGGGTTAAAATTTAAAACAGATTTTAAAGTAGGTTATTCTCCTGAAAGGATAAATCCAGGAGATAAGGTACATACCTTGTCAAGTATTATAAAAGTTTCAGCTGGATGCGACAAAGAATCCGCTGAAGAAATAGCTAAAACTTATGAACTAGTAGTGGATGCAGGTATTCATAGAGCATCCTCCATTAAAGTAGCAGAGGCAGCAAAAATTATAGAAAACACCCAAAGAGACGTTAATATTGCGTTAATTAATGAATTATCTGTAATTTTTAATAAAATGAATATTAATACTTACGAGGTCTTAGAAGCAGCAGGTACTAAATGGAACTTTTTAAATTTTAAGCCAGGTCTTGTTGGCGGACACTGTATTGGAGTAGATCCTTATTATTTAACACACAAAGCTAAGGAATTGGGTTATCACGCTCAGATAATCAATTCAGGAAGAGCTGTCAATGATTCAATGGGTTCTTACGTAGGAAGAACAGTTGCTAAAAAAATTATTGCTTCTGGTACTCCGATGAAGAATGCAAGAGTTTTAGTAATGGGAGCTACTTTTAAAGAAGATGTATCTGATATTAGGAACTCTAAAGTAGTGGATGTAATTAATGAACTAAAGTCTTTCTCATGTCATGTTGAGGTTATAGATCCTCATGCTAATTCTAACGAACTAATGGAAGAATATGGGTTTGATTTAGTTGAAGAAACTTCAGGATTATACAATGCGGCTATTGTAGCGGTAAACCACCTTGATTATACCCTTCTAAATGAAAAATATTTCAAATCTATTTTGTCAGACAATGGGTTACTGGTAGATTTAAAAGGAGTTTTCAGAAATAAAATAAATGAATTAGAATATTGGACGTTGTAATGAATTTTGAAAAAAAAATATTAATAACAGGTGGTGCAGGATTTATTGGTTCTCATTTAGTAAGAAAAATGGTCAATAAATATTCTAAGTATTTAATTGTAAATATTGATAAACTTACTTACGCAGGTAATTTAAACAATCTCAAAGAGATTGAAAATAAACCGAATTATGAATTTATTAATATAGATATTTGCAACGAGGCAGACTTGTCTAAATTATTTAAGAAGTATTTATTTGATGGAATCATACATTTAGCTGCCGAATCTCATGTGGATAGGTCTATTTCCAATCCAAAAGAGTTTATTCTGACCAATGTAGTTGGTACTCTAAACTTACTTAATGAATGCAAATTACAATGGAAAAATTCAGAAAATAAGTGCTTTTATCATATTTCTACAGACGAGGTCTACGGATCTTTAGGTGATGTTGGATATTTCCATGAAAATACGTCTTACGATCCCAGAAGTCCTTATTCCGCATCTAAGGCAAGTTCTGACCATCTTGTAAGAGCCTATGGACATACTTATAATTTACCAATAAAAATTTCCAATTGCAGTAATAATTACGGGTCTTTCCAGTTTCCTGAAAAATTAATTCCGCTGATAATTAATAATATTAAGCAGCATCAACCTTTACCTATTTATGGTAAAGGAGAAAATATTCGAGATTGGTTATGGGTTGAGGATCATGCTAATGCAATAGATTTAATATTTCACCAAGGCAAATTAGGAGAAACTTACAATATTGGTGGACACAACGAATGGAAAAATATTGATTTGGTTCATCTTTTGTGTGATATAATGGATCGTAAATTAGGAAATGTTAAAGGGAAGTCTAGAGGTTTAATTACTTATGTTAAAGATAGAGCAGGTCATGACATGAGGTATGCTATCGATGCCAGTAAAATAGAAGAAGAATTGGGGTTTAAACCATCAGTTGATTTTAAAGAAGGATTAGAAAAAACCATTGACTGGTATCTAGAAAATGAAGAATGGTTGACCAATGTTACTAGTGGAGATTACCAGAATTATTATTCTAAACATTATCAACAGTAATGGGTTTTTTAGATAGATTTTTTCCAAAAAAAGAAATTTTATTAGACCCCATAAATCCTGGATTGTTAATTAACGACATCCATTCTCATCTAATACCTGGAATTGATGACGGATCTCCAGATATGAATACTACTATTCAACTTTTAGAAAAATTTATTGATTTAGGTTACAAAAAAGTCATCACCACTCCCCATATAATGAGCGATTATTTTAAAAATACTTCTGACATAATAAATAGTGGGCTTGAAGATGTAAGAAATGAAATTGAAAAAAGACAGCTAAAGATTCAAATTGAAGCTGCTGCAGAATACAATTTAGAACCTGAATTTGAAAGATTAATTGAAAGTGGAAATATTCTTACTTTTGGAAAAGAGGAATATCTTTTATTCGAGCTTTCATTTTTTGATGAACCACCAAGAATTAATGAAGTTATTTGGCAAATGAGAGAAAAGGGATATTCTCCAGTTTTAGCTCACGTTGAAAGATATGGATATTGGCATCAAGATGAAGATAAAATCGAAGAATTGATGAATAGAGGAGTGAAACTCCAGCTTAATATAGGTTCTATAACCGGTGCTTATGGCCCAGAGGTAAAAAAAGCAGCTGAAAAATTAATAAAAAATAATTCTATTGACTTTGTAGGAAGCGATTGTCATCATTTCCAACATCTAGACATGATTGGACATGCCTGTAGATTACCTTTTTTTCATGAACTTATTCAGCAGGATCAAATCCTTAATAAAGAGCTTTAGACTTCTGCGCTAGATGTATTTATTTTCCTATCTATTTTCTTAAAAAGACCTTGAAGAACTTTTCCTGGACCAACTTCAATAACTTCTAAATTTTGATTCTTAACAATATTGAGCATAGTTTGTGTCCATTTGACTGGAGATGTTAATTGATCTATTAAATTTTGTTTTATTTTTTCAGGATCGACAACGGGTTCTGCACAAACATTTTGATATATTGGACAAATAGGACTGCTAAATGATGTGCTATCTATTGCGCTTTTAAGTTCGCTTTTAGCCGATTTCATAATGGGAGAATGAAATGCTCCTCCAACAGGTAATTTTATAGCTCTTCGGGCTCCAGATTCTGTTAGTTTTTCAATAGCTATATCAATAGCTTCCATTTCTCCTGAAATAACTAATTGTCCTGGGCAATTATAATTTGCAGGAACAACGATGCCATTTATATTGGAACAAATTTTTTCTACAACAATATCTTCAAGCCCCAGAATAGCAGCCATTGTAGAGGGGGTTTCTTCACAAGCTTTTTGCATAGCCAATGCTCGTTTATGTACCAATTCTAAACCATCTTCAAACTTTAGACATTTATTAGAAACAAGAGCGGATATCTCTCCTAGGGAATGTCCAGCTACCAAATCTGGTTTAAATTTTTCACCTAATGCTTCTGCAAGTATTACAGAATGTAAGAAAATTGCTGGTTGTGTTACTTTGGTTTGTTTTAAATCTTCAGTTGTTCCATTGAACATTATTTCTGAAATTTTAAATCCTAGAATTTCATTAGATTTTTCAAATAATTCTTTTGAAACATTCTTAGATTCATATAGGTCTTTACCCATTCCTGGGAATTGGGCTCCTTGTCCCGGAAATACATATGCTTTCATTTTATTTAATTTCTATTGCCAAATAGCCTTAGCATCATTAGGAATAAGTTGATAAAGTCTAGATACAGAGTTAATGCACCCATTATCATAAGCTTTTGAGCAGTTTGGGAACCTTCATCTATTTGACTTCCAATATTTTTAATTTTTTGGACATCATATGCTGTTAGTCCAGTAAATACTAAAACACCGACAATTGAAATTAGGTAATGCATTAATGAACTACCTAAAAACATATTTATTATACTCGCAATAACAATACCAATTACCCCCATAAATAATAAGCTTCCCCATTTTGTTAAGTCTGTCTTGGTAGTGTACCCTGTTAGTGCCATTACTCCAAATGTTAGAGAGCTTATGAAAAATGTACTGGCTATTGAAGAAGATGTATAGATAGAAAAAATAGTACTTAAACTGATACCTGTTAAAGTAGAATAGAGAAGAAATATTCCCAATAAAAATTTAGCACTGTATTTTTGAAAGCCAAATCCGATAAGCATTACTAAACCAATTGGAGAAAGCATAGATACCCAACCTAAAGTTGTTAGACCGCCTTCAACATTAATTACATATGATTTCATTCCGTCAGTTGCAAACCATACAGCAGACAGTCCTGAAATAATTAATGCAGTAAACATTAGCGAAAAAACATTTGCAACAAATGTATTGGTAGTGGTTCTAGATTTTGATAAGGTATAGTTGTTTGTTTTGATTTCCATAGAAATTACAATTGTTGTTTTAGATTTAGTAAAAATGATTTAATTTTTGTCATTTTGTCTACGATTTCTTTTTGATTTTTAACTTCAGAAATACTTGTTTTAAGTACTTCTTTAGCGCCATTTAGAGTATAACCTCTTTCTTTTACTAAGTAGTATATAAGAAAATAATTTTTAACATCTTCTTTAGTAAATTGTCTATTTCCCTTTTTATTTTTTTTTGGTTTAAGAATATCAAATTCTTTTTCCCAAAATCTAATCAAGGAGGTGTTGACATTTAACATATTAGAGACTTCTCCAATACTGTAGTAAATCTTTGTTGATTTATCTATGTCAAAGTCCAAAGGTTTCATATCTACAGTGATTGAGTTGGTCTAGAAGAAATTTCTATAACCTTATCGTATTCTTCTGGACTTAAGTCATTAAAGAAGAAGTTTACTGGGTTTATTTGTCTTTTATTTTTGAATACTTCATAATGCAGATGTGGACCCGTAGATTGTCCAGTATTACCAACATATCCAATAAGATCCCCTCTATTAACTTTCTGACCTTTTTTGCACTTATATTTACTGCAGTGAGCATATCTGGTTTTATAGCCATATCCGTGGTTGATCATTATTGTTTTGCCATAGCCTCCAGTCCATCCAACTTTTTCAACTACTCCATCGCCTGTTGCATATATTTCAGTTCCTATTGGAGCTGTGAAATCCATACCTTGATGCATTTTTAAAATTTTATAAATAGGGTGCATTCTCATTCCAAAACCGGATGCAATTCGGGTCAAGTCTCTGTTGTTAATGGGCTGAATACTAGGAATAGCCTTCACCATCTTTTGTTTTTCTTTTGTTATTTCAAATACTTCATCGAAAGATTTGGATTGTGAAGCTAATTTTTTTTCAATTAATTCTACTTTTTGTAAGATTTCGATTACTAAATCTCCGTATTCTATATTCTCATATTTTTTGAATTTTATCGGATTACCTCCAGTACCTAGTTTTCTTTTATATTCTGGATAAGGGTCAGCTTCAAAAATTGCTCTATAAATATTGTCGTCTTTGTTTTGAATTTCATTTAGGACATCTAAAATTAAATTAAGATCTTTATTTAAAACAGAAATTTGTTGTCTTAGACTTTGGTTCTCCTTGGCAGCTTCATTTTGTATGTAAGACTTGGTGTTGTAAAAAGAAAACGAGATGATAACAACAGATAATACTATCGAAGCAATTAGATAATAAGACAGCTTTTTAATTTTACCCCAATAGGATAACTTAACTTCTTCGTAATCTAAGGTTTTTGGATTGTATTTATAATTAATATTTTTCAACTACACCTAATTTAGCGCAAATTTAATCATTTTTAATTTAAGCTAAATATATATTCTTAACTTCTCCTTGTTGAGAACCAACTTAAATAAAATTTAATTTCCTAGGCAATATAAATTACCATTTGTTGAAGCAATGTAGATTTTATCATTGTAAACAAATGGAGTTGTTTCAAATCCAGCAATAAATTCATCTAAAAGTTTTACAGAATCATCTGATATTTCATATAATCTTAAACTGTGTAATCCTGCAACTATTAGTTTGTTTTTGACAAAAATAGGTGTACTAACTGATGGATTTATAGCTTCAGAATAATAAAGTTTTGGAGCTCTGTAGTTGTATATCTTATTAGGTCCTTCTACAATTTTTTTTTCATCTATTTTATTGTGTTCTACAATACTAAGTTCTCCATTAACTCCAACAAAAGCTGTTAAGTCTTCCCGAACTCCAACACTTCCTATCACTCCACCTTCCCATCTTTTTATTTTTGAACCCTCAACTGGAAAATACCATATTACTGATTTCTCAGGTTTTTTTCTTGGGTTTAATTTGAAGACGCCTCCCTCTCCGTTTATGTACTGTTTTTCCACAGTTACAATTAAACAACTGTCATTAGTGACCACAGCGCTACCATCGATATCAGATCCAATGTGAAAATCCCAATCAATAGAGTCAGAATCCAAATTATAACCATATATATGTCCACTTCCACTAGCTATATATAAATGATTTCCTATTCTAGAAGGTGATGATTCAGTAACAAGATTATTTTTATGAGCTATAATATCTTGTTGATTATATAAGTAAGATTCTTGTAAAATTTTAGGCTGAAACATTCCATTTTTAATTTTTGCAGCCTCTGGTTTAGGGTCTAAAACAGTGAATAAACCATTTTCTAAACCTATGTATAAAGTATCATTAACCATTAAAGCTGATCCGTCTACATCTCTGCTATAACTATGAGTTTTTTTCACGTTGAATCGCCATAGTTCATGGCCATTTAGGTAAGACACAGCTCTGTAGCTCGGGACGTATTTTGAATCAATAAAATTTCCAAGCCCGAGTCTGCTACCTTGGAATATGATATATTCTTGCTCTTTATTTGGAGCATCTTTATAATGCCATATGGTGCCGGTTCCTTTAATAACATCATCAAACTTATACTGCCATACCAATTCTCCTGATTCTGCATTTATTTTTTTCAAGTGGTGGTCATAGCAACCCTGAATTATAAATAAACTGTCATTTTCTTTTACCAACAATGGTTGACCTGTCCAACCTGCGCCTGTCCATTCTCTTTCACCTATTTTTCTGGATATCGTAGTTCTTCCTTTTCCTATATGGTATTTCCATTTAATATTTAACTTGTCAGGAGCAGCATTACCATAATAATTTCTCCCTTCACCACCTAGAAATGTACTGTTTATGATGTTTATTTTTTTTTCTACTTGCCCTACAATATTTAAAGAAATTACTAGGATTAATATAGTACATAGTTTAGTTTTCAGGCTAGAGATATTCATAAATATAAAGACTTAAAAAAAAATTATTCTAAAGACAAGAACTTATCAAAAGTATTTTAAAATCAATAACTTTACAATTGAGGAATAAATTTTCATAAAAACAATGAATTCAAAAAATATTAGAAATGCTTTTTTTTCTTTTTTTAAAGAAAAAAACCATACAATTGAGCATTCAGCACCAATGGTACTTAAGAACGATCCTTCTCTTATGTTTACCAATGCAGGTATGAATCAGTTTAAAGATATCTTTTTAGAATTTGAAAACCCTAAAAACAAACGAATTGCCAATACTCAGAAATGTCTCAGAGTTTCTGGAAAACATAATGATTTAGAGGAGGTTGGAGTAGATACCTATCACCATACTATGTTTGAAATGTTAGGAAATTGGTCTTTTGGTGATTATTTTAAAGAGGATGCCATAAAATGGTCTTGGGAATTATTTACAAAAGTTTACAAAATTGATCCAAAAAAATTATACGTTACTATTTTTGAAGGAGATCAAGATGATGAGACCAAAAAAGATAATGAGTCTTTAAAGGTATGGGAACAATTAATTCCAAGTGAACAAATAATCAACTTTGGAAAAAAAGATAATTTTTGGGAAATGGGTAGTCAAGGTCCTTGTGGCCCTAGTTCTGAGATTCATATCGACCTCAGAGAGGCCTCAGAAATATCTAAAATTGCAGGGAAAGAGTTGGTAAATAAAGACCATCCTCAGGTTGTTGAATTATGGAATTTAGTTTTCATGGAGTTTAATAGAAATGCAGACGGTTCTCTTAGTAAGCTTAATAATAAACATGTCGACACAGGTATGGGGCTGGAAAGACTGGCTATGGTTTTACAAAATAAAAGAAGTAATTACGATACTGATATATTTAAGCCTTTAATAGATAAGTTAGAAGAAATATCAAATTTTAAGTACATAGCAAGTTCTAATGATAGTACTTCAGAGATTATTGATATATCATTTAGAGTTATTGTAGATCACATAAGAGCTGTTGCATTTTCTATTACTGATGGACAGCTTCCTACAAATACCGGAGCAGGATATGTGATAAGAAGAATTCTCAGAAGAGCAATTAGATACGGGTATCAATTCTTAGACTTTAAAGAACCATTTCTTTATCAACTTATTCCAGTTTTAGCACAAAATTTTGATGGAGTTTTTGATGAACTTCAAAAACAAGAGGAATTTATCGTCAAGATTGTAAAAGAAGAAGAGGCTTCGTTCTTTAGAACTTTAAGTGGAGGCATAAAAAAAATGCAAGAAATCATAAAAAATCATGTTAAATCAAATTCCATAAAAATTAGTGGTCAGCTTGCCTTTGAATTGTATGACAGATTTGGATTTCCTTTAGATTTAACACAGCTAATAGCATCTGAAAATAAATTAGAAATAGATATTTCAGAATTTAATGCATGTTTAGAAGAGCAAAAAAAAAGATCTAAAAAAGATGCAGTAAAAGTATATGGAGACTGGGTTTCTATAACTAGTGATCAGGTTCAGAAATTTATTGGTTATGATTATCAAAAATCAAAAGTAAATATTATAAAATATCGATCTGTTGTCAATAAAGGTAAACAAGAATATCAACTTATTT
Organism: Flavobacteriales bacterium; assembly: GCA_029251405.1. GTDB lineage: Bacteria > Bacteroidota > Bacteroidia > Flavobacteriales_D > Parvicellaceae > MED-G20. Next base: position 25,017 of record JAQXDK010000001.1, read on the forward strand.
TTAACGAAACTCCTTTCTATCCTGAGGGTGGGGGTCAAGTTGGAGACACTGGAATTTTAAAAAATGATTTTGAGCAACTTATTATAAAAGACACTAAAAAAGAAAATGGGGTAATTGTACACTATGTAGATAAATTACCTTCTAAAATCAACACTTTTTTTAAAGCAGAAGTTGATGAAGAAAGAAGAATTAAAATTTCAAAAAATCATTCTGCAACTCATTTATTACACCATTCTTTAAGAAATGTTTTAGGAGACCATGTTGAGCAAAAAGGTTCCTTAGTAAATGCACACTATTTAAGGTTCGATTTCTCTCATTTTACTAAACTTTCAGATAAGGAACTTATGGAAGTTGAAAGGCAGGTAAAGCAACAAATTCGACTAGCAATTCCTTTAAATGAAGAAAGGGATATTTCTTTAGAATCAGCAAAAGAAAAGGGAGCAATAATGTTGTTTGGTGAAAAATATGGAGACTCAGTAAGGTTAATTCAATTTGAGAACTCCAAAGAACTTTGTGGAGGTATCCATGTTCCTAATAGTGCTAATATTGGAAATTTTATAATTACATCAGAAAGTTCAATAGCTTCGGGTGTAAGGAGAATAGAAGCAGTTTCAGACGCTTTAGCCGACAATTTTATTCAAAATAAGCTAGATCAGTTTCATGAAATATCACAGATTTTAAAAACTGATGATGCACTTCCTAAAGCAGTTCAAGAAGTAATAAATAAAAATCAATCTATACAGAAGGAATTAGATAGTTTTAAAAATGAAGAAATTAAAATTTTTAAAAAGAAAATTTTAAATGGTGTCGATAGTTCTAGTGCATTTTCTTTCGTGTTTCAAAACTGTAGTTTTTCCGCAGACCAGATGAAGCAAATAGCATTTGAAATAAAACAAGAATTATCCACTTTTGTTTTACTTTTAACTAGTGATTTAAATAATAAACCTGTAATTACTCTAATGATTTCTGATGACTTAATCAAATCTAAAGATTGGAATGCAGGAAAAATAATCAGAGAACTTTCCAAAGAAATTAAAGGTGGAGGAGGAGGGCAACCATTTTTTGCTTTTGCTGGAGGATCAGACGTTGAAGGGTTGAAAAAAGTACATAAAAAAGCAAAAGAAATATTTAAGTAGGAGTAACTACATATTTTTTAACTTCTTTTAAACCAATAATGTCATCAGATAATATAACAAGTCTTTCAATAATATTTTTTAATTCCCTAATATTTCCAGACCATTGAATTTTTTGTAATTCAAGTATTGCTTTTTCTGAAATTTCTTTTTTAGGTAACCCTTGTTCATGAGAGATTCTACTTAGAAAATGCTTGCAGAGTAATGGAATATCATCCTTCCTGTCATCTAAAGAGGGAACATGTATAGGAATTACATTTAATCGGTGGAAGAGATCTTCTCTAAAATTCCCATTTTCGATTTCCTTTTTTAAGGTTTTATTAGTAGCTGCAATTATTCTAGGATTAACATTAATAGATTTATTTCCACCTACTCTAGTTATTTTATTTTCTTGTAAGGCTCTAAGTACTTTAGCCTGAGCAGAAAGGCTCATGTCTCCTATTTCATCAAGAAATAATGTGCCGTCAGAAGCCTGTTCAAATTTGCCGATTTTTTGTTTATATGCTGATGTGAACGAACCTTTTTCATGACCGAATAATTCACTTTCTATCAATTCAGATGGTATTGCTGCGCAATTCACCTCAATAAAAGGCTTTTTTCTTCTGTCGCTATTTTCATGAACTTGTTGTGCTACCAATTCTTTTCCAGTTCCATTTGATCCAGTTATTAAAATTCGGGCATCGGTTTTGGCTACTTTTAATATTAAATCTTTGATTATGTTTATTTCTTCGCTTTCGCCAATAATTTCACTATTAGTAATTTTTTTAATTTTCCTTTTCAAGAAATTATTTTCTTTCTTAAGAAAATTCTTTTCAAATGCATTTTTTACAGACTTAAGTACTCGATTTAAATCTAGAGGTTTTTCTATATAATCATAAGCACCTAATTTTAATGTTTGAACAGCAGTTTCAATATCCCCATGTCCGCTAATCATTATAATAGGAATAGTATTTTCTTTTTCTGTTACTTTTTTTAAAAATTCCAAACCATCCAAACGCGGCATTTTTATATCACAAAATACCAAATCATAGTTTTTATTTCCAATCATTTCAAGTCCAACAAACCCGTCAGCAGCTTCTTCAATAGTGTATTTTTCAAACTCTAATATTTCTCTTAGAGCATTTCTGATAGGTTTTTGGTCATCAATAATTAAAATTGTACTCATAACTTTAACCATTTAAAAATATCCGAATAGCTTGCTTTTTTGCCATAAGAAAGTATTCCCTTTCTATAAATTTTACCTGAAATCCAGGTTGTTCCAATAAAGGTTATAATTAGTAAAAATAAGCTTAGGATAATTTCCCAAATTTCTACACTACTATCTCCAATACCCATCGCAATTCGAATAATCATAATAATTGGAGAAGTAAATGGTATTTCGCTCATCCAAAATGCCAATGAGGATGAAGGATCATCTATGACTTTTCCTGCCATCATTAGTGCAAAAACCATTGGGATTGTCAGCGGTATAAGAAATTGTTGCGTATCAGCTTCCTCGTCTACTGCTGAACCTATAGCAGCCATAAGACCACTATATAATAAGTATCCTCCTATAAAAAAAAGAATAAAAAAGAATATCAAATAAGGCCATTGAATTTCATAAATTATGAATTGAATAATTTCATTGGAAGTATTCATTAAGGTATTATTCTTGCTTATTTCTTCAGAACTAAATTGAAATTCAGGGTTGTATTTGTCAGTAATAAATCTTGGCAAAACGGTGAAACTCATTATTGTTGTTACCAAGCTCCATATTAAAAATTGGGTTATACCTACCAATCCAACTCCAATTATTTTACCCATCATTAGCTGAAATGAAGAAACTGATGAAATAATAATTTCAACAATCCTATTGGTTTTTTCTTCTATTACACCTCTCATTACTTGAAGGGAATACATGAAAATAAAAATGTAAATGAATATTGAAAATACCATTCCAACTATTGCTTTACGTTGAATATTTTTGTTCGCTTTATTTTCAATATCAACTACGTCTAAATTAATACTTGTCTTTATCGATTTGTAAGTTGAAATATCAATTTTATTGTAAGTAACTCTATAAAGCTCAATGGCTTCATTTATAATGCTTGATAGGTGCTTTTGGGCGCCAGTTGACGGAATATCTTTATAAAGACATTTTGCAGTCATTGAATTAGTTTTTATCAAATTTATAGGCAAATAAACCAGCAAGTCTAGTTTTTCATCAGCTTTAAAAATCTTTTGAATATCATCATAGCTTTTGTCTTTAGGAGCCCACTGGAGATGGTATTTTGTAGAGTTTCTAAGAATACTGTCAAACAAATGAGATTCGTCAACAACTAAAATTTCATAATTCTCTTTATTTCCTTTTTTTAAGTAAGCGGTTAACATTATAAATCCTACTATCAATAGTGGACCCAACAAACTCATTAGTATGAATGACTTTTTTCTTACTCTTGTAGTATATTCTCTAGATATGATTAAACCTATTTTATTCATTAGCTGTTGCTTTTAAGAACACGTCTTGAATACTAGGAGTTTTTTTTCTTATTTCAACAATTTCAACATGGTCAATTATTCCTTTGGTAAATTGATTAATTGTCAGATTGTCAAATAACTTAATTTCTGCTTTATTATTTTTTTCATTTACTCTATGGTGCTTTATTATTTCCCATCCACCCCAGACAGCATTACTAAAACTCATTTGATTCCCAATATATTCAATAGACCATAAGTTATCCTGATAACGTTCTTTCAAGTCTTCTATGTTACCCTGGATAATTTTCTTAGACTTGTTGATGATAGCTGCTTCATCACATATTTCTTCAACAGAGTTCATGTCGTGAGTTGATAAAATAATGCTCGTCTTCTTTTTTTTAAGTTCTAAAATCTCTTTTTTAATTAACAAACTATTTGCGGGGTCTAATCCACTCAAGGGTTCATCAAGTATAATAACTTTTGGTTCATGTAAAATAGTAGTGATAAATTGAATTTTTTGTGCCATGCCTTTAGACAAATCTTCAATTCTTTTATGCCACCAATTAGTAACTTGTAATTTTTCAAACCAATAATTGAGTTTTTCTTTTGCTTCTTTTTTTGATAAACCCTTTAATTGGGCAAGATATAATGCCTGTTCTCCAACTTTCATTTTTTTATAGAGCCCTCTTTCTTCTGGGAGATATCCTATGGAATAAACATGTTTTCTAGATAAAATTTCGCCATCGAATTTAATGGTGCCAGAATCCGGCTTCATTATCTGATTAATGATTCGAATGAGTGTGGTCTTTCCCGCGCCGTTTGGGCCTAAAAGACCAAAAATTTTTGACTTTTTAATATTAAGATTGATATCTTCTAATGCCTTGTGTCCAGAATAGGATTTGTGAAGGTTTTCAATTTCAATTATATTTTTTGAGGGCATTCTTTTTCTAAGGCAATCAAGAAAAGCGATTTTTCATTCTGTCAAAAAAGCTTTTAGTTTGATTTTGTTTGGGCTTGAAGTTATCACTTTCGTTTAATTTAAGCAATAATTCTTTCTCATCTTTAGAAATTTTTTGAGGTGTATAAACTTGAATATTAACAATCATATCTCCTCTTCCATAACCGTTTACATCAGGAATACCTTTAGATCTTAACCTTAAATTTTTACCACTTTGTGTTCCTGCTGGTATTTTAATTTTTGCTTTTCCTGTTACCATAGGAATTTCAACAGATGTTCCAATTACTGCATCTGAAAAAGTTAGACCTAACTGGTATAACAAGTCGGTTCCATTCCTAACCAAGTGATCATGCTCTATTTCTTCAATAGCAACAATTAAATCGCCAGGTATACCACCTCCAGGAGCTTCGTTACCTTTTCCTTGCATACTTAACTGCATTCCCTCCTCAACACCTGCAGGAATATCAATTTCTATAACAGTTTCTTTTTTCTCTAGTCCAGATGCATCAACACCAGAAGGTCTTTTTGAAATCATTTGACCCGATCCTTTGCAATTAGGACATGTAGATGAGGTTTGCATAGCACCAAGTATGGTGTTAGTAACTCTTGTTACCTGACCAGAACCTTTGCAACTTGTACAATTTGAAAATTCAACTCCGTCAGCAGCAACAAGCTTCTGGACTTTTATTTTCTTTTTTACACCATTGACAATATCTTCAAGCGTAAGTTTTAATTTAACTCTAAGATTAGATCCCTTTCTAACTCTTCTTCCACTACCACCACGGCCACCAAAACCACCGCCGAAAGAAGAACCAAAAATATCACCAAAATGATCGAATATATCATCCATAGACATTCCACCACCACCAAATCCTTGACCACCACTAAATGCAGCATGACCAAACTGATCGTATTGTTGCCTTTTCTGAGGATTACTTAATATTTCATAAGCTTCAGCTGCTTCTTTAAAATTTTGCTCAGCTTCCTTATTCCCAGGATTTTTGTCTGGATGGTATTTTATTGCAAGTTTTCTGTAAGCTTTTTTAATTTCACTTTCTGAAGCACTTTTGCTTAGGTTTAAAGTTTCGTAATAATCTTTTTTACTCATTTTAGCATTTTATTCTCCAACCACTACTTTGGCAAATCTTATTACTTTATCGTTTATTGTATATCCTTTTTCAATAACATCAATCACTTTACCTTTTAATTTATTTTTTGGTGCCGGTATTTTAGTTATTGCCTCATGTATATCTGGGTCAAAGTTTTTTTCAATGGCATCCATAGGTTTTAAACCTTGATTAGTTAGTGTTTTATATAATTTATTGTGAATCAATTCAAAACCTTCTTTGATGGTTTCCGCTTCACTTACTTTTTCGTTGTTTACGATAGCTCTTTCAAAATCATCTACAACTGGTAAAATTTCTTTCAATAAATTTTCACTGGCATTGGTGATAATATCAATTTTTTCTTTAGCTGTTCTCTTTCTGTAATTTTCAAATTCAGAATACAGTCTAATATATTTATCTTTAAAATCAACGTTTATTTCTTTGACTGTGCTTTCCTCATTTAGTTCGTTTGAGGTTTCTACTTTTTCCTCTGCTTCTTTAGCTTTAGTCTTTTTGTTTGATTTCATGTTGAATGTTTGATAAGTACATTACAAATTGCGAACCAAATTGTAAAGTAGACAAATTGTCATAAATTGAGAAAATTTTATTATCAGTAGTTCCTTTAAAGGGATTTTACCAACTTATCTAATTGTTGATGGAGTGCCATTCCTCTTAGATTTTTAGCAATAATTTTACCCTCTGCATCTAGAAGGAAATTATAAGGTATTCCTCTGACTCCATACTTGACAGCACCTTCACTTGACCAACCTTTTAAGTCACTAACGTGTTCTTCCCAAGATAGTTGATCTTGTTTTATAGCATTGATCCATGCAGACTTATTTTTATCTAAGGAGACACTGTAGATCTTAAATCCTTTAGCATCTTTAAATTTACTTTTAGAATATTTATTGTATGCACTAACTACATTGGGATTTTCTCTTCTACAAGGTCCACACCAAGACGCCCAAAAGTCTATCAAAACAATATTTCCCTTTAGAGATGATAATTTTATATTTTTATCATTTGGATCGCTAAATTCGAGCTCTGGTGCAATATTTCCGATTTCTATTCCAGTTGTATTTTGCCCCTGAACTGATAACAGACCAATAAACATATTAAGTATTATTAATTTTAAAGTTTTCATATTAGAATTTTGTACAATAATTATTCCAAATTAGTTTATCCTTTTAATTTGGGCACCAAGATTTAGTAATCTTTCTTCAATATTTTCATATCCTCTATCGATCTGTTCGATATTTAGTACCGTGCTTTTACCTTCAGCTGATAGGGCTGCAATCAGCAAAGATACTCCAGCTCTAATATCTGGAGATGTCATGGTGATACCTTTAAGTGAAGTTTTTCTGTTTAGTCCGATAACGGTAGCTCTATGTGGATCACATAAAATAATTTGTGCACCCATATCGATGAGTTTGTCAACAAAAAACAATCTGCTTTCAAACATTTTTTGGTGTATCAAAACACTTCCTCTTGCTTGTGTTGCTGTAACTAAAATTATACTCAAAAGATCTGGTGTAAACCCTGGCCAAGGTGCATCAGAAATAGTCATTATAGATCCATCTATGAAGGATTCAATTTCATAGTTTTCTTGAGAAGGTATAAAAATATCGTCTCCAATCCTTTCTAGTTTGATTCCTAATTTTTTAAAAACATTTGGAATCATACCTAACTTTTCGTAGGAAACATTTTTGATGGTTATTTCTGACTGTGTCATTGCTGCCAAGCCAATAAAGCTTCCAATTTCTATCATGTCAGGCAAAATTGTATGTGAACAGCCCCCTAGTTTTTCAACGCCATTAATAATTATTTTATTAGAACCGAGTCCCGAAATATTTGCTCCCATACTATTGAGCATTTCGCATAGTTGTTGTATGTAAGGTTCACAAGCTGCATTGTAAATTGTTGTTTCTCCTTTTGCTAGGACAGCAGCCATAACTATATTAGCTGTTCCAGTTACAGAGGCTTCATCCAAAAGCATGAAAGTACCCTTTAGACCCTTTGGTGAATGAGCTTTATAAAAATTAGTGTCAGGATTGTAGTCGAATTCAGCACCTAAATTTTGAAATCCAATAAAATGAGTGTCTAGCCTTCTTCTCCCAATTTTGTCACCTCCTGGTTTTGGAATATAGCCTTTGCCAAATCTTGCTAGCAATGGACCGACTACCATAATAGAACCTCTTAAACTGGCACCTTTTCTCTTAAATTCTTCGGATGTCATCGTATCAACGTCAACTTCGTCAGCTAAAAAGCTGTAGGATCCTTTTCCGATTTTTTTAATCTTGACACCTAAGGTTTTAAGTAAGTCAATTAATTTATTAACATCAATAATATCCGGAATATTATTAATTATAACTTCTTGATCTGTAAGTAAAACAGCATTTATGACTTGTAATGCTTCATTCTTGGCTCCTTGGGGAGTTATTTCACCCTTAAGTTTTTTACCTCCAATTATTTCAAAAGCTCCCATGATACTTTCTTCTAGGTTTATTTTTTGAGTAGTTTTTATTGTTAGATTTTTTCTTTTTAAAAGTTCTCACAATATCACTGGTATCTCTTAGTTTATCGGCACTAATGGTTAATTTTCCAGCGGAGAGCTCTTCTAATTGTTTGATAATTAGGCTGTCATTCACACTGTCTCTATTCCACTGTAAGTAAGAAGTTTTCAATAAGTTAGCAATATGTTTTACTAGTTTCTCTTTGTCTTCACCTTCAGAAAGTTCAGAAGCTGATTTAACCATGTCTTCCATTATCTTACCGTAATGTTTAAACCTAATGTCATTTTTTGGGTAAGGAACCTCGTCTGGTTTGGATTGGTATAATTCTTTTTCAGGTTTTTTGTAGGGCGATTCAACTTCAAGTTCAAAATTTGAAATGATGTGCAAATGTGCCCAAAGTTTCTGGGCATGTTCTTCACTGTTACTATGATTCGTATTTGGATTAATCAAATCCATAACTTTAATAATCACATTTGCTGATTTATTTCTTTGCTCAGCATCCTCAATTTTAATGGCGTGTTGAACCATTTTTTGTATGTTTCTCCCATATTCTGGGATTACTAATTTTGTTGTATCAGTGTTATATGCTAACTCTAATGATGATCTCATAATAAATAGTGTGAAATTGAATTCAAATGTAGTAATTAAAAGGAATTATACAATTAAAATTACACCAATTGAAGCTTAGCAAATTTTAACAACAATTGTTTTTGACCAGCAGAAGGGAAAAATACAGTTGCTTTGGTGTTTGGAAAATCCCCACTTATTTCTACAACTTTACCCTTTCCAAATCTTTCATGAAGTACTTGGTCTCCTAGTTTTAATTTTAAAATATCTGTTTGTTTATTTTGATTTGTATTTGAAGATAATGTGTTGACACTTTTTAAGTGACTTAACGGCTTACTGAACTTATTTTTCAGTGGAGGACGCTGGTTTTTAGAAATAGTTTTTGATAGATCCTTATTTAAATTTTTTCTTGAAAATGTTTGTAGTAGATATTTTGGGTCTAACTCTTCAAGAAACCTACTTGGTTCACATTGAATTAGATTCCCCCATTTAAATCTACTTACTGCATACGATAGAGTTAAACTTGCTTTAGCTCTTGTTACTGCTACATAAAACAGTCTTCTTTCCTCTTCTAAATCTTCTCTTGAATTTTTAGACAACATAGATGGAAATAAATCTTCCTCCATTCCAACAACATGAACATTGGTAAATTCAAGCCCCTTTGCAGCGTGAATAGTCATAAGTGACACCTTGTTTTTATTTTCGTCATCATCTTTATCAGCATCTGTTAAAAGTGCGACATCAATTAAAAAATCCCCTAACGATATGAAATTTTCTTCATTGCTGTTTTTTGAGAATTCTTGTATACCATTTAGTAGTTCTTGAATATTTTCAAACCTTACAATTCCTTCTGGAGTTCTGTCACTACTTAAATCTCTAATTAAACCAGTATTTTTTGCAATTTCCAAAGCTAATTCGTAGGCATTGGATTTGTTAACTCTGGAGTTGTAATTTCTAAGCATAGAACAGAAAAGTTCTAATTTATTTCTAGTACCTGAATTTACATTAAAACCAAATTGATCAGGTTCATTGATAACATCCCACAATGAAACATCTTTTTCATTTGCACAAATAAGTGCATTATTTACAGTGGTTTGCCCTATACCTCTTTTTGGATAGTTGATAATTCTTTTTAAAGATTCCTCATCATTTAAGTTTGCAGACAATCTAAAATAAGCCAACAAGTCTTTAATTTCTTTTCTTTGATAAAATGATAAACCTCCAAAAATTCTGTAGGGGATATTCAATTTCCTTAATGCCTCTTCAAACGCCCTAGATTGTGCATTAGTTCTGTAAAGAATTCCGAAATTTTGATATCCTAAATTTTTCACTGAGGAATATTCAAAAATTTCATTAGCGATCATTTTGCCCTCTTCATTATCAGAATAACTTTTAATGACTTTTATTTTATCTCCAGAATCATTGGCTGTCCATACGCTTTTTTTAATCTGTTCTTTATTTATTCTTATTATGCTATTAGCTGCCTCAACAATATTTTTAGTAGATCTATAATTTTGTTCTAATTTAAAAAGCTGATAATCTGGGTAATCTCTTCTGAAGTTAAAGATGTTGTGTATGTTGGCTCCTCTAAAAGAATATATGGACTGTGCATCGTCACCAACAACGCATAAGTTTTCAAATCTTGCGGCCAAAGATTTAATTATTAAATATTGGGCATGGTTAGTGTCTTGATACTCATCTACCAAAATAAATTTAAACTTCTCCTGATATTTGTAAAGAACTTCGGGGTTGTGCTTTAAAAGCACATTTGTTTTAAATAATAGATCGTCAAAATCCATTGCAGAAGCTCTAAAACATCTCTTGCTGTATTCCATATATATGTCACCAATTCTTGGTCTCCCAGTAGAATTATCTGTAGAAGATATTTCGGAGTCACTTAAATAATTTTCTGCGCTTATTAAGCTGTTTTTTGCAGCCGAGATTCTGTTATATACAATTCCAGGCTTGTATAATTTGTCGTCTAGTTTTTTTTCTTTGACAATTGTTTTGATAAGACTTTTCGAATCTTGTGTGTCATATATGGTAAAGTTTGATGGAAACCCTATTTTTTCATGCTCAACCCTTAAAATTTTCGCAAAGACTGAATGGAATGTTCCCATCCATATATTTCTTGCTTTATCTTCACCAACCATTAATGAAATTCTTTCTTTCATTTCTTGTGCAGCTTTGTTGGTGAAAGTAAGAGACAATATATTAAAAGGTTCAATATCATTTTCAATCAGATGAGCAATTCGATGGGTTAAAACCTTAGTTTTACCCGACCCAGCTCCTGCAATAACCATGATAGGGCCATTTATTACTTTAGTAGCTGCAATTTGAGAATCGTTTAGGCCTTCAAGAACATTCATTTGAGGTGAAATTTTTAAGCTGTAAATCAACAATAATTTTACTAATATTTGGTCATAAATTAAACATTTAATAATTCACATTAAAAAAACATTTTAAAATTATTTGTTGATATATTGGAATCCTAAGATATTCTTCTACCTTTGCAAGCCGAAAAATCAATTAATAAAAGAACATGCCAACTATTCAACAGTTAGTAAGAAAAGGTAGACAATCGAAAGTAAAGGTGAGTAAATCTATCGCCTTAAATTCTTGTCCACAGAAAAGAGGTGTTTGCGTAAGAGTTTACACAACTACTCCCAAAAAACCAAACTCTGCAATGAGAAAAGTTGCAAGGGTAAGGCTTACTAACGGAAAGGAAGTTAATGCATATATAGGAGGTGAAGGTCATAACTTACAAGAACACAGTATTGTTTTAGTTAGAGGAGGAAGAGTAAAAGATTTACCAGGTGTAAGATACCATATTGTAAGAGGAGCATTAGATACTGCCGGTGTAGAAGGCAGATCTCAAAGAAGATCAAAGTACGGAACTAAAAGATCAAAAAAGAAATAAATTTTAGATGAGAAGAAGAACAGCCAAAAAGCACATCATATTACCTGATCCTAAATTTAAGGACGTAGAGGTTACTAAGTTTGTCAATAGTTTGATGATCGATGGAAAAAAGAATATTGCTTTCAATATTTTTTACGATTCCATTGATATTGTTTCCGAAAAATCAACTGAAAATGGTTTAGATGTATGGAAAAAAGCCGTTGAAAATATTACCCCTGCTGTTGAAGTCAAGAGTAGACGTGTCGGTGGTGCAACTTTTCAAATTCCAACTCCTGTAAGAGATAGTAGAAAGAGATCACTCGCAATTAAGTGGTTAATTGGTTTTTCCATGAAAAGAAATGAAAAAACGATGAGTGAAAAGTTAGCTGGTGAAATCCTAGCTGCTTTTAAGGAAGAAGGAGCAGCCTTCAAAAAGAAAGAAGACGTACACAGAATGGCTGAAGCCAATAAAGCATTTTCACACTTTAGGTTTTAATAAAATGGCAAGAGACTTAAAATATACAAGAAACATAGGAATTGCAGCTCATATTGATGCTGGTAAAACCACAACAACCGAAAGAATTTTATATTACGGAGGTGTAAGTCATAAAATTGGTGAAGTTCATGATGGAGCTGCTACAATGGATTGGATGGAGCAGGAACAAGAAAGAGGAATTACCATAACCTCTGCTGCAACTACATTAAATTGGAACTACAGAGAAAAAGAATATCATGTAAATATTATCGATACTCCTGGTCACGTTGACTTTACAGTTGAAGTTAATAGCTCTTTAAGAGTTTTAGATGGATTAGTATTTTTATTTAGTGCAGTTGATGGTGTGGAACCACAATCTGAAACCAACTGGAGATTAGCAAATAATTATAATGTTCCAAGAATAGGTTTTGTAAACAAAATGGATCGTCAAGGTGCAGATTTCTTAAACGTGTGTAAACAGGTTAA
>JAQXDK010000004.1 GCA_029251405.1 Flavobacteriales bacterium
CTATTTACAAGGAAATTTATGATATCTCATTAAAGGATTACAATAGAGTTGAATCAGAAATTGGTCATTATATTGAAACGGACAATGTCAAAATGCATTATATCACTTATGGAGATTCAACTGACACTCCATTAATTTGGATTCATGGGACCGGAAGTTCTTCATGGGAAATGTTAACCTTTAGAGATTCATTAGAAGCAATGAATTTATTTGTTATCAGTATTGATTACTACGGTCACGGACAAACACCAATGCCAAAAAATGAAAAATCCATTTATCATATTGCAGACGATATTAAATTTTTAATGAATAGATTAAATATTAACAAGGCAATAGTTGGAGGCTGGTCACGTGGAGGATATATTGCCTCTGCATTTTATGATGAATACCCTGGTTCCGTGATGGGATTAATGCTTGTGGATGGAGGCTCAGCAAACGCATTTGTTCCGAGATATCAAATGAATCGAGACTCATTAAGAGAGAAATATAGATCCGCTCAAGTACCTGAAGATGTGCTTAGAACATACCCTTCTAAGTTCGAGGCTTTTTGTGCATTTGCCGACACTAGCTATACTTCAAGTCAATCATGGATTTTGGACGGTCTTAAAATAGGTCATAACGGAGAATGGGGTTATACAACAGACGTTTGGCCAGCTGTAGCAAATGAATCTGTCGAGTCAATGTTGTCCAGCGTTGAATCGCCAACATTGGCTCCCCTCTTAGCTTCATCCACCAGCTTGATGGACCCATTGATAATCTATAGGAATCTAGATGTGCCTGTAGTTATTATTGACCCTGTCACCAAGAGTGAAACTTGGCAAAACTACACGCCACAAAATACAAAATTGAAAAACTTGCACCCTGAATTAGTGATACACAGAATATATCAAGATACTCAACACCATGCACATTTTCAAAGACCTGAATTGTTTATTGACGACATGAAAATGCTGGTTGAAAAAATAAATAAAAGGCTATAACAAGAGCTAAAATAAATAAACCTGCCAACCACACCGTTTTTACTTATTTTAGCTAGAACGTTACTTTCCATACTATGCGAATTACTTTCAACAACTAGATAATATGAGATATAAGTTCAGTCAATTATTATTGTTTCTTGTTCTTTTAATTGCATTAATAGGATGCAATGAGAATGAAGAATCCAATACAGTAATTATAAGAATCAACGCACCATCGTTTAGTGATTCCTTAGTTGAAGTTGTATCTGTTAATGTATTGAATTATGAAGAAATCCTATTGGAATCGATGATTCTTGATTCAATGGGAAATGGGACTGTACAGTTTAGCCAAACCGATCCTGTTTTTGGAAGCGTGAAAATTGGTGATAATTATTTCAAGATATATCTGGAAGCTGGCTTTGATTTAAAGGCTACTCTGGTATCAAAACCGGAAACATCTTTTATTAGTTATACTGGTAAGGGGTCTGAAAATAATAATTATTTATCAGGCTCAAATTTTATACTCAAAGAATTCCAAAATAAACATCCTACATGGTTCCTGAATGATCTTACTGATGTTTCTATTATTCTGGATTCTTTACAAAGGAGTTTAGAATCATTTCACACAGGCTATTTAGATACAGTTGCTTTGAATAATACTACTCAAGAAATGTTTAAAGTAAGAAGTGCATTGAATTTAATTAATCTAAAGCAACAACACAGATTAATTAATAGTGCTGCCTATAAAGCCGAAAATATTCCTAGTTCACTGAAGAATACATTAAAAGAAATTCCTTTTAAGGAAAAGTACCTAGACTTAGCAATGGCAGAATATGCACAGGTTCTAGACTTGTTCTTACGTTTGGAAATCCAAGAACCAGTTTATAAAGAAATAGAAGTTGAAGAATTGGATTCGCTAAAGGAGAAATTCCCAATATTGACAAATAAATTGATAAAAGGACATGATTTCCCACTAGGTATTAAGGAATTTTTAATTGCAAAAGACATTTCGTATTGGTTGGCGTCTGAAGGAATATCATGGGGTTTGGATACCGTTTATAATGAATTTAAAAAAGTATTTAACAATTCGGTTTATAGCGATAACTTGGAAATGAAATATGCGGAATGGATGAGCATAGCTAGAGGCCAACCAGCACCTGAGATTACTGGATTGACAATAGAAAATGACACGCTTTCCCTGAGTCAATTAAAAGGGAAAGTTGTTTACATTGATGTTTGGGCAACATGGTGTGGTCCATGTATTGCCGAATTTCCATTTTATAAAAACATACAGGAAGAGTTTGAAGGGAATGATGAAATTGAATTCCTATTTGTATCAGTCGATAGTGATCATGAGAAGTGGATTAGGTTCATAAAAGAGGAGACTATTCCAGTTGGGAATCAAATTCATGAACTTCTAGAGACCGATCATCCTCCGATTCAAGAATCCTACAAAATGTGGGGCGTTCCTAGATATATTCTGATAGATCGCCAAGGAATGATATTTGACGCAAAAGCCCACAGACCATCTTCTGGTAAAGTTGTGAACTTGATTAAGAAAATGATTAACAAATAGAAAACGGAAAGTAACATTCAGTATAAAATCATAGCGGGTTGGTGGATTATCTCATTTATCATTGCTTGTTAGTTCGCCAATCCTGCGGATTGCCTTTTCAAGAAGACAAAAATAAAAGCCAATCCACACGATTGGCTAAGTGGTAAATTGAGAGTATATTGCTTTCAATTCGCTACAATTCATACTGTGGCGTTGCCAAACCGTTACACGCGATTGATAAATAATAATCTATAATCATTTATAAATTATTATTAACTTTAAGGAATATATACTTCATTATGAGAACTTTATCAGCATTATTTATCGTTTCATTTATTTTCATTCTTTTCTCTTGTAACAAATGGGAAGAAAAAGAAAAAGACGCGTACTATTACTATTCCACAGATTTTAAATCAGACAATTTAAAGTCTGGATCGGCCACAATTTTAAATATTAATATTGCTGATATTGATATTCTCTACACCGTCTTTTTTCAAGAAAAGGGTATTTGGAAATATAAGTTAGTTGCTGAGTCTTCCGAAATCCAAAATAATTCAGATAAATCTGATAAGGTTTTGGCCTATGAAGAAGGTGAGGCTAATATAGATGATAATCTTAACATTATCTTTATTCCAAATTCAAACCCAGGCATTTCATATCCAGGTTATTTCGAAGACGATAAAAAGAATTTCAAGGTTTCATTAGCTGGATTGTATAATCGTGAAATTAATTTCTTAGAAGATTAGTTTACTAAACATAACACAGTCTAGAATTAATTTCCAAAACGCTTTTGGATGTACCATTCTCTCAAATTTTAATTGAGTTTTATATTGGACATCGTTAAACCTACACCAAAATGTATTGTTTAATAAAATAATTTTATGAGAAGCCTAATAGTAGGTTTTTATTTGATTTATAAATTTAATTTAATTAGATTGTGAAATCAAATTTTAATACAAATGAAAAAAATATTATCAACTTTAATTTTAGTTTCTTTTATTACTCTTAATTACGGACAATGTAATGGAAGATACCAGACAGAAATATTTAATTCCGTGTCAGTTTCTACTGTAAACTACTCTGATGTTTACAACGATTTTTACCATAAAATGGATATTTATACTCCTGATGGAGATACCGTCACCAACCGACCTGTAATTGTTTTTATGCACGGGGGCGCATTTTATGCCGGTGATAAAACTTCTGCAGACTGTGTTGATTTTTGTACGTCTTATGCCAAAAAAGGATATGTTGCTATTTCCGCAAATTACAGATTGGCTGCTAACGCATTAACTTTTGCTTTTTTCAACGATGTTCAATATATCACTGTTTTGAAAGCTGTCGCAGACATAAAAGCTGCTGTAAGATATATTAGAAAAGATCATGCAAATGGAAACGCACTTGGGATACACCCTCAAGGTGTTTTTATTGGTGGATATTCTGCTGGAGCTGTATTAGCTATCCATATGTCCTATATTAATCAAATAAGCGACCTTCCTACAAGTCCACTTGACGTACAAGCCTTGGTATCCAACATTGGAGGAACATTAGACGGAGATGCTGGTAATGACGGTTACTCTTCTGAAATAGGTGGAATTGTAAGTTTTGCTGGAGCGGTTAATGATTTATCATTTATTGATTCGAATGATAAACCAATAGTTATGGTTCACGGAACAGATGATAATGTAGTAAGTTTTAATTGTGCACCTGGTCTTGGACAAGCTACAGTTTTAAATCTTTGTGGAATGAATTCTATGAAACCGGTTCTTGATAATGCTGGAATTTTAAATGATACCATGGTTTATCAAAATGTTGGACATGACTGGCCGGGAACTGGAAATGCGAACCCTTTATTTACACAAGCAGTTGAATTCTCTACTAATTTCTTATACCAGCTACTACCTTGCAACAACAGTTCAGTTGGTTTAATTGAAAAAGAAAATCTTGTCAAGCAATACCCAAATCCAGCAAATGATATAGTTCATTATTCATCTGGGAAAATGATTAAAGAAATTGTTATTTACAACCAAATAAGTCAGATTAAAAGCGATATAATGGTAAATAGCAATGAATATGATCTCTCATTAGCAGACTACGAAAAAGGCATCTACTATGTAAGATTAATATTAGAGGATTCAAGTTCTACATTGAAAAAGCTTTCAGTAGTTAAGTAATTAAAAGTTGATTTTAGTCTTTAAATTTTTATAATAACTATGGAATATATTACACAATTATGTCAAATAGCAGTTGCAATATCCGTATACTTTGTATGGATTTTTAGATACCACAATGTAATCACTGAATTCAAACAATTTGGATTAAGCGACCTTACTAGAAATGCTGTAGGTGCATCAAAAATATCACTTTCTGCCTTACTAATTGTTGGTATTTGGCATTCGTCTTTAGTTCTTATTCCAGCTATTGGAATGGGACTTTTTATGATTGGTGCGCAGGTTTTTCATTTTAAGGTTGGTAATCCATTTATCAAACATTTACCATCATTAATTCTTTTATTATTGAGTGCTTTCATTACTTATTCAGCATTTGCGTAATTAGTAATGAACTTATTTACGGTAGTTATCATATTTTCTAGTTTATCATTTTTCGGTTACGCATTTTCCTATTTCTATGGGACTCACATGAAAAAAGAGTTTAAGAGATTTGGATTAGAAAAAATGGGGCTATTTACCATTATTTTAGAAATTTTGGGTGCTTTAGGGCTTTTGATAGGTGTCTTATACCATCCTATATTAATAATTTCGTCGCTGGGACTTTCACTTTTAATGTTTGCTGGAGTACTAGTAAGAATAAAAGTTAAAGACAATATATGGATTTCTTTGCCGGCATTTTTATACATGTTAGTTAATGCCTACATATTTTGGACAGCAATTAATTAGTACAATTATTTAAGAAATAATTAAGGATATCTTCAACAACTAAAATAATTTATTGATTATAAACTTAAATTTATAATCTTGTGAATAAACAATCAAAAAAAGTACATATTGTAGGAAGTGGCGTAAGTGGGTTAATAGCAGCAACCGTATTAGAAAAAAATGGAATTTCCCCCATAATTATGGAAGCAAGCGAAAGAGTTGGAGGAAGAATCAAAACAGATATTACAGATGGATACCAACTAGACCATGGTTTTCAAGTTTTACTATCAAGTTATAAGGCAGCCAAAAAATATTTGAATTTTCAAGATTTGGAATTACAAACTCTTAAAGCTGGTGCCTGTATTTTTAAAGATGGCAAGAAAATTTCATTTGGTGATCCTCTTCGAGATCCTACCTTGCTTTTTTCAACATTATTTTCAAATATTGGAACCCTTAACGATAAAATAAAAATTGCGAAATTGAATTTTAAACTTCAAAAGAAATCAATTGTCTCAATTTTTGCCACCAAAGAAGTTACAACCAATCAGTATCTAAAAGATTTTGGTTTTTCAAATAAAATTATAGACCACTTTTTCCTCCCTTTTTTTAATGGTATTTTTCTAGAAACAAGACTAAAAACATCATCTAGAATGTTTGAATTTATTTTTAAAAAGTTTGGAGAAGGATCTGCTACTATTCCCAAAAATGGGATGGAACAAATCTCTAAACAGCTAAAGAATAATCTGAAAAACACAACATTTTATTTTAATACTAAAGTTATTGCTATTGAAAACCAACAAATTAAGCTTTCAAACAAAAAAAATATTAATTCTGAATACACCATTATCGCTACCGAGCCGAATAAGATTATTAGCAATTTAAATAATCAAAATATTGAATGGAAATCTTGCTACAATTTATACTTCACCACCAAAATTAAAGTTATTAAAAAAGCTTTTATTGGTCTTATTACAAATAAAGAAAGCTTAATAAACAATATTTTTTATCCTACCAGTATTCCAACTAAAAGTAAGGGAAGTTGTGAACTACTTTCTGTAACTGTTATTAAAAGTCATAACTTATCGGAAGTTGAATTGATCAACCAAGTTGAAAAAGAACTACATGAACTTTGTAACATTACTGACCTTAAATTTTTAAAATTATATCATATACCAAAAGCATTACCACAAATTAATAACGTGCAGTACGAACTATCACCTTCAGAAACAAAATTAAAAGACGGGATATATTTAGCTGGAGATGTTCTTTTAAATGGTTCTCTAAATGCTGCGATACTCGCTGGGGAAAACGCAGCTAAAGGAGTTTTAGAGGCTATAAATAAAACAGTAATTAATTAGTAAATATGTAACATGGATTATCAGTTTAGAAGAGCAGAACAAACCGATTTACAAATTATATGGAGTATCCTCAAAGAAGCCATAATTAGAAGAAAAGAAGATGGTAGCAATCAATGGCAAGACGGTTATCCCAACGAAGAAGTTATTAAAAATGATCTCTATAATAATTATGGATATGTTCTAACATCAAATAAAAATGTTATTGGTTACTGTGCTCTTATTAAAAATAACGAACCAGAATATTTGAAAATACAAGGTAAATGGCTATCTGAAAATGATTTTATTGTTTTTCATAGATTGGCTATCTCTGGAGAATTTTTAAATAAAGGATTGGCTAAAAAAATGGTGTTATTAATTGAAGATCATGCTGTATCAAATCAAATTCACAGTATTAAAGCAGATACTAACCATGATAATATTCCCATGATAAAGCTTTTTAAAACTTTGGGATATACTTTTTGTGGAATAGTTCATTTTAGAAAAAGTCCAAGGAATGCATTTGAAAAAATTATAAAAAAATTACCATAACTTACTTTAAATCAATTATTTATTTTACTTTGAAGTGTTAAAATTTATGGATAAATGAATAAATTAAAATATTTAGGAGCTTTTTTCAGTCCTTTACTAGCTATTATAAGTTTTAATTTAAACGGTATATGGGCTTTTAGTGGTGTATTTTTTCTATACATTTTAGTACCTATTCTTGAACAATATTTACCTAAAAACACTTACAATCTTTCAAAAGAAGAAAAAGAACTTGCAAAAAAAGATAAATTCTACGATTGGATACTTTTTTTGCTTGTTCCCTTTCAACTTTTCGTTGTTTACTACTATTTAACAACTCTAACCAACCCAAATATTTCAACTTTAGAAATTATTGGCTACACCATGATGATGGGAACCATACTAGGAATTAATGGGATTAATGGTGGTCATGAACTGGGGCATAAAACAGATCATCCCGTCAAGTTGTTATTAGCTCATATTTTATTGATGACTAGTCTACAAAACCATTTCATGACTTATCACAACAGTGGTCACCATAGAGATGTTGCCACTCCAAACGATCTAACAACTGCTAAAAAAGGACAAAATTTCTATGCTTTTGCTATTCAGTCTCAGATAGGTGGTTATTTTAAAACATGGAAATTAGAAAATGAAAAATTGAAAAAGAAAGGACAAAGTTTACTATTAAATCCTATGATTTTAACCACGTTAATCCCCTGGAGTTTTCAAGCTTTAATTTTTTTCTATTTTGGATATATCATTGGAGGATATTATTTATTGGCTAGTATTCTTGGGATTTCTATATTAGAATCTCAAAATTATTTTTCTCATTACGGTTTAAAAAGGAAATTAAAAGAAGACGGATCTTATGAAAGAGTAAAAGCACATCACTCTTGGAATTCTGACCATTTAATAGGTAGAATATTACTATTCGAACTTACCAGACACTCAGACCACCACTTTGCAGGAGCTAAACCATATCAAATTTTAGATTCTAAAGATAACAGTCCTTTATTACCTTTCGGATATCCTGCAATGCTTTTAATGGGTTACTTCCCATTTATATTTAAACCTATAATGGAAAAGCAGTTAGCAAAATATCAAATGGATTAAGTGCTCTAATATTTGACTTTGCAATTTATAAGTTTCCAGAAAATGTAGGTGTTTTTTGAACCTCATCTCTATTTAAATTTAGAGAGGTATTTTCATTTGAATTATTTGAAGATAAAGAAGTAGAAACTAAAAATAACACATTGAAATGAAGGTTCTAATTTAAGAAAACATAAACTATTTTAACAATAATTCTTTTTGCTCTTTAACCTTAGGACTTGATATATAATCATCAAAAGACATCAATTTATCCAAGCAACCATTAGGAGTAATTTCAACAATCCTATTAGCAACAGTTTGTGTAAAATGATGATCGTGGCAAGTGAAAATAACTGTACCAGGAAAATTAATTAATGCATTATTAAAAGCTTGAATAGATTCTAAATCCAAATGATTGGTAGGTTCGTCAAGCATTAAAAAATTACCGCCTCTAAGCATCATCCTAGAAATCATACATCTTACTTTTTCACCTCCTGACAAAACATCGGCCATTTTCAAGGTCTCCTCACCAGAAAACAACATTTTACCTAAAAATCCTCTTACATACACTTCGTCCTTGTTTGTTGAAAATTGTCTAAGCCAATCAATTAAAGATTGTTTTTCATGAAAAAACTCCTCATTTTCATTTGGTAAATATCCTGTGGTTATTGTTTGACCAAAATGAAAATCGCCCTCATCAGCCTTACTAATTCCGTTTAGTATGTCATAAAATGCGGATGTAGCTAAATCATTTTTACCAATCAATGCAATTTTATCACCCTTGGATACATTTAGATTTAAGTTACTAAAAAGCACTTCCCCATCTAAAGACTTACTCATATTATTTACATGAAGTATTTGGTCACCAGCTTCTCTTTCAGATGTAAGTATTATAGCTGGATATTTCCTACTGGATGGCTCAATATCATCTAAATTGATTTTTTCTAATAGTTTTTTTCTACTTGTTGCTTGTTTAGATTTTGAAGCATTAGCACTAAACCTTGATACAAATTCTTGCAATTCTTTTTTCTTTTCCTCTGCCTTTTTATTAGCGTTATTACGCTGTCTTAAAGCTAATTGACTGCTTTCATACCAAAAAGTATAATTTCCAGTATACATCTTCACCTTCTTAAAATCAATATCAACAATGTGTGTACATACAGTATCTAAAAAATGTCTGTCGTGAGATACAACAATTACTGTATTCTTAAAATTTAATAAAAAATCTTCCAACCAAGTCACTGTTTGAATATCCAAATCGTTAGTAGGCTCATCTAAAATTAAAAAATCTGGATTACCAAAAATAGCTTGAGCAAGTAGTACTCTAACTTTCTGATTTCCATTTAATTCTTTCATTGGTTTTTCGTGGGAATTAACTTCAATACCCAAGCCTGATAGTAAAGATGCTGCATCAGGTTCCGCATTCCAACCGTCCATTTCAGCAAATTCTTCTTCCAATTCTGCAGCTTTGATACCATCTGCTTCAGAAAAATCCTCTTTACTGTAAATAGCATCTTTTTCCTTCATCACATTCCATAAAACTTTATGGCCCATCATTACAGTATCTATAACTCTAAATTCGTCATACTCAAAATGGTTTTGCTTCAATACTGCCATTCTTTTGCCAGACTCTAAGGATACGGTTCCTTTATTTGCATCTATCTCTCCAGATAATATTTTCAGAAAGGTAGACTTTCCAGCACCATTGGCTCCAATTACCCCATAGCAATTTTCTCCGTTGAATTTTATATTTACTTCGTCAAAAAGTACTCTTTTACCGTATTGTAGGGTTATTTCGTTAGCAGAAAGCATAATTTAATTTTAAGGGCGCAAATATAAAAGATTAATTCAAAAATTTCCAATTGATAACATCACTAAAGTACAGGCGTTCAAGACATTTATATTTTGATTTTTAGCAATTTTAAAAAACTCATCATTTTCTGCCCCAGGGTTAAATATTATTCTTTGTGGTGCCATTTCTAATAATTTACTGTAATAATGTTTTTGATTTTTAGGACTTAGATATATGGTCACGGTGTCTATTTTCTCGTTTGGGAATTTTGTTGATATATTAACTCCTCTTACCTCTCCAGTATTTTTTCCTACGGCATATACTTTATGACCGTACTCTTTCAATTTAATTATTGCTTTACAGGAATACCTATTGGTCTTTTCACTAGCTCCAAGAACTAAAACTTTCTCAATCATAAACAGAATAAATTTATACATTTATAAGTAAATATTTATAATTTGAGAATCCATATATTTTCCTTAGTAATATTTATAGTTTCTTTTAACACTTTCACTAGTCAATTACTTGGAGAAGATTGTTCAAATCCAATTATAATTAATTCCCTTCCATACATCAATACTGGGAGTACTTCGAATGCTAATGATGATTATTTTGCTAGTTGTCCTGACTATGGAAATCAAGGTGGAGCCAATGATATCGTTTATGAATTTACAAATGGTGCTAATGATAGATACATAGATTTAAGTCTATGTGACAACATTACGAACTATGACTGCCAATTATATGTTTTTAAAAACAATTGCAATGGGAACACTGTTGGTTGCCAAGAAGACGGATGTCAATCACCAAACTATTCTGCTCCTTATAATTCTAAAATAACTGCACAGTTCCTAAGTGCCAACACAACTTATTATATTGTTGTAGACGGCTACAGCGCTAGTTCTAACGGAGATTATCAACTAAACATAAACGAATCTGTTGGACTAAACGCACCCGACTCAACTAATATTCCATTAGTTATGATTCAGACCAATAATCAAACTATTGTAGATGAACCTAAAATTAATGTTGACTTTAAAATTATTGACAATTCCCCTAACAGCTTCAATAAACCAAACGATTTAGGGAATATTTACAGTGGTACAGCAGGAATTGAAATCAGAGGGTCTTACTCTTCTACACTTCCTCAAAAACCCTTTGGTATTGAAACAAGGGATATTCAAGGGAATAACAACAATGTTGCTCTTTTTGGAATGCCTTTTGAAAATGATTGGATTTTACTAGCCAATTATAATGACAAAACATTTCTTAGAAATGTACTTGCTTTTGATCTATTTACAAAAATGGGGCATTATGCTCCAAGAACTAAACTGTGTGAAGTAGTAATAAATGACATATACAATGGTATCTATGTTTTTACTGAGAAAATAAAAAGAGATAATGGAAGAGTAGATATTTCAAAATTGGATTTAGATGACAATGCTGGTGACAGTGTAACAGGAGGCTATATATTTAAGGTAGATTATTGGAATCAAAACAACAGCTGGGAATCCAATTACAACAACCCCAATTACCCTAATGATGCTGTACGTTACGTTTACAATTACCCTGGATCAGATGAAATCACTCCTCAGCAAAAAAATTATATACAAACCTTAGTTGGTGATTTTGAAAATGCACTTTGGAGTAATGATTTTGAAGATTCCATTTACGGATACAGACCTTATATAAACACACGATCTTTTATTGATTACTTTTTAGTAAATGAATTTGCCAGAAATGTAGATGGATTTAAAAAAAGTAGAAATTTTCATAAAGATAAATCCTCTAAAAATCCTCTTATTTATGCAGGGCCGGTTTGGGATTTTGATTGGGCTTATAAAGATCACAGTTCATCCATGCTAAATGGCGCTGGATGGAGACATTCTTTTTCTGGTGGAAGTGATGTGAAACCTCCAGGATGGTATATAAGACTACTTCAAGACACAACTTTTGCCAATGAATTAAATTGCAGATACTTTAATTTAAGAAATTCTATTTTAGATACCAACCAACTTTTTTCTTTTATTGATTCATTAGCTAATAGACTAAGTAATGCTCAAAATAGGCATTACGTTAGATGGCCAATATTAGGAGTAAACGTAGGAACTCCCGAAATTGGAACCCAACCCACCACTTATAACGGTGAAATTGTAAAATTTAAAAATTGGATTTATGAACGACTCGCTTGGCTGGATGCTAACATGCCTGGAAATTGTCCAAATGTTGGAATTAATGAGTTAAAAAAACCGTATGTAGTTACCTACCCCAATCCTTCATCGGACATTATAAATTTATATGCTGAATCCGTAATTGATAAAATTGAAATTTTCGATAACGTGGGAAGGCTAATTTTTAATCAAAAACACATCAATGGCAAAAGCTTGAGAATTAATTCTTCTAATATGAAGGGCTTTTACAGTTTAAAGATTGTTCTTTCCAATAAAGATGTATTATTTAAGAATTTAATTTCATATTAAAAACTATACATAGTTCTAAAATAAATACCTGACCACATGGACTTGAATTTGGTGTTGAGCTCACCAATCTATCCTATTAATTGAACTAGCATAATATCCTTCATCTTCAAATATATTTAAAGTAACTTTAAGGATGTGACCTCTTCTCTTTTCTAATAATTTTATTTTGAATAACTGTCTTTGGACACATTTTTTGACTGAACGTTTAGTCAAAAAAAGATTAAAAAAAAGAAATACCATATCAACCGCCCTTTAATTTCACTGAAGCACCTAGTTTCTGTAGGAAAGATGCAACTTTATTTTTATGATCACCTTGAACGTAAATTTCTGAATTTTTGAATCCACCTCCTACTCCACATAGCTGCTTTAGTTGCTTAGCTAAGTCTTTTGCATCGCCGTCATTTCCAACAAAGCCTTCTACTAAAGTTACAGACTTACCACCTCTATTTTTTCTATCAATTGAAACATATAATTTTTGTTCATTAAAAGGAATGGTTAATTGATCTTCTGAATGGTCATCAAAATCAAAATTAGGATTGGTAGAATAAATAACGTTAACTCTATTTTTTTTTGACTTACCCACTTTATTGATTAAAAATTAGCACTTTGCTTTTATTAGCATAAAATGTTTGCAGCTCTGTATTTATGAAGCTCTCAAGGTTAGATTTCTGGTCGCTTTTTACAGTGTCATTATTCCAATTCACAATGAAAACAAAATTAGTGTCTCTAGATCCTTCTAATTGATCTTTAAAAGATGGTCCGTAGTTTAATGATTTTATTGCAGGGAAATGGGTAAGGATTCTTGTGTTAAGTTCATCTAATGCATTATTTTCTCTAATTATATTTTGCAATTCATTCTTGTATAAATCTCTTTCTTCTGAAATAGACATAATTTTTTTATCATTATCAACTAATATTTTATTGAGTAATTCTTCTTCATCTATTGCCTTAGATTGAAGGTTGTGAATCTCCAAATTTACATTGCCCATATCGTAGTTATTGAGCTGTAATTTCCAATTATTTATTTGTTCTTCATTGATATACTTTCCTCCGATATTTAGTACTATTTCCGAAAATTCATCGTCGTAATTTAATTCTTTGGTTAGCACCTCTATTTCTGGATTAATTGATATTTCATTTTTAATATAATTATCTGCGTTTTGAATAAAAATTGATTCATGAATGATATGATAAAATTTGAAAACGCTCGGGATTACTATCAGTAGTAAAACTGTAAATACATAAACTTTTACTTTTCTTTCAATTTTAGGATTTACAAATTTTACTTTAGGAAAGCTTAATAGTCTTAAAACAATAAATGTAGATAAACATATAAAAACACTATTTAATAAAAAGAGGTAAAAAGCACCTATAAAATAAGACCAATTTCCCATGGCCATTCCATAGCCAACAGTACAAAGAGGTGGCATTAATGCAGTAGCAATAGCAACTCCAGGAACCACAGTTATAGTGGTAGTCTTATTTTTAACGATAGTAGCTATAACACCAGCTAAACCACCAAAAAAGGCAATTAAAATATCTAAAACATGTGGTTTTGTCCTACTAAGTAGTTCAGAAGTTTCAGACTTGATTGGTGTTATCAAATAAAATAAATAAGACGCAATTACACTGGCAGCTACCATAATTCCAAAATTCTTCAAAGATTGTATTAAAACCTTGAAATCGTTTGCTGATAATGCATAGCCAATTCCTCTAATTGGGCCCATTAAAGGAGAAATAAGCATCGCTCCAATGATAACAGCAGGAGAATTATTAATTAAACCAATGGAAGCAACTAAAATTGAGCATATTAAAATCCAAATATTAATAGCAGAAAATTCAATATCATTCCTAATGTCATTTATTGTTTTTTCTTTATCGACACCATCATAAATTGAAAATAAATTTTTAAGAAAATTTACAATTGAAACAAATGCTTGCTTTACAGAAACCTTATCAGCTTCTGACTTAATTGGATCATAATCAATTTCATTATTTTCTTCCATTTACAAACTGGTTCTTTTAATAAATTTAATGCAAAAAGTTAAATTTTTGTATTAAAATAACTATTTCTATTTCAACTGTTCTTTTTGCGACATAAATAATAATACATATACTAAATGAATCATGTTATTAAAAAGAGGGAACATAACAAAAGCAATTCCAGTAAAGTAAGGCCAAGAGGGCTCAAACTGAAAATTTAAAAAAACATAAGGAGAAAGAAAATATGCAACTTGAAAAATCCAATAGAAAGTCCAACCTATTTTGATTTTAAAAAACATGAAAGCTACACCTACCATTGCAAGAAGATCAAAAACAACTCTAACAGCATATAATTTTTTTACCTGAGAAGCTATGTATTCATTGAAAACAAAACCGTTATCATCTAAATTTTCAATAATAATATTAATTACACTTCCAAAATCTTGCGAATTCTTAGAAGATTCTAAAAAAAGCATGAAAAATCCGAGATCTGTAACAAAGCAGTATAAAAATCCAATTAGACTTAATATACAAAGCCACTTTAAGGCATCAATTTTTTTCATTTTTTGGAAATTTTGTAGTTAAAATACTGATAATTATTTCGTTTGTTAATTTTTAATTCCAAAACTCTGCCGCCTCTATTAATTGTTAAAACAACATCTTCATCTTTAAAATACTCTAACCAGTGCTCTAAATTATTTTCTAAATAAAAATTATTGACTGCTAAAATTTGATCTTTAAAAACTAACGGTGAGTTATATGCTGCACTTTTTTCGAGTACATTTTCAATCTCTACTTTCCCACTGGTAGACTTTGTTTTAAAACCATATTGCCAACTCCAATTCTTACTTTTTTCAATTTCATATTTCCATCCAAAAACTTCTAAAGCAGATTCTAAATAATTAGAGAAATCTAATGTATTATAAATTAAATTATTAAAAACATCATCAAAACTTGATTTAGAAATAGACTCTAATTTTTCTTTATAAATCTTTTTATCATAAGTGGATAATTTATCGGAGCCTTTATACATTGACTTCATAACATCGTGGAGGGATTTTTTATAACTGGTTGACTTCCTTATTTTGGCATCGCAAATTAAAGCTATCAAAGCTCCTTCAACATAAATAGACACTTTTCTAGCTGGAGCTCCTGCCACGTAGCCATCTAGCCAGCTGTCCCAACTTGATTCAGCTACCGAGTAATGATTTCTTCCGTCATTATGAAAATGTCTTTGAAATAGTTTTTGTAATTCTTCAAAATATTGGTTTAATGAAAAAACACCACTTTCGTAAAGAATTCTGTCGCCCATATAGGTTGTCACACCCTCAGTCACATAACCCATTTGGGTATAGTTTTCTCTAGAAAAATCATAAGGAGCCATCTCTTGTGGCCTTATATTTTTCACGTTCCAAACATGGTACAATTCGTGAGAAGAAACACCTAGTAATTCGGAATAAAAATTTTTAAATATATCGTAAGACGGACCTAATAAGATTACGGTAGACTTATGATGTTCCACCCCATGGTAAGAACGATAAGGTGTTATTTGAAATAAAAATAGAAAATCTTTATGTGGGAAGGAACCAAATAGTTGAATTTGGTACTCAATAAATAATTTAAAATCTTGTAACAACCTGTTCCAATCAATATTTATCTCTCCTTGAAAACAAAAATTAAAATTAATATTATTAAGAGTTATTGATTTTGACTGAGCGTTATTACTAGCAATAATAGGAGAATCGGCCAATTCTTCAAAATTCGTTGCATATAGAGTGTTTTTTGAAATACTTTTTAAGGAACTGTAGAGATGGTAATC
The DNA here is from genome assembly GCA_029251405.1 of Flavobacteriales bacterium. Taxonomy (GTDB): domain Bacteria; phylum Bacteroidota; class Bacteroidia; order Flavobacteriales_D; family Parvicellaceae; genus MED-G20. The sequence goes on from JAQXDK010000004.1 coordinate 16,419, forward strand.
ACTTGGAATAGAAAATTCTATTTCAAAGCTAGCTCCATAATCATCTACATTATATAACATACAATTTACAGGATTAATATAGAGTTGATTGTTATCTAAAAAAGTAGAACCAGCATTTAATTCTGAGGCATAATAACTGTAACTGACATTGACTTGAGCAAATTCAGCACACTCTATTTGCCACAGATCTTTAGTCTTTTTTGTAAAAGGTATTGTTTTACCATCTCCACTTAAGACACTAAAATCTTTAATATTCTTAGCAAAATTACCCAATTCATATCTTCCCGGTCGCCAAGCAGGAAGTTGCATTTTTAAAGAGTTTACTTTACTAGTATCAACTACTAGTTCAAGATTAATGTAGTGTCTTTCTGCATTATTGAATTTTACAATGTACTTCATTATTCAAAAATAGAATTTATGAGTAATAAGTAATGATTCTGTAGCTATTAATTATATTTGGATTCATGAAAGATTATGATGTAGTTATTCTTACAGATTCAAGATACGTACAGCCGAATGAAAAAAATCAATATATAGAAAATGTTCTAAAGGAGGATGGGTTACTAATTGAAGCTTTAAATAATCTTGGACTAAAAACTATTAAAAAAGATTGGAATGATTCCAACTTCAATTGGAACAGTACCAAAACAGCTGTCTTCAGATCTACATGGGATTACTTCGATAAATTCTCAATTTTCCAAAATTGGTTAAGTCAAGTTCAAAACAAATGTGCACTCATAAATTCCTATGAACAAATAAAATGGAATCTGGACAAACATTATTTACAAGATCTCAAAAATTGGAGTTTACCAATTCCAAAAAGTGTTTTTATTAATAAAATGTCCGGTACCAAATTAAAAGATATTGCAACCAATATGAAATGGAATCATATAGTTGTAAAGCCTACCGTTTCTGGAGCTGCTAAAAATACTTTTCAATTAAAAGATCAAGAAATAGAAAATTTTCAAACAAATTGGATACGTCTAACTAACGAAGAAGACTTTATTGTTCAAGAATTTCAAAAAAATATAATAAAAAGTGGAGAAATAGCTGTAATGCTTTTTGGAGGAAAATATTCACATGCTGTCTTAAAAAAAGCAAAAAAAGGAGATTTTAGAGTCCAAGACGATTTCGGAGGAACTGTTGAAACAATAACCCCTTCAAAAGAAATTATTGATTTGGCTGAAAAAGCCATTAAAAAACTAAATCCAACACCTCTTTACTGCAGAGTAGATGTTATTTTAAACAATCAAAATAAAGCTGTAATTATAGAATTAGAGCTCATAGAACCAGAATTATGGTTTAGATTTAAAATAACAGCGGCAGATAAACTGGCGATGTATATTAAAGAATTTATAAACAAATTGCATTCTTGAAGTAAATTATTAAGAGAATTTATAAATTCGCATAAATTATTAAAATCTGTTGTATGAATTATGATGTAATTGTTTTAGGAAGTGGTCCTGGTGGATATGTAACTGCGATTAGAGCTTCGCAACTTGGGTTAAAAACAGCTGTTATAGAAAAAGAATCTTTAGGAGGTGTTTGCTTAAATTGGGGGTGTATACCTACTAAAGCATTACTGAAAAGTGCTAATGTTTATGAATATATCAACCATGCAGATGATTACGGTATTAAAATTTCTGGCCATAAAGCTGATTTTACAGCTGTTGTGAAAAGGAGTAGAGATGTTGCTGAAAAAATGAGTGGTGGTGTTCAATTTTTGATGAAGAAAAATAAAATTGATGTTATCATGGGTACAGGTAAAGTACTTTCTGGAAAACAAATTGAAGTTACTGACAAAGATGGTAAAATCGATACTTACAGCGGTAAACATATAATAATTGCAACTGGAGCAAGATCTAGACAACTTCCAAATCTTGTCCAAGACGGGAAACAAATTATTGGTTATAGAGATGCTATGGTACTTCCAAAAATGCCTAAAAAAATGGTCATCGTTGGTTCTGGAGCTATAGGAGTTGAATTTGCTTATTTTTATAACGCAATGGGTGTAGACGTAACTATCGTAGAATACCTTCCTAATATTGTCCCAGTAGAAGATATAGATGTTTCCAAACAGCTAGAGAAAATATTCAAAAAGAAAGGCATGAATATAATGACTAATTCTTCAGTTGAAAATGTTGAAAAATCTTCGAAAGGTTGCAAAGTATCCGTTAAAACCTCCAAAGGAGAGGAAATGATTGAATGTGATATTGTTTTATCTGCCGTTGGTATTCAACCAAATATTGAAAATATTGGCTTAGAAGAAACAGGAATTGTGGTAGATGCTGGTAAAATCGTAGTAGACGAGTACTATCAAACTAATTTACCAGGGTATTATGCCATTGGAGATGTTGTTGCTGGCCAAGCGCTCGCTCATGTTGCCTCAGCAGAAGGAATAACATGTGTTGAAAAAATTGCTGGTCACCATCCAGAACCTATAGATTACAATAATATTCCTGGATGCACGTATTGCAGCCCAGAAATTGCTTCAGTAGGAATGACTGAAAAAGCAGCAAAAGAAGCTGGATATGAGTTGAAAATTGGAAAATTTCCTTTTTCAGCATCTGGAAAAGCAAGTGCTGCTGGTCATAACGATGGATTCATTAAACTAATATTTGACTCAAAATATGGAGAACTATTAGGAGGCCACATGATTGGTGCTAATGTTACAGAAATGATTGCTGAGATTGTCGCCCTAAGAAAATTAGAAACTACAGGTCAAGAATTAATAAAAACCATTCACCCCCATCCTACAATGAGTGAGGCGATAATGGAAGCTGCTGCTGCAGCCTACGGTGAAGTTATTCACATGTAGTTTATTTAATCAATTTCAATAATTCGTCGTTTGATTTACCAAATGCATTATCAAGATATAATTGTGCATTGATGCTTAATTGATGCTTTGGATACAACTCTATAAGTTCTTCAAAAGCTAAACGGGCATTGTTTTTATCTAACAAGATATTATCCAGTATTCGAGCTCTATTATGTAAATAAATTGGTGCATTTTTGCTATCTGGAAATTTTCTTTGTGCTCTTAAAAAATAAGCTACTGCGTCATCATACATTTTACATGCCTCAGCTCCTGTAGCAGCAGATTTAAATAAAAACTCATTTTCGTCAACTGTATAATGCTTATTATTTCTAACATAAAGATTTAATGAAGTATTTTTAACCTGGACTCCTAATTGGTAAATTGTTTTTAAATCTTTAGGATTTGTTTTAGTCAATTGATTATTTATCTCTTTTAACTCTTCCAACTCCAATTTAGAATTATCAAGGTTATTTTCTTGAAGTTCTGGCCCAGCACATTGAAAAAATAAAACACTTAAAATAATAAATATTAATCTTTTCATTTTTTGATATTTTTAAATTTCATTTTGTAGTTCACATCCACTTTCCCTTTGGAAATATCTTCCAATTTTCTTTTTAATAATCTTCTTTTTAAAGGGTTTAAGTGATCTGTAAATAATACACCTTCAATGTGGTCGTATTCGTGCTGGATTATTCTTGCTGCTATTCCCTTGTATGTTTCTTCTTTGAATGACCAGTTTTCATCAAAATAGCTAATTTTAATATTTGACTTTCTTTCCACTTCTTCTCTTATTCCTGGAATACTTAAACAACCTTCAGAAAAAGGCCACAAATCACCGGATTCATTTTCAATGATTGGATTAATAAAAACTTTTTTAAAATCTTTAAGTTCTAGTAATTCTTCATCAATTTTTTCATTTTCGTCTGGCTCTGCAAATGGCGATCCATCTACTATAAATATTCTATTTCCAACCCCGATTTGAGGACCAGCCAATCCAACACCACTTGCTGCATACATGGTTTCAAACATATCCTCAATTAGTTTATCCAAAGGTATATGCTCTTCAAAATCCTCGCATTCTTGTCTTAAAATAGAGGCTCCGTAGGAAAGTATTGGTAATATCATGGTCTAAAATTACAAAGATTTATCATTAGAAAAGAAAATGATTAGTATTCTATGTCTAAATCAAAGATTTCTTTAAAATTGTGGAGTTCAGGATTTTCGTCAGCCATTTGAAAAAAACGTTCTCTGCTTGTTAATTGAGTAAGTTTAGGACTGTGAGATGCTGTTATTTTGAGATTTAAATTAATTTTACCATTGATAAGTTCTGATCTTAAAAAATCTAAAAGTAACTGACTCTCCGTTTGGAATTCAATTTTTTGAACTTCACTGTCAATTTCAAAACTAATTGAAAAATCCTCACCAAGAATTGGTGTTGATTTAGTTAGAGTTGTATACAATCCCATCTTCCCTTCTTTCTTTCTTAATTCAGCAAAATTATTCCACTTTTCCTCCAATAGAGTTTGTGAAAATCTTGTTGCTGATAAATCTTGTTTCTTGACTTCTTCTAATTTCACATTAGAATCGTCGTTGATTTTTTTACGAATTGAAGAAATAGAAGCTGTTGTAAATCTCTTATTGTCTGTTAGACTGCTATTTGGTCTAACAATTTCAGTCTTGACTTCAATTTTCTCAAACCTATCTGGTTTAGGAACGGTAGTAGTAACAGATTGAGGAGCCTCTTTTTCTAAGTTCGTAGAGATCACTTCCACATTATTAGAGATTTTCTCCTTATCCTTTTGAGAGTCGGGCGGTAAAATAGGAATATCTAAAAATTTAGACTTTTTTTTTTCTGCCCCAGTAGAGCATAATTTCATAATTAGAATTTCTACATGTAACCTTTGATTTTGACTCATCTTATAAAGTGAATCTGCTTCATTTATTAAAGTCAACCAATTGGTTAAATTTTCATTATTTAAATTTTGAGATTGCTTTATAAATTTATCTATTGTTTCTTTTGTGTGTTCTAATATTTTAACGGTTCGTTCATCTTTTGCAATCATCAAGTTTCTAAAATGGGAAGCCAATCCCCCTAGGAATAACCGTCCATCAAAACCCTTTGTTGAAATTTCGTTGTATAACAATAAACTATCGTGAATTAAATTTTTAATGAAAAACTCAGTAAACCTAAAATAATAATCATGATCTAGAATATTTAGATTTTTGACAACTTCTTTGTAAGTAATATTACCTGAAGTAAAATTTACCATTAAATCAAAACATGAAAGAGCATCTCTTAGAGCTCCATCTGCTTTTTCTGCTATGACATGAAGGGCTTCTTTTTCTGTTTTAAAACCTTCTTTTTCAGCTATTTTCTCCAGATGAACTACCATATTAGGAATAGATATTCTATGAAAATCATAAACTTGACACCTGGACAATATCGTAGGAATTATTTTATGCTTTTCAGTAGTTGCTAATATAAAAATTGCGTGTGGTGGTGGTTCTTCTAAGGTCTTTAAAAAAGCATTAAAGGCGCTTTGAGAGAGCATGTGAACTTCATCTATTATATATACCTTAAATTTTCCTGCTTGTGGTGGTATTCTAACCTGATCATTTAAATTTCTAATATCATCAACTTGGTTATTGGAAGCAGCATCTAACTCATAGATATTATATGTAAAATCTTCTAGCTTAGGATCGTGCTTTAAATTAATTTCCTTAGCAAATAACCTAGCTGTAGAGGTTTTACCAACTCCTCTTGGTCCGCAAAATAAATATGCCTGAGCTAATTGATTAGTATCTATAGCTTGTTTTAGAGTTGTAGCAATATTTTCTTGACCAATAATAGTATCCCAACTATTTGGTCTGTACTTTAAGGCAGATACTGTATACTTGTTATTAGACATTTAAACAAATATAAAATAAGCTTCTCGTAAATTCAGATAAAAACAAGTAAATAATTCTATTTTTTTACTACTTCAGTTTTATTGTGTAAATAATTTTATTTATCGAGTAATATTGTATCTTCGCACTCCAAATTTTAACTAATAATTATGAATCATTACGAAACTGTTTTCATTTTAACTCCCGTTTTGTCTGAAAAACAGACAAAGGAAGCAGTAGATAAATTCAAAAAGTCGTTGAAGGATAGCAGTGCTAAAATCAATAACCAAGAATCGTGGGGGCTAAAAAAATTAGCTTACCCTATTCAGAAAAAATCTACTGGATTTTATTTTCTAATCGAATTCCAAGGTGAAGGAGATGCTGTTAAAAATTTCGAACTCGAGCTCAAAAGAGATGAAAGAGTTATGAGATTTCTAACTATGAAGATGGACAAAGATCACTTAGAATATTCAGTAAAAAGGAGAAATAAATTCTCTAAAACTGCTTAAATTATAAACACCTTAAACACATTACAATGGCTGACAATTCAGAAATTAGATACCTTAATCCAATAGATATTGAGGTTAAAAAATCAAAATATTGTAGATTCAAAAAATCTGGCATTAAATTTATAGACTATAAAGATCCAGATTTTTTAATGAAATTTATTAACGAACAAGGAAAATTACTTCCAAGAAGGATTACTGGTACATCTGCGAAATATCAAAAAAGAGTATCACAAGCAGTAAAGAGAGCTAGACATTTAGCTATTCTTCCTTATTTGGCTGATCAACTAAAATAATTATTATGGAAGTTTTATTAAAAAAAGATATAGACAGACTGGGTAATAAAGATGAAATTATTTCGGTCAAAAATGGTTTTGGAAGAAACTTTCTAATTCCTAAAGGAATGGCTGTTTTGGCTACGGATTCAGTAAAGAAAATGCATGCTGAAACCCTCAAGCAAAGAGCACATAAAGATAACCAAATGAAAGAAGAGGCATCAAAACTTTTTGCAAAGATGTCTAAGCAAACTTTCAAAGTACCAGCTAAAGTTGGTGAAAATGGAAAAATATTTGGTTCCATCTCTAACATTCAATTGGCTGACGCACTGGACAAAGCCGGATTTAAAATCGAAAGAAAGAACATTACGCTACCAACTAATAATCTTAAATCTGTTGGTAAATTTGAAGCAGACGTTGTTCTTCATAAGGAAGTAAGTGGAAAGATTTCATTTGAAATTGTAGAAGATTAAATTATTTTTTTTCTATTTAAATGGGTTCTTCGGAACCCTTTTTTTTTGTCTTAAAATGCTTCTCCAATAAAGAAATATATGCCACTGCCTTCACCCGTAATTGCATAGTCGATTCTACTGTAAATATCTTTTTCAGGAAATAATAGAAATCTTAAACCTGCGCCAGCAGTTGGGAGTAGTTTGTTGAACTTGAATTTTTGATCTGAATTAAAAACCTCCCCAGCAGCAAAAAAGATCGAAGCACCCCAACGTTTAGAAAATGAAAAAGGAAGTAATCTATATTCTATTTGGCTTGCTAACAAATGTTTGTCTCTAAATCTTCCAAGATAGTAACCTCTCATTAAACTTTCTCCACCCATAAGAGATAGTAAATTAAAAGGTGGATTTCCATTTGTGAACTGACCAAGTATTTGAAAAGCCAGGACATTGTTACTCTTTACAGGTATATAAAATCTGTTATCTGAAAGCAAGGTCGTTAATTGATAATCACTTCCAATGTTACTGCTGTAATTTAGAAATGCCCATTCACTAAAAATTCCTTTTCTAGGATTTAAAATATTATGAATATTATTAAAAACAACACCCCAACCTAACCCAACATTTGCAGAACCATTTCCACCAAAAGGCTTATTAAATGAGTTTTTTATATTATTATACGAAACTTTATTTAGTATTTGGATGTCTAATTCCAGACCTGTATATAGGTTTGGAACTATTTCTCTTAAAACTCTCTCTTTAAAGTAACTGAATTTACCGTCAATGACAGCTAAATAATCTGAAGAGGTTTCTGAACCAATACCGTAAAATAGTAATGGAAACGATTGGTATCGAGCCCTTCCTAGTAAAAACCACTTATTTTTGTCTGTATACAGAGCATGATCTAACCAAATACCGTACTGTTTTTCTAGCGTGTAAAAAGTGAAAGCTTTAATTTCACTAAGTCTGTTCTTCAAATTCTTTTTAGCGGAATAAATAAACAAGCTAGACAAACCTATTTCCCAATTAGTTTCAGGTGAAAAAGCAAGGGTAGGATAATTCATGAATTTAGGGGCACTTAAATCATTAGTGTCATTAATGATTTTATCGATATATTTTGAAAAACGAGAGCGTTGAACTGGTGATTCTTGAGATTTAACCAAAAAAAATGATGAAATAAAAAAAATAAAAAGAGTATACTTTTTCACGATTCAAAGTAGATCAATTTATTTGAGTTTCATTCATTTTGAAATCATTTTTTTTTAAATTTATTAAAATCAGTTCTAAATTTTTTTAAATATATTATGCGATTTGTTTACAGAAAACTAAGACTTACTGTCACAGGATTAATTTTTATGTGTTTATATTTTGCTTCTTGCAATAAAGAAAAAAAAATAGGTTGCACAGATCCGAGAGCTATAAACTATGATGCTGAAGCGACTTCAATTCCGGGTTCTGACGTTAATCATTGCATCTACGATTCTTCTTGTCTGAATTTAATTCAAAATGTAAATCTCGACAACTTTGATATGGATTATTATAATATTGATACCGCTTTTATATATGGTGATTTTTTACAAATCAATATTAGTTATGGTGGAGGATGCGAGGAACATATTTTCAATTTGGTTCAAGAACCTTTATTTTGTGGTACTCCCCCTGTTCATATCCCACTTTATTTGACCCATAACAGTAATAATGATAATTGTGAAGCAGTTTTAATTGAAGAACTTTGTTTTGATATTTCAGAACTTTACACGCTGTGTGCAGACTCTACAGAACTATTCATTTCTTTAAGCGATCCTGAGAATAATACTTTTATCAATTTTTAACCAATAATTATGAAAAAATTAACTTTAATACTATTAATTTCTTTTGCATTTTACAACTGTGGAAAAAAACAAAAAAAAGAATCATTTGAAGATACAAAATCTACTTATCTAGATTATTCCAGCAGAGACGATCTTTTAGCTGGTGGAGTGAAAATGGTTCCAATAAAAACAAGATCTGGAGAATTTAATGTTTGGACTAAAAGAATTGGAAACAATCCTAAAATGAAAGTCTTATTACTTCACGGAGGGCCTGGAGCTACCCATGAATATTTAGAAGCATTTGATTCTTACTTTCCGAATGCAGAAATTGAATATTATTATTACGACCAACTAGAATCTTATTACAGTGACCAACCTAATGATAGTACATTATGGACAGTAGAACGATATGTTGATGAAGTAGAGCAAGTTAGAGTTGCATTAGGACTTAATAAAGATAATTTTTATTTGTATGGATCGTCTTGGGGAGGAATATTATGTATGGAATATGCTTTAAAATATCAGAATAATTTAAAAGGTTTGATTATTTCTAATATGATGGCCTCGATTCCAGAATATGTAGATTATGCGAATAATGTTCTTGGCCCTCAACTTGATTCGGCTGTTTTAGCAGAAATAAGAGCATTGGAAGCTCAAGAAGATTACGCTAATCCCAGATATAATGAATTAATAGTTAATAATTACTACCCACAGCATGTCTTAAGAATGCCTTTAGAAGACTGGCCAGATCCTGTTAATAGAGCATTTGCTAATATGAGCCAAGGATTATACATAACCATGCAAGGACCTAGTGAATTTGGTGTTGTAGGAAATGCAAAACTTAAAAATTGGAGTGTGAAAAATCAACTTAATAAAATAACTGTTCCAACACTTTCTATTGGTGGAAAGTACGACACTATGGATCCAGAGCATATGAAATGGATAGCTAATGAAGTTCAAAATGGTAGATTTTTGCTCTGCGAAAAAGGTTCGCATCTATGTATGTATGACGATCAAAAAACTTTTTTTGAAGGTTTAATTAGATTTATCAATGAAGTTAACGATGGTCAGTTCTAATATTCAAAGCTAACCATAATTACAACCTTAGTTTTTCATTAGATTATTTTAAGAGTAAAGTAGAAATGGATTGAAATATACTAGCTAAACAATTTACGAATTATCATTATTATTATTGAAAGATTTAATATTGTTGTTTAAGTTGAGTTATGTCTCGATAAATAAATAAGTTTATAATTTATATTGATTTAAATAATTAACTTTTTATCTGAAAATTATAAATCAATTTAAATAATATTAAATACCAATCAACATCAATAATCTTGTAAAAAATTGATAAACAGATATTTAGAGGTTTTCTTTTATGTTTAAATTTAAAAAAACCTTAAAATGATAGGAAAATTAAGCACCAAAGTTTTCTCAGAAGAATTTAAAAATAAAACTGAAAAAGTTTTTGTAACTCTTTCCATAGTTAGTTTTGTCATTCACTTACTACTCATTTTTTTAAAGTACATCAATGTACTTAATTTTTCAGACGACAATCTGCTTACCAATCCCATAGCCGCCATCTATACTCCATTTTCATTCATCTTGGTGTACGAAGTTTTTTTAGTAGTTTACTATCTTCCTCGGTCCATATCTCAATATATTAGAAAACAATACGAGATAATTACCTTAATTATTGTAAGAAGAATTTTTAAGGATATGGCCAATATAGATGTGACTGCAGACTGGTTTAATCAGCAATACGACCTTCAGCTCACTTATGATTTGATTTCAACGCTGGTATTATTTTTTATCATTTTTTTATTTAACTACTTCAATACTAGAAGTAAAAAACTTTATCCTAAAAAAGAAAAAATTGAAAATCTAGATCTTTTTGTAAAGCGAAAAAAAACCATTGCTCTCTTTTTACTTCCGGTACTTATATTTTTAGCCGTCTCGAGTTTATTTAAATGGATTTATGTTGAAGTGGCCTCCATAGACCAAGTATTCTTTTCTATTCAAGATATTAACGAACTCTTTTTTAATGAGTTTTTTACTATTCTTATAATGGCAGATGTTCTTCTACTATTAATATCACTTTATAAGACTGATAAATTTCACGAGGTATTTAGAAACTCAGGGTTTATTATATCTACCATATTAATACGTCTTTCCTTCTCAGCAGATGGTTTAATGAATAATGTACTTATTGTAAGCTCTGTAGTTTATGGCTTTTTAATGCTGATTTTACATATTCAATTCGAAAAAATAAGCATTCAATACCCTAAAGAAGTTGCCTTAGAAGAAAAAGAAGCTGATAAAGTAATTTAAAAACTCATACACCAAAGCAAAACATAGTGAGATTCTACTCCACTATTTACCATAATATTTACAGTTTTATTAGTTACAGAAATCTTAATTAGTAGTTTTTCTTTATTTTGGGGAATATGAATAAAACTAATTTACCAAATAGACATCCAATTAATATCGAACAAAAACTTTCCTTATTCAACGATCATTGGAATCCTAGAATTGTTGGAGAGCTCAACAAACAACATGTTAAAATAGCAAAAATTAAAGGTGAATTTATTTGGCATAAGCATGATGATGAAGATGAAATGTTTTTAGTACTAAAAGGAACCCTGAAAATTGCTTTTAGAGACAAAACAGAGACCATAAATGAAAATGAAATAATTATTATTCCAAGAGGCACAGAACACAAACCTATTGCTGAAAAGGAAGTTTCTATTATGCTTTTTGAACCTGCAACTACAATAAACACTGGAGCATTAGAAAATGAGCTTACTCGAAAAAATTTAGAAGCTATTTAAAATGAAGTTACCAATATTTCAAATAGATGCTTTTAGCGATAAAGTATTTGAGGGGAACCCTGCTTGTATAGTTCCATTAGAAAAATGGTTGGAAGACAATATTTTATTAAAAATTGCTCAAGAAAATGCAGTGGCTGAAACTGCCTTTTTTGTAAGAAAAGGAAAAAAAATTCATTTAAGATGGTTTACTCCTGATATAGAAATGGATTTATGCGGACATGCTACACTTGCAGCTGCGCATTGTATTCTTTCAGAATTAAAATTAGTGTCTGAAAAAGTTATTTTTGAAACAGTTAGTGGAGAGCTAGAGGTGTCGATTAAAAATAAAAGCTATTTAATGAACTTACCAAGGAGAGATCCCCAATTGGCAACTCTACCAAATGAAATAAAAAATGCTTTAAATATTCAGCCCAAAGAAATATTAAAATCAAGAGACTATTTATTGGTGTATGAAAATCAAAAAGAGGTGGAAAATATCATTATCAATAGAGAAATATTTGATACAATCAATATTAACCCTGGTGGGGTAATTATCACCTCTAAAGGGGATTGTTATGATTTTGTTTCTCGATTTTTCACTCCCCAAGCTACTATTTTAGAAGATCCTGTAACAGGTTCTGCTCATTGCACTTTAACCCCTTATTGGTCTAAAATTTTAAATAAAACCGTTATGAAAGCACAACAAATTTCTGAAAGAAAAGGGAAACTTGTTTGCGAATTAAAAAAAGACAGCGTTAATATCACCGGAAAAGCTGTAACTTACTCAAAAGGAAATTTAATTATTTAAGACTCACCCCTCAAAGGCTTAATAAACTTTCGTATAATATATATGTTTAAGATTTTAAATTTTATAAAAAAAATCGTTTTATTAATCATATTTTTTGTAACAACAACAAATATTTATTCTCAAATTTGCGGCGAACTAGAAGTTCAGATGCTGCCACAAGTCTCTTTTACTGAACTAATTTTTACTACTAATTACGACAATTTAGTAAATATGAACACTAGCACTACTGCTGTTCTTTACGACTGGAGAGGTTATCCTCCAGGAAATCATAATTGGAACGGAAATTCCCATGTTTGGCACAGCTCAGTTCCTAGACCAACATTCAGTTGTAATTTTAATTTTAATGATAGTTATTTTTTCTTTATTTTATCACTATCTATGGAAGATACAATATCTTCTGCGACTCCAATAACTACTTGTTTTTTACCTTTTTTCATTGCTAGAGACACTTTATTGCCTTCCTATTGGAACCTCACGATGCTCAACAGTAACACAACTGATATAAAAAGTTTTGAAAATGATGAAAAAAAGTTAATTAATACATATAACCTTGCTGGTCAAGAAGTTGATATTAAAAAAATTAACCAAGAAATAGTTGTTTTCCTTTACACTGATGGATCGGTAGAGAAAAAATTCATTAAAAAGTAACTCCACTTAACACAGTATAAATTAAACAATTAGCGAATACAACAGTATATAACTTAAAATTGCGAGTGAAAAAATTTAAAATATTGTTAGCCTTAGTTTCTTTAAACTTATTAATAAGTGGACAAAACTGCTCAGATTTAAGAGTTTATTTACATAATCAAAATCCTCAAATTATTGCAAACCAGCTAATATTTGGCACTAATTACGACAGTTTAGTATATGTGAATCCCAATACTTCTGCTGTAAACGCAATTTATGACTGGAGAGGTTATCCACCAGGAAATCATAACTGGAACGGAAATTCCCATGTTTGGCAAAGTAGTTTAGCTAATCCTACTTACCTTACCACAATTTTCTTTAATGATTCCACATCATTTTTTATTTTATCATTATCTATGGGAGATACTGCTACCTCTCCATCACCAGTTACTAATTGTTTAATTCCATTTTACATTAACTCAAGCCCCGACGTTAATGGATTTCCAACATGGAATTTAATAATGCTTAACTCAAATACTGATATTTTGAATACAGGAACCAAAAACAAAAAATTAATTAATACTTATAATCTTGCTGGTCAAATAATAAATCCAAAAAAAGTAACCAATGAAATTATTGTTTACCAGTACTCAGACGGATCTACAGAAAAAAAATTCATTAGAAAATAACTATTAACAACTAATGATTAAATTTTTGTTTATTAGACACCATATCGAATTTATGAAGAAATATACTTTTCTAATATTAATCCTTTTGGGACATCTTTTTGTTAGTTCTCAAGAATGTGATCAAATAAATATTAATATAAATCCTATTAATATTTACGAATTTGAATTAGGTACCAACTATGATAGTTTGGTGAATTTAAATCCTAACAGTGCTGCAGTATCTGCAATTTATGATTGGAGAGCTTACCCTCCTGGAAATCACAACTGGTCTGGAAATTCTCATGTTTGGCAAAGTACTCTTGCAGAACCTCACTACAGTGTCACATTAAATGATAATAATTTATTTTTTATTCTTTCTTTATCGATGGGAGACACTGCAACATCACCTCTTCCAGTAAACATTTGTTTACTACCCTTTTTCATTGCTAGAGACACCATTGGTTCATCGCAGTGGAATTTAGTTATGTTGGGCAATGGTGCCACTAATATTTCAAATCTAGAATCTGATACTAAAAAATTAATAAATACTTACAATCTAACTGGACAAATTGTAGACCCAAATAAAGTTAATCAAGAAATAGTTATTTTTAAATATTCTGATGGTTCTACAGAAAAGAAATTTATAAATAGATAATTTTATATTCTTACCCCTCCCCCCCACTTATCTAAAGTTTTTCGTTTAATATAACATAAAATCGAATTAATTGATATTCTATTTATAATGAATAACTAAAACTAAAAAAATGATGAAAAAATTACTTTTAACAACATTGACCAGCTTAACTATTTTGTTTGGTCAAGCTCAACTAACATTGTGTGACTCCTTAACCATTACAGGGTCTCACTCACAGTTACAAATAACGGCAATGACTAATACATTTATTTATTACTGGGAAACTATGGGTTATGGTGGAAGCATACTAGAACAAGACTCTAGCATGAGTACTACTCATAGCGTTTATAATTTCAATTCTAGTACTGGACAACCTTATGATACTTTACTTACATGTATCTCAACTATGAACACTTTTTGTTGCGACACATTAGTTTGGAATGGAAATAATTGGATTATTTCTTCAGGTTTTAATCCTCCACCTTCAACTGTTAATGCTAATTTCTATTGGTGGCAAGATTTTGATAGTACTAGCAATTCTTTTACTACAGATATTTACTGTGTGGAAAATTGTTCTGGAGGAACAGGACCTTTTAGTTACAACTGGGTTTTTGGCGACGGTAATACTTCAAGTGTCCAATATCCTGTTCATGTTTACAACCAAGTTGGGGACTACAATTTGTGTTTAACCTACACAGACGCTAATGGTAACTCAAGTAACTATTGCGACACCGTTACTATAAGTTCTAGAAACGGTTTTACTCTAAATGTTATTGACGAAAGTCAAGTTGCGTCATTAGGTATTGACAATGTAGAAATTTTAACAAATTCTAAAATATACCCGAATCCAATTGGGGAGCAGTCGTTTATTGAAATCAACTCAACACAAAATTTAAACGCAAATATTTCCTATTTAGACTATTCAGGAAAAATGATTAAATCTCAAAACGTAAGTTTAATTAACGGTTTTAATAAAATAAAGATTAATGCCCTTGACTTAAGTAGCGGCATTTATTTTATTAAAATTAGTAATGATGTTCAAAACCTTAATAAAACCATGAAGTTTATAAAGTAAAGAAGTAAATTTAATAGCTAACAATACAATCACCTGTGATTATTATTACAGGTGATTGTTATTTTATTTTTTTTGGAAATAGAAGAATCATTCATAGAAAAATTAATAAATAATGACAGAAGAGCTCAATTATTACTCTATGAGAAATGCTTTAGTATATTAATGAGTGTAGCTATAAGATATAAAAATAATGAAGAAGATGCTAAATCTTTGGCAATCAGTGCTTTTCTAAAAATTTTGACCAATATTGAAAATTACAATCCTAAAATACCTTTTGAAGCTTGGATTAGGAGAATATCGATAAATAATGCAATTGATGATTTTAGAAAGAATCAAAAAAGAAAAGATATTGTTGAGTATAAAGATGAAATAAAATTTGAAAAAAACTACACCATTAATGAATATGAGTTGGAAATTAGGGCTGAA
The DNA here is from genome assembly GCA_029251405.1 of Flavobacteriales bacterium. Classification (GTDB taxonomy): domain Bacteria; phylum Bacteroidota; class Bacteroidia; order Flavobacteriales_D; family Parvicellaceae; genus MED-G20. The sequence goes on from JAQXDK010000004.1 coordinate 32,215, forward strand.
GAACTGAATGCTATGTTATTGCAATTGCCCAAGGCTACAAATACGGTATTTAACCTTTTTGCAATAGACGGATATTCACACAAAGAAATATCTGAAAGAATTGGAATTACAATAAACACCTCCAAATGGCATGTAAAGGAAGCTAGAAAAAAACTTAAAAATCTCCTACTAAAAAAACAAGAGTTAATTGAAAAATAAAAAAAATCATATTGACGAGCTGTTTAATAGCAAGCTAAATGAAAGAAATTTTGATTTGGATGAAAAACATTTAGATGATTTTAACCAACAGTTAAATAAACATAATTCTAATATCAATCCAATTGATAGATTATTTAAAAAGAAGCTGTTGCAACGTGACTTTCCTTTTGATGTGAAACACCTTAATGCTCTAAAAAAGCAGCTTTCTAAATTTAATGCTTCTAATTTTAAAAAATGGTACTGGGCTGCATCTATATTGTTAGGAATTGGAATTACAAGTTTGGTTTACTTCACCACCAATACAATTAAATCAAAAGAAAATATTATTAAAAAATTCAATACTAATGAATCAGAAGTTAATAAAACAAATAAATCATCTAAAAAACAGAAATCAACTGAATTAAATAACCTAACTAAATCAGAAAATCCATCCAGAATAAAGAAATTAATTGGGAATGATGAGAAAGTAACTAAAGAAACAGCTTCGAAAGATTTCACAGTTCAAAATACTAATAAGGTATTGCTAAGAGACGACTCCTTACCTAATACGAATTTAAATAATGAAAATAAAAAATCATTAACCACTACTCATGCTTTAGAAAATAAATTTTATTCGAATCCTATAGTTAATGAAAATGGTCTTCTACAAAATGTTGAAAGCAAAGATTTAATTAATGTATCTAATGATATAAATAATACATCTTTTAAAGCAAGCCCAATTGATTCTTCTCAAAATTCTATTGTAGAATGGAGAGATGAACCTATGAAGTTCAATATTGAAAATCCAATTATTGACAATGATAGTTCTGGAAGCCAAAACGATTCTGAAACAATTATAAACATAGATACATTTAACAGTTCCACGGATAGCTTGAAGAAGATTGAAGAAGATTTAAAAAACATAACTAATCTATCATCCGATTCTCTTAATAGAGATTTAGTAAAAAGCATATCCGATTCTCTTAATAGAGATTTAGTAAAAAGCACATCCGATTCTCTTGTTCAGGATTCGGTTTCAAATAATCCTGATTCTTTATTAGTTCAAATTTCAGAGTTCTATGATTCTATAAAACCAGATAAAAAGTGGAGCCTCTCCTTTTCAATTGGTAGTAACCTAATAATGAAAAAATCATCGATTTTAAACCCTAACCAAGGGATGTCACCAACTGTAAATCAAAGCTTAAGTTCAACAATAAATAATCAAATTACATATAATAACATATTTAATATCCCTCTTGATTTAAGAATTAATTATAAGATGAATAAATCATTCTCTATTTCTTCAGGGCTAAGTACCGTTAGCTTCGGAGAAAAAATTGATTATAACAATATTCATGAAACTAACATGGTATACGATTCTAATTTTATTGATACTATTTGCATAATTGGCACTTTTCACGTTCCTTTTTACAATTGGAATACCGGACAAACGGATACAGCCATATATAACGTTACAAAGGACACCACTTATTGGGAGCGTGAAAACTATGAAGAAACAACAATGAATAATTACAAAGTTCAAAACAGGTATACTTACCTTAATATTCCTTTCATGGTTGGTTACGAGTTTAGCGTCAAGAAATTCAGAGTTAGCTTAAAAACAGGTGGAGCAATTGGTTTCAGAATTAACAACTCTATGGGAATGTATTACAACAAAAATATTCAAGATTTACATCCATTTGAGATGAAAAAAACTATTTTTAATATTGTTACTACAGCTTCTATTGGTTATCAACTCAATAAATTAGAAATATTTTTAGAACCCAAATATTGGTTAAATATTACTAATTCTATGAATTCTTCAGATCTAAACCATAGATACCACTTATTTGGTGGAAATATTGGAATTAGTTTTAAATTATAAGGAAATCATTCAATCCTTAAAAGTTAATTAAATACATGGCATGGTTATTGGGTAAATTATATTGTGAAAAAAATTATTTTATTATTAATATTTTACTTTTTTTATTCTATTACATTTTCTCAAAAAACATTATCTAATGGTGAAAATATTGGTGTAAATAAATCTATTTTATCCATCCAAACAGGTTATTTTGGCATTTGGATAAATCATGAATTAAAACTTCATAAAAAAATAGCATTAAGAACTGAAATTGGAACAGAATACAGACTAAAATTTGCGATTAAGCAAAGTTTTGACTCTTTAAAAAACCAAGTCTCCATATTTTTAGAGCCCAAATATTATTTCAACCTTACAAAAAGAGAAAGTAAAAATAAAAACATTAAAAATAATGCTGGAAACTATATTTCGTTAAGAACTAATATTAATATTTTAAATAATTTAGAAACTGGAGAAATTTATTTTCATACCCTCACTCCTACTTATGGAATAAGAAGAAATATTACTTCTCATTTTAATCTAGAACTTAGTTTTGGCTATGGAATCAGCTATTCAAATTCATTGATAACTCTTGAAGCCATGCCATCTTTTAAAGTTGGTTACAGTTTATAACCCCCCAGCACATTACATTTTCATCGTTTATAAATATAATGTACTAAGGACAAGTAATGTCATTTACATAATTTATAATTTAATAACTGTAAAAAGCGGTTTAAAAACCGCTTTTTTACCATATGATAAAATAAATTTATTAATTTATGACTATGTTTGTTTAACATTTAAATAAAAAAATTAAACAGTTCAAACTCTTTTATGCGAAAAATATTTTTATCACTTGCAATATTCTTAGTTTCTCTAACTACTACCATTAATTCTCAATGTCATTACCTAATGTACATGTACGATAGCTACGGCGATGGCTGGAATAGTGCTTACTTAGAAGTAAATATGAATGGAAATTTTGTTGGAAATTTTGATTGTTCCCAAAGTTTCACACTAGATTCAGTATATTCTACAACAGGAGCTGCAATGGAGTTTATTTGGCATTCTGGAAACTGGGATAATGAGATTTCTTTCACCATAATGGATCCCATAGGAGATACTTTAATTAACGTCATTTCAGCATCAGATTTAGACGATTTAGATTTTTTCACTCACACTTCCAATTCTACTTGTCAAAGCAATAGTCCTTGCTTGAGTCCCAACTTTTTAAATGCTGGAAATATTACTCCAAATTCAACCGATTTATTATGGCAAGCTGGAGGAAATGAGACTTCGTGGAATCTAGAATGGGGAATTAGTGGCTTTACACTTGGAAGTGGAACTTTAGTAAATGGTTTAACAAGTACTAATTACAGTTTAAGTTCTCTTTCAAACAATACTTCCTACGATTTTTATGTTCAAGCAATATGTGATTCGAATACCAATAGTATATGGAGTGGACCTTACACGTTTAATACCAATAACATTTCTACAGGTGCTGCATGTGGCACTTTCACTTTAGCACTTTACGAATCAATTGGTGATGGTTGGGATGGAGCTTCAATTGATGTGGTTATAAATGGCCAAATTCTTCAAAATATAACACTTTTAACAGGAAATGGACCAGAGTTATTTACGTTTTTAACCGATTCCAATGATGTGATTGACTTAATTTACAATACTGGAAACTTTGATGATGAAAATACATATTTTTTATTTGACAACTTAAATAGTCAAATTGTTAGTCAAGGTGAATTTGGATTAATACCAAATGTAGACCCTGTTAGTACTTTTGGAATTATTGCATGTCCTAATACTTCACCTCCACCACCAGGCCCTGTAGGAACTTGTGGTAGTTTTACTTTAGAACTATACGATTCTTATGGCGATGGCTGGAATGGTGCATCTTTAGACGTAATAATAAATGGTAATCCATTTCAAAACATAACATTAGCTAACGGAAACGGCCCAGAAATATTCACCTTTGCTACTGACTCAAATGATGTTATTGATTTTATTTATAATACTGGAAGTTGGGATAATGAGAACACCTATAATTTAATTGATAATAGTGGGAATTTAATAGTTAGTCAAGGATTAAATGGATTTATTTCCGGAGCTGATCCTATTAGTGTTTTTGGTATTGAAGCATGCACATCTTGTCCGCAACCTACCAATCTTTCTGCAAATACATCCACAGCTGGAACTGCTTTACTTGGTTGGAATGGCGGTAGCGGAACTTTTAATATTGAATGGGGAACTTCAGGTTTTGCTCTTGGAAATGGAATTATAATTAATAGTATTTCTACCAATAGTTATTTATTAAATGGATTGAATAATGGAACAACTTATGATTTTTATGTACAAGAAGCATGTAGTGCCAATGAAATAAGTAATTGGACTGGTCCCTTTTCATTTACTACAGCTACTCTAGCAGGATCTTGTGGACTCTTTAATTTAGAATTATACGACTCATTTGGTGATGGTTGGAATGGCGGGTCTATTGATGTTGCAATTAATGGGAATATAACTTTAACCGGACTAACCATTTCAACAGGGGGAGGACCAGAAATTTTTCCAATTTCTGTAAATATTGGAGATGTAGTAGATTTCACTTATAATGCTGGTAGTTTTGCATTAGAAAATTCGTACAAAGTTTTTGACCAAAATGGTGTTTTAATATTTGAAGAAGGATCAGGTGGTATTCCAAATAGTGTTTTTGGAGTAGAAGCTTGTCCGAGTTGTCCTGCACCATCTAATTTATCTGCTAACACTTCTACAGCAGGTACCGCTCTATTAGATTGGACTGGTGGTACTAATCCATTTGGCGGAACTTTTAACATTGAGTGGGGACCTACTGGATTTAATCAAGGAAATGGAACCATTGTTGGTAATATAAATAGCAATAGTTATTTATTGTCTGGTCTAGGTAGCATAACCACTTATGATTATTATGTCCAAGAGGTTTGTAACGCAAATGATTTAAGTAGTTGGGTGGGTCCTTTAACCTTTACAACTATCTATTTTTCTTCAGGCAGTGAATGTGGAGTTTACAATCTTAAATTGATTAATAATTTTGGTCAAGGCTGGGGCAATTCTTTTGCAAAAGTTAAAATTAATAATAATGTGTACCAAACCTATACATTATCTAATGGAACATCAGAAACATTTAACTTCCCATTAGATTCTAACGATATTTTGGATATAGTTATAAATTTCAGTTCTAGTGGAGTTTGGGGATCTGATTTACAGTATATTCTATTCGACCCTAACAATGCTGTAATTGCTAGCGAACAAGGAACTGGAAGTAACGAGCCACCTGCAAACACCTACGGTTACCAAGCCTGTGCCACTGCTCCTTCTTCTCCCAACGATTTTTGCGATATTTATACTTTAATTATGAGGAAATCATTTGGTGGTAACTGGCAAGGCAATGTAGAAATAGAGATCAATAATAATGTTGAATATGTAGGTTCTTTTGTTGCTGGTGGGTACAGACGAAGTGAACCTATTTCTTTTGGAGTTAGAGGAAATGATGAAGTAAGAGTTATAGCCAACGGATTGAATGGTTTTGATGAGTACTATACCGTTCAAAACGGCTTAGGAGATACTATTATTGATTTGAATCTTGGAAACAGCCCTACTATAACTGTACAACCTTGCTACTTTGTTGGTTTAGAAAACTCGGATATTAACCAAAACATAAAAATTTATCCAAACCCTACAAGAGATATGTTATTTATTACTTCAGGTAGTGAAATAAAAAATATAGTAATCACCAATATTTACGGACAAATAGTGTATAAAAATTATGAAAATGGATTGAATTTTGAAATTGATTTATCTTACCTATCTAATAATTTATATCATATTTCATTTACAGATGTAAATAATACAAGGTCTTCTAGCAAAATTATGGTGAGCCACTAAGTGGCAACTATCAAAAAATAATCGCTTACATTAACCGTTACAAGTTATAAAAGCAGATTATCGATAAATATGAAAGACTACTTTAAGCTACAATTAGTAATGACTAATAGGAAGATTAAAGAAGTGGGATTAAATCCTATTTTAGGTTGTCTTTTAGCGTTAATCTTATTTGTAGCACTCTCCGAATATGTTTTTCATAGGACAGAATTTGCTAAATATTTGATCATTTTAGTTTGCTTTAGTTTCCAATTCAAACTTTCTGAAAACAGAAGAACAGATTTCTTACTATCAACTTTTGGTGATAAATCAAAAAATAAAATAAGGGTTTTAGAAAATTCGATTGTCTGCATTCCTTTCCTTTCAATCCTTATATACAAAAATTTATTTTTTGAAGCCATCATTTTATTTCTATGTTCAATTACCATTGCATTATTTTCTTTTCGCACTGCTTTAAACTTTACAATCCCTACCCCTTTTTCCAAAAATCCATTTGAATTTTCAACTGGTTTTAGAAAGACTTTTTTCATATTTCCTTTAGCTTATGCGTTGACTACTATCGCAATTAACGTGGACAATTTTAACTTAGGCATATTCTCTATATTGTTGATTTCTATCACCACATTTAGTTATTACTCCAAACCAGAAGAAGAATACTATGTTTGGGTGCATGCAGACACTACAAAATCATTTTTAAAGAAGAAAATTATAAATGCAACCAAAAATTATATCCTGTTGACAATTCCGATTTTAATTAGTCTTTTAATATTTTATCCAATTAAATTTGATTTAATTTTTCTATTTCTACTAATTGGTATTTTGTTTTTATGGTCAATCGTCCTGGCTAAGTATTCGGCATTCCCTGATGAAATAAATTTATCCGAAGGGTTTATAATTGCTTTTACACTATTATTTCCTCCACTGATATTAGTTGTTGTACCATATTTATATACCAAGTCTATTAACAACCTAAAATTGATATTTAATGATAAATATTAAAGGGCTTAGCAAGTCTTATAATAATAATGAAGTGTTGAAAGAAATTAACATGAAATTTTCAAGAGGTTGCGTTTCTGGGATAGTTGGAGAGAATGGTGCAGGAAAAACAACCTTATTTAAATGTATTGCAGGTTTAGAAAGTTATACCGGAGAAGTTCTTTCTGATATACAACCATTAAAAAATCATTTAGGTTTGCTATTGACAGATCCCTTTTTTTTCTCTAAAATTACAGGAAAGGAATACATAAGACTTCTTTGCAATGCTCGGAATAAGAGGAACATTAACATAGACCAAAAAAATATTTTCGACTTGCCACTAAATCAATATGCTTCAACCTACTCAACAGGAATGAAAAAGAAGCTGGCAATAACAGCCATTCTTCTTCAAGAAAATGAATATTTCATTCTTGACGAGCCTTTTAATGGTGTTGATATCCAGAGTAATATTGTTTTAACGGAAATAATATTGAAGCTGAAAGATTTGGACAAAATAATTATAATCTCATCACATATTTTTTCAACCTTGAGTGATACTTGTGATGAAATACATCTTTTGAAAAAAGGGGAACAAGTCAAATCAGTTCAAAAGATAGACTTCAAAACTTTAGAGCAGGAAATGAAAGAGATTACAATTGGAAACCGAGTTGAAAAACTTAAACTTAAATAAACAGCTTGTCACAAAGTATATAGTGAGTCTCCTACAAGATGCATATCATGCACAAATATTTATGAATAAATAAAATTGATATTTTTTTCTACTTCATTAGACAAAGTGTGGTGAACTGGACAATTATGAGCAGCTCTTTCTAAAATAGTTTTTGTTTTAGAATCGTAATCTATAGGAAAAGTAATATGAATCTCAATTTTAGATATTCTTCTCGGGTTATTTCCCATAGTTTTTTCAACCATTGCCTTAGTTCCTTGAATACTAATTCCATTTTTCTCCACTGCAATAGCCATAATGGTCAGAATACAACTGGCAAGTGCTGAACAAACCATATCTGTAGGTGAAAAAGCTGCTCCTAAACCGTGATTATCCTTAGGAGCATCGGTATTAATTACAGAACCAGAATCTAAATGAGTTGCAGTAGTTCTTAAATTTCCTTGGTATTTAATTTCAAATTTATTCATAATATAAAGTTAAGTGATTCTATTTATATCGCTATTATTAATTAAATTTCTAAGTAGTTATAATTAATTAAATAAACTTGAAAAAGAATATACTTTTATTAATACCATTTTTTTTAATTATTGGATTTAAAATTCATTGTCAAATTAACACCAGCTTAGTTAAGTTTATAGATTATCCTAAGATTAAATCTTACAAAGCCCAGAAGAAAAAAAACTCTTCTGTATTTCAAGGAAATAAGAAAACAAGAACATATTTTGAAGGTTGGTATTTTAAAATGGTATCAAAAGATGAAAAATCTATTTTAAGTGTAATTCCTGGCATTTCAATTTCTAACGATGATGGCTTTGAACATGCTTTTATTCAAATCATAAATGGGAAGACTGCTGAAACAGAGTATATAAATTTCTCCATAGAAGATTTCTATTTTTCAAGCGAAAAATTTATAATCCAAATTGGAAATAATGTTTTTTCAAAAGATAGTCTTGTGTTAGATATTCAAAGAGATGATTTAACTGTAACTGGAAAAATTTATATGGATAACCTGGTCGAATTAAGAACTGAAAGAAATAAAAAGAAACAAAAAATAATGGGATGGTACTATAAAGTCCCCTTTATGGAATGTTATCATGGTGTTGTCAGTTTAAACCATGATTTAAAGGGAGAAATCAAAGTAAATAACAGCAATTTTAGATTTGATGATGGAAAAGGATATATAGAAAAAGACTGGGGAAAATCTATGCCTTCTTCTTGGATATGGATTCAGGCTAATAATTTTAAAAACAGCAATTCTTCCATTATGCTATCTATTGCTAAAATTCCTTGGCTAGGTTTTTCTTTTACTGGTTTTTTAGGATTCTATTATGTAAATAACGAGGTGGTTCGATTTGGAACCTATTCCAAAGCCAAAGTAAAGCTGGATAAATATGAAAAAAATAGTTTAAACCTTAATATTACATTAAGAGATAAAATATTAGAAATTCAAACTCTAAAAAACAGGACTGGAATACTTAAAGCACCTGTTAATGGAAATATGAATAGACGCATTTCTGAAGGAATAGACGCAGAACTAAAATTAAAATTATTGGATGAAAATAATAATGCACTTTTTGAAGACAGTTCTAATGTTACAGGTTTAGAATTAGTGGGTGATATGAAAGAACTATTTAAAAAAAAACTATAAAAAATAATAAATTAAATGAATGTTAAAACTTCGAAAAGTAAAAGAATAGCTTCTTTAGACTTACTTAAAGGTGCTATTATGATAATTATGGCATTAGACCATGTAAGAGACTATTTTCATTATGATGCTTTCTTTTTTGACCCAACAGACCCTGAAAAAACCAATATGGGACTTTATTTCACCCGATGGATTACCCATTACTGTGCGCCTACTTTTAGCTTATTAGCAGGCGTTTCCGCTTATTTAATCGGTACTAGAAAAAGTAAGAAAGAACTATCTTACTTTTTACTAAAAAGAGGGATTTGGCTAATTTTCATTGAGCTTACCGTTGTAAACTTCTCATGGTTTTTTGATATTCATTTTCAAACCTTTGGGCTTTTTGTTATTTGGTCTCTTGGAATAAGTATGATTTTTTTAGCAGCGATTATTCATCTGAAACTAAAGCACATATTATTTTTTAGTTTGGTAGTTATTTTTGGACACCATGCACTAGATTCTATCCAAATTGGTAATAAAATATTTTGGTCCGTAATTCACGAACGTAATTTTATAGATTTATCTAATGGTACAAAATTACTAGCTGCCTACCCTATTTTACCATGGGTTGGAGTTATGTCTTTAGGGTACTTTATGGGTTCATTTTATGAAAAAAGTTACCTAGCAGAAAAAAGAAAGAAAATATTTTTCATAATTGGTATCTCTTCTATAGTTATGTTTTTTGTTGTGAGATTGTTTAACGGATATGGGAATTTCAATTATTGGGAAAGTTACGAGTTAGGTATTCAAACAGCCTATTCTTTTTTCAACCCTGCAAAATATCCTCCATCAATTTCTTATTTATTGATGACTTTAGGACCCGTATTTTTAATTCTTTCACTAACTGAAAACTTAAAAGGAAAAATTATTAATATAATTAGTGTCTTTGGAAAAGTTCCGTTTTTCTACTATATCATTCATATATACATCATCCATTTATTAGCTTTAATAACTGCATGGATTACTGGTTTTGGATGGGAAAATATGATAGTTAAAGGTTGGGTAACAGTGTCGCCTAAACTAGATGGATTTGGCTTTAGCCTTACTTATGTATACTTAGTATGGGTAGCTATAGTTGTTTTTCTATATCCATTTTGTAAAAAATTCAGTATTTACAAAAGAAACAATAAAGATAAAGCCTGGTTAAGTTATTTATAATCCTAATTATAGGTATACCTTTTTAATTTAAAAAAAAATTGCATAAAAAAAAGAGTAGAATTAACTACTCTCTTAATTTTTTTATGAAAAAATACTACTCTTCTATGCTAGAAATATATTTTTTTTCAGACGTACCATCAGAATAAAAGTAAATGATAATCTCATTTCTTACTTCATCAGGATTTACTTCTTGTCCCAGCAAATTAAAAGTTTTATATAAAACCTTTTCTTTGTCATTTACCATTGAAATTCCAGTTGATTGATTTAATTGTGTGTAAGAAAAACCACCATTAGAATTATTATTAGCAGATGGATCAAATGCTACTCCAAATAAAGTTATACATGTAGTATTATCTAAAATAGCCATATTAACTATGATAGTAATTGTATCCATGAAGTTGGCAGTGTAAGAATCTTGTGATAAAGTACTACTCCATAAACAATTAACACAACTTGAAGAAGTATCATTCCATTCACTTATGGCGTCCACCATATTATTGGAGGAATAGGCTCTCCATCTGTGTTGAACATTGTTGGATGAAATTAAACCTGCTGCAACAAGACTGTCTGCATTAGTTGAAACTTGAAAAGAATAGGAGTTTCCTGCAGTTCCAGTTGCTGAAAGGTTAATCTGGTCACAAACTGCCATTTGTGCTGTTCCTAATAAAGACATAAGTACTAGGGATAAAGTGTATATTGTTTTTTTCATAATATTTATTTTTGGTTCTTCTATAAATACGTTAATATTTGTTTTTGTGGGGGGGGGATGAGTAAATAATTAAATATTAAATGATTTAGTTTTATACTGAACACATCATAATTACAGTAATGTATCTTTTATATATATTTATAAGGGTAATAAACGTAATACGTATATTCCCTCGTTGGCGGTAATTAGAAAAAATGAATAAATCTGTAGACGATTACTTTTTAGAAGGTTGTGGACGTTGCCCATTAGGAGGAACACCCGATTGTAAAGTTCATACTTGGACTTCAGAGTTGAAACTGTTGAGAAGAATCGTCCTTGACTGTGGCTTGACGGAGGAATCTAAATGGGGCGCCCCGTGCTACACTTTTCAGAATAAAAATATTCTCATGGTGAGCGCTTTAAAAGAATATTGCTGTATCGGCTTTTTTAAGGGCTCTTTGTTAAGTGACAACAAAAACATATTAGTGAAACAAGGGGCAAATTCACAAGCAGTGAGACTATTTAAGTTTGAAAATATTAATGAAATAGTAAAGATTGAAAGTGATATAAAAGCATACATCTTTGAATCCATTGAAATAGAGAATTTAGGCTTAAAAGTCAAATTCAAAAAGAATCCTGAACCCATTCCTGAGGAATTGGAAATGAAATTTGCAGAAGACCCTGTTTTGAAAAATGCTTTTGAGGCATTAACACCTGGAAGACAGAGAGGTTACATCATTCATTTTTCTCAACCCAAACAGGAAAAGACAAGGTTATCAAGAATTGAAAAGTGTACGCCAATGATTTTGTCAGGAATAGGGTTAAATGATAAGTATAAATCAATGAAAAAATAAAACTACCGCCAACAAAACCTAAACTGCATTAAAACGCAGTTTAGCCAAAACGTTACCCTAGAAATACAAATGGATTCAGAAGCAAATTATATAGACATAAACCGACATTCTTG
>JAQXDK010000034.1 GCA_029251405.1 Flavobacteriales bacterium
AACCCATTCACTTTGACAGGATTAAATCCTGGACAGAATGTAGATATTTATATTCAATCTAATTGTGGAAGTGGTGATTTAAGTTTATGGTCTAGTCCAATTAATATTCAAACCCCTTGTGGAATAGCAATTGCTCCTTATTTTGATAATTTTGATACTGGGATTCCATGTTGGACACAAGATCAAAATGATGTCTTTGATTGGACTTTAAATTCTGGAGGAACACCATCTAGTGGTACAGGTCCTTCTGATGATTTATCTTTTGGAGGAGATTATATATATATAGAAACTTCTAGCCCAAGAGTTCAGGGAGATAGAGCCATATTATATTCACCAAATATTGATATCTCAGCTTTAGCTTCTCCACAGTTAAGATTTTTTACCCATATGTTTGGAAGTAATATAGATTCCTTAATTATTGACTTAACAGATGATGGAGGTTTAACTTACAATAATATTTTTATCAAAAATGGTAATCAAGTAAACCAATGGGTTGAAGAATCTATATTATTATCAAATTATTCTGATACAATTCAATTCAAAATTACCGGTACTAGAGGTTCTAGCTGGGCTGGGGATATTTCAATTGATAATTTTCAAATTATAGAGGCCCCAACCTGCCCCAAGCCAACTGCATTATCAGCCTCAAATATAACAGCAACATCCTCAGATTTTTCTTGGACACCTGTTGGAACAGAAACAGCTTGGAATATTGAAATTGGAACTACTGGGTTCGCTCAAGGAAGTGGTACTACGTCAGTAGTTAATACACCAGCAATATCATTTAGTTCTTTAAGTCCTTTTTCATCATACGATGTTTATGTCCAAGCTGATTGTGGTGGTGATGTTAGTGCTTGGTTTGGACCTGTTTCTTTTACGACTTCTGGTCCTGGAGACTGTTCTTCAAGCTTAACCTATTCTTATACTGATAATAGTACTATTACATCTAGTTTGAAAGGGTTTGTCGCAAATAACCCTGGTGATTACATCACTTTAACATTTACTGGTGGTTCTACGGAAAATTGTTGTGACAACTGGTATATAAATGACGCTGCAGATGGTTCTGGAAATACTATTGCATCAGGTGCTGGTTTTATTACATCTTCTTCTAGCGGAGGTATTTTTGAATCATCAACCGGAGAAATTTCTTTTTATGTTCTTTCAGATGGTTCTGTTACCGGAAATCCATTTGTTTTCTCTGCATCTTGTGTTGCTGCCCCAACTTGCCCCGAGCCAACAGGATTAACAGCTAGTAACATTACTACTAATTCTGCTGATATTACATGGACACCTGGTGGAACTGAAACTGCTTGGAACCTTGAATTTGGTCCATCAGGATTTTCTCAAGGTACAGGCACTAATATTTCAGTTGCCAATAATCCGCACACATTATCCGGATTGAACCCTAGTTCTAACTACGATATTTATATACAGGCAGACTGTGGAAGTGGTGACTTGAGTAATTGGACTGGGCCCTATTCATTCTCTACTTCATGTGGAATAGACTTGTCTCCTTATTTTGAAAACTTTGATAGTGGGCTTTCACAATGCTGGATTCAAGAAACTAGTGATCAATTTGATTGGTCAATTAACAGTGGAACGACACCTTCAACTCCAACTGGCCCTTCGGATGATATTACGGGTGGAGGTAATTATTTATATATAGAAACATCTTCTCCAAGAACTCCTGGGGACTCTGCAATAATAAACTCTAACTTTATTGATATTAGTAATTTATCAAATCCAGAATTGAGTTTTTCTTATCACATGTTTGGTGCTTCCATTGGTGAATTATCTATTTGGATTACTGATGCTACAGGATTATCTAATCAAATTTTCATAAAAAATGGAGATCAGGGCGATCAATGGAATTTTGAATTTATTGATCTTTCTAGCTATTCAGGTATAGTACAATTCTCAATTATTGGAGCAGTTGGAGATGATGGTACAGGAGTTCAATATTGGGGAGATATTGCTATAGATAATTTTAAAGTGGCGGAAATTCCAATTTCTGGCACATGGAAATTAGCAACTATTCCAGGGGCTTTAAAAGTAGGACCGAATTTTAATGATGGATCTTGGTGGTCTAGTTCGTTAATGAATTTATTTGACCGATCTTGTCATTTTGATGATTCCATCACTTTTTCTCCTAACGGTGACTACATTCATCACATGAATGGTAGCACTTTTATTGAAAATTGGCAAGATGGACAAGGTGATAGATGTGATGTTCCAGTTTATCCTCATGATGGATCGGTGCCAGCAACATGGACTTATGATGCAACTACTTCTCAAGTTACACTAAACGGACTTGGTGCACATATGGGACTACCTAAAGTAAATAACAGCGGAGAAATTTCAGATCCTGCAAATGCTGTTTCTTCTATTACCTATGACATTTCTTTTTCACCCAATAGAGATACAATGTATTCTGACATTAATTTTGGACCAGGATGGTGGAGATATATTTATGTTAAAAATTCCTTATGCTCTCCAATAATTTATACTGATGTAGTTTCATCAGCTTGTAGTAACTATACTTGGCCATTAAGTGGAAATACCTACACTGTTAGCAATAATTCAGATATTATAGAAACTTCTAATGGGCAAGGGGCTTGTAATGACAGTATTGTTCTTTTGGATTTAACCATTGATTATCCATCATCTGGAACGGATACTATTACTGCTTGTGATAGTTATACTTGGATAAATGGATCAACATATATATTTAGTAATAATACAGCTACACATACTATAACCAATGCAGCTGGTTGCGATAGTGTAGTGACTTTAGATTTAACCATTAATTACAGCACTACCGGAACGGATGTAATCACTGCGTGCGATAATTATACGTGGATAGACGGGATTACTTATACGAGTAGTAATAATTCAGCTATGCATACTTTAACTAATGCTATTGGTTGCGATAGTGTAGTGACTTTAGATTTAACTATTAATTACAGCACTGCCGGAACAGATGCTATTACCGCTTGTGACAATTATACATGGATAGACGGGGTAACTTATACGAGTAGTAACAATGCAGCTACGCATACTCTTACAAATGCAGTTGGCTGTGATAGTATAGTGACTTTAGATTTAACTATTAATTACAGCACTACCGGAACGGATGTAATTTCAGTATGTGATAGTTACACTTGGATAGATGGAGTTACTTATACTTCTAGCAACTTTAATGCTAAAGACACGCTGACTAATGCAGTTGGCTGCGATAGTGTAGTTTCACTAAACTTATCTGTCCAGTATTCTACTTCTTCGCTCTCAACAGTTGCATCTTGTAATAGCTATACTTGGAACGGAATGATGTTATTTTCTAATGGAATTTATGTTTCTACATCTACCAATTCTTCTGGTTGTGTTCAGACGGACAGTTTAGATTTAACGATTACCACGTCTAGTACAACTGTAAATGACACGGTATGTGATAGCTATTCATGGAATGGAAATACGTTTAGTACTAGCGGAACCTACTATAATCCTAATGGTAGTTGTGTTGATACATTAAACTTAGTAGTGAATTATTCCACTAGTACTTATTTAAGCACCATATCTTGTGATGAATATGTTTGGAATGGCAATGCCATTACAGGTACAGGGTTGTATTTAAATACTTCTACTAATAGTGATGGATGTCCTCAGTATGATTCATTAGATTTAGTGGTAAACAACAGTACATTTGGTACGGATGTGATTACAGCATGTGACAGTTACACTTGGATAGATGGAATTACCTATACGAGTACCAATAACACTGCTCAAGATACTTTAGTTAATGCAGTAGGTTGTGACAGTATTGTTACCCTAGATTTAAGAATGTATTATACTAATTATGGTACAGATGTGATAGCTGTGTGTGATAGCTTAACTTGGATAGATGGAATTACTTACACAAGTAGTAATAATACGGCAACTGATACTTTAATGAATATAGATGGTTGTGACAGTATTGTAACCTTAGATTTAACGATTAATTATTCGATAGCAACGAATGATAGTTTAGTGGTTTGTGATGTTGCTAATTGGAATGGCAATTTATATACAACAACTGGGATATATGTAGATACGTTACAGACGATACATGGATGTGATAGTATAGTTACGATGGATTTGGTAGTGAATTATTCAATAGCGACTAATGATAGTTTAGTGGTTTGTGATAGTGCATTATGGAATGGAAATACGTATACAACAACAGGAACTTATGTGGATATTTTACAGACGATACATGGATGTGATAGTGTGGTTACGATGGATTTAGTGGTGAATTATTCCATAGCAACTAATGACAGTTTAGTGGTATGTGACAGTGCATTATGGAATGGGAATAACTACACAACAACTGGGATATATGTAGATACGTTACAGACGATACATGGATGTGATAGTGTGGTTACAATGGATTTAGTAGTAAACTATAGTGCAAGTTCTATTGATACTGTAATAGCGTGTTATGAGTACCTATGGAATGGGAATAACTACACAACAACTGGGATATATTTAGATACGCTACAGACGATATACGGTTGCGATAGTTTAGCTACATTAGATTTAACGGTTGTTGATTTAAGTGTTAGTATTGATACTGCACAATTAACCCTTGTGGCAAACATTATTGGTGGTATGGGGCCATTTAATTATACTTGGAATACAGGTGAAACAGTTGCAACTATAACCCCAACAGCTAACGGTCAATATTGGTTAGTGGTAGTTGATATCAATGGATGTAGTTCTGACACAGTGTTTTTTGATGTCACCTACTTGCCAAATGTCGGAATAGTTGATAATGGAAAGCCGATGATTATTAATGTTTATCCAAACCCAACACTAGGAAATGTTACCATTGACATAGTAAATCAACAAACCGATGTACAAATAACATTGTATGACATGTATGGGAAACTAGTTTACTTAAATAAATACCAGGATTCTAAACTAATAGAGTTTAGTTTTGATGCTCCACCAGGAATATATTACTTAGATATAAAATCTGGTGAGAGGTCTTCAAGACATAAAATTATTAATCTATAAATAAGTAATGGCCAGATAATTATTTGGCTATTACTTTACCAAACTGAGTACTTCCATTTTTGTGATAAAGTCTTACCAAAACGACTTGATCAGAGACCTTAGAAAATATTTCTTGTTTATCGTAATTTTTTTGAAAGTAAATATTAGTTAATTCACTTATATTTTCTGAATAAATTAAGTTTCCACCAAGATTATAAAATTCAATTTTATTAATTTCTCTTGATAACCAATTAGACTCTACTGTAAAACTTTTTCCAACTGGATTTGGAAATATTCTTATTGAATTATTTTGTAAATAATTATAATTAATACTTGTCATTCCATTTTGGTTTAAGGAGTCTAAATCTAGAGTTTCATCACCAACCATATAGTCTGTAAAGAGACAGAAAATCACAAACATTTCGTCAGTTGTGTTTAAACCACCACAAATTGTTTGAGGAGGTGTATTGGGATTGTGTAAATTTGCAGATGTATTATCGTAAAAAGCAGATGCTTTTATAGTACTTCCAGGATCAATTTTTAGCATTTTTTTAAAATGATAAGATCCTTGCCATTCAAAATCCCAGTTAGGAACCTTAATAAATTTACTTGTATCTCCATTTGAGTTTAAACCATAAGTTTCAATGGATTTCCCAATTAAATGCATGTGAGGGAATATACCAAAAAGGGATAATATTGGAGATGAATTTGGTATTTGATATGAGTCATTTACAGTCTTTGTCTGATTTGGAGGAACGCAAAAACTAATGTTTTGTATAATTGGATTTATTTCAATTTCTCTAAACTGATTTACTTGATCTGGATAAAAATAAAAGTGAACTTTTGTACTGTCCATCATCCCTAAAGACCCAACAGGATAGTGCATTGCCAATATAACATTACTATTTGCTGGAAAACTCATTCCAAATGCCATATTTTCGTCTCCAGGATAAGTAATCGGTAAAGAACCAGGTGTAAATTCTCCAACTAAAATACCGTTACTTGGTCCCATACAGTTATTTTCTATCCCAATTGTTGAGTTACCAGTTGGATCAATATAGACTAAACAATGGTGGACTATAGAATTATTTCCAGGAACAACTTCAACAGACCTTATTTTTTTATCTGTCAGCAGTTGACTTGGGATAGTAAAACATACGTAGTCATCGGCTTGAAAGGCATTACTGCTATAGGTTGGAGCCTGAATAGTTAAGTCAGGAGTTCCAAGTTGAGGTCCTGAAGTATTATAGCTTGGAGGGGATGGTAACATATTAGGATTTCCTTCAGGAGCTCCAAAACCAATCCAATCGTTAATTAAATTTATTTCTTGATTAGTTAATACTCTTTCATGTCTAAACCTAGTATAGTTAGTGTCTGGAGGCCAAGGAGGCATGTACCCACTTAATACTGAAGATTGTATCTCGTTTCTCCTACTGAACGCATCTTGATAATTAATTAAAGAAAATGGACCGACGCCACCCGAATGATGACATCCTGTGCAATTAGTATAAAAAATTGGTGCAATATGCTCGCTAAAAGTTATAACTCTGGTATTTGAATTTTTAGAGTTATTTAAAATAAAGGAGCTTATTAAAAAAACAAGAATAGATAAAGGAAATAATTTTTTCATTTCTAAAGGATTGACAAATCTTGAAAAAGATTAGGTTTAAAAAAGAGGTCTCGATCGGATTCGAACCGATGTAGATGGTTTTGCAGACCACTGCCTAGCCACTCGGCCACGAGACCTTTTAATTGAATTACAAAAGTATAACTTCCAGTGAAATAAACAATTTATTCTTCAACAACAACTGATACATACTCAACATCGCCATTTATTGGAGGATTAATTTTTTTAATTTCTATTTTACAGTTGGTTACAAGATTAAAAGATTTTTTAATTGTATTAACTATTTCATAGGCAACTGACTCAATTAACTTTTTATCATTTTTCATCTTTGAAATAACAACTTCTTTAATGGCAACATAATCCACCGTTTTAGTTAAATCATCAGCTTTAGCTGCAGACTTGAAATCACAATGTACCTCAATATCAATAATATAATCAGCTCCGATTTTGGTTTCTTCACTTAAACAACCATGAAATGAATAGGTTCTAATTCCTTGAACTTTTATAATATTCATCTTAATTTGACTTTTCTAAATATAGATTTCCAAAAAAGATGGATCTTTCTTGATGTCTTTTCATTACCTCTTCTTTACCTAGAAGTGCCATTATCTCAAACAATGAAGGTCCCATTCCTTTACCTGTTAAAATCAATCTTAAATTTGGTAAAACAGCACCCATACCTATTTCTCTTGACTCAGTGAACTTTTTAAATACTTCTTCAGTTGAAATAGCACTGAAAACAGTATCACTATTTAATATTTTAAAAAAATCATTTACAATTTCAAGAGTATTTGATTTCCATTTTTTTTTAAATGTTTTTTCATTAAAATCTAATGGCATTTTAAAGAAATAATCTTCAGACAATAAATCTGAAGAAAAAGTTGCTCTTTCTTTCATAAGCCCTATTACCTGACTCAGATAAGTATCGCTTACGTCGTACTCACAAACTTCCCTTACTAATGAAACAAGATCTGAGTTAGACATTTCTCTTAAATGTTGTTGATTGAACCATTTAGATTTATCTGGATCGAACTTAGCACCACTTTTACCAACTCTATCTAATGAAAAGTCAGTAATTAATTCTTTTAAAGAATAAACTTCTTTAGAAGTACCTGGATTCCAACCTAAGAAAGCTAACATATTTACAAATGATTCAGAAAAATAGCCTTTTTCCCTATAGCCTGAGGATATTTCTTTGGTTTCTGGATCTTGCCACTCAAGCGGAAAAACTGGGAATCCTAATCGGTCTCCATCTCGTTTACTTAATTTACCATTTCCATCGGGTTTTAAAATTAATGGAAGGTGAGCAAATTTAGGCATGAATTCTTCCCAATCTAAAAACTTATACAACAACACATGTAATGGTGCAGAAGGGAGCCATTCCTCGCCTCTTATAACATGAGTTATTTTCATTAAATAGTCGTCAACCACATTTGCTAAATGATAAGTAGGCATTCCATCTCCTTTAAAAATAACTTTATCGTCCATATTGTTAGTGTTAACAATTACCCAGCCTCTTATCTCGTCATAAAACCTAACGTCCTCATTCCTTGGCATTTTTATTCTTATAGTGTAGGACTCCTTATTTTGAATTCTTTTCTCTACTTCTTCACTGGAAAGTGATAATGAATTTTTCATAGAGTTTCTTGAAATAGAATTGTACTGCCAATTAGGCATCTTGGCTTTTTTAGCCAATAATCTCATATTTTCTAACTCTTCAGCAGTATCAAATGCATAATATGCATTTCCAGATGTTACAAGCTTATCTGCGTATTCTTTATATAAATGTTTTCTTTCGGATTGCCTGTAGGGTCCGTATGTATTGTTTTCTAACCCTGGTCCTTCATCCATTTTAAGTCCGCACCATTTTAACGATTCAATAATATAATGCTCAGCTCCTTTGACATATCTATTTTGATCTGTGTCCTCAATCCTTAATATAAAATCACCTTGGTGTTTTTTTGCGAATAAATAATTATACAAAGCTGTTCTTATTCCGCCCATGTGAAGTGGACCTGTTGGGCTGGGAGCAAACCTTACTCGAATTTTTTGTTCAGACATATCTTAAAATGATTAAAACGCGAAAGTAATGCTTATAGCTATAACGGAAAATACATTTGGCGATTATTTTCCCGATAATATTAATTGTCGATTAACTGAAACTCACATCTTCTATTCTCTCTATGTTCTGTCTCCGTACAATCTTCAATATTAAAGCAAGAATTAACAAAATTTACAGCACCTCTACCTACTACATTTACTCTTGACCTAGCAATTCCTTTAAACTCTAAATATCTTCTAGTAGCAGTAGCTCTATTTTTTCCAAGAACAACGTTAAACTTGTTTTCAAGATATTCTTTAGTTCCTAAACAATCGGTATATCCAAATATAGTAATCGACTTTTCTTTATTTTTCTTTAAATATCTAGCCAAAGAGTCTAACTCAGACCTTGATTCTCTAGTTAATTTATGGCTCTTAAAGTCAAAATAAATTGGAGTAATTTGAAATCCTGACTTTGTTAAACTTAAATTAAAATCTTTATTCAAATCAATAACTTTAGGAAGAGTGTCTCCAATATTTAAGATCAAGGTTTTAGTGAAATAATTTCTTTTTTCTATAATTAAATAGTAAATATTATTTTCATGTAGGTGTAATTCAAAATTTCCTAAATCATTCGTGTAGCTGATGTCTTTAGCATTAGTAGTAGAATCAACAACAGTTACTTTTACAAAACTTAATGGTTCTTTATTTTCGGCATCAATAATTTTACCAATTGTTGGGACATAATCTTCGGTTATAAACACATCGATATCTTCTTCATATCTATGTAAAATACTAGTATGAATATTGGCTACGCCATCTGCTTTTTCTTTAAAAGCATGTATTTCATAATCGTGAGCAATTTTTAAATTAAAGAAAAAATGTCCTGTGGTGTCTGTATATGAAGAGTCTATTTTTTCACCCTCCATATTAATAAGAACAACCTTAGCCGCTACCTGAATTTCATTTGTTTTTTCGTCCAACACTTTTCCCTTGAACACTTTTTCAATACTATCTAAAACTAGATTATATTTTTTATCAGAAAAATAAGTAGAGTCAATATAAAATTCTTTAGTTCCATAAAAATGCTGATTGTAACCTTCCAGCATTAAAATAGAATCTTTATTAAATGCCAACTGAAAATACCCGTTTTCATCTGAATAAATCGTTAATTTTTTAGATTTAATTCCAATATTAATGTTTACCTTGACATTTGGTATTTTTTCGTTATTCTCTCTAAATACTGTATAACCTTGGATGGTTTTATCTGGAAACATATTAATGTCTTTTCTTTCATTTCTAAAAAGTGTTTTGTCAGAAATAACTGTAGTATCTCCATAATAGTTTTTTTTAGTGGCAACTAGTTTATATACTTCATCTTTATCAAGGTCAAATCTATATTTACCTGGAAAGCCAGTTCTAAATTGCTTAATTTCTTCATTTTTACTATTTAATAACCTAACAATTGTATTTTTTTGTGCGCTACTATCATTGTTATATTTAGTATAACCTTTAACGTAGGGTAATATTGGGACTAAATGAGCTAAATAAACATCATTGTCCCCCATACCACTAGCTCTATTAGAATTTAACACTCCAATACTTTCATCAAAAGGATGTATTGAGAAATGATTATCATCAGCAGAGGAGTTTATTGGAAAAGGTAAATGTTTAAAATCAAAAACACTGTCATTTATCACCTTACACTTAAAAACATCTGATTTACCATACCCAGGCAAACCATTTGAAGAGAAAAAGAGGATACTATCATCATATATTTTCGGAGATTCTTCCATAAAAGGCGTGTTTACCAAAGGTCCTAAATTGATAGCTTTTCCCCAGGAACCAGACTTGTTTTTATGTGCCACATAAATATCGGTTTGGCCAAATCCCTTATTTTTATCAGATACAAAATAAATAGTTTTACCATCGGAAGAAGCGCTCACCTGACCAGAGCCAACCGAGCTAGATAAAAATCTGACTGGAATTCTTCTTCTCTTTGAAATTTTCTTTTTTTCGGATTTTAATTTACCTTGATATATAATCGGATTTAATGATGCTTCCGAATTGGAATTAGTTAAATAAGGGTGTCTTGTATAAAATACTTTTTCATTAGTAAATCCAGATGAAAAAGAAGTTATATTAAAGTTTTTATGGCTAATTATTAGATCGTTACTTAAAATAGCTCCGTTTGGTATAAGATGCTCTTTGTCGTCAAAAAGTTGAGAAAAATCTAACTCCATATTGTAGACAGAAGTTCTTGGAGAGACAGAAGTTCCAAATGATAATATTTTATTAAGTTCGTTAGTAAACTCTCTTTTCTCTTTAATAGTTAGGGAATCGTTCTCTTGAATAAAACTAATATTATTCGTAAATGAATTTTCTTTACTTTTTTCTATAATGTAGTATATTCCGTCATCGTAAAATGAAGGTGAAAACTCAGAGGAAGCAGAATTTATAAAATCTAAACCAACCAATTTCTTAAACATCTTTGTGGTGTCCCAACTAATAAGTGAATCAATTGATCTCAAGTTAAATTCAATGAATTTATTATTACTATCTAACAATGATAATTCATTAAGTATTTTTTTTGAAGATTGATATCTTCCTGTGCTTTTAAGTGCAATACCTAACCGTAATTTCAGTTGAAAATCAGCTGGGTTTTTTTCTAATGCAAGTTTGAAAATTGGAATTGATTTTTGGAAATCATTAACCAAATAATAGGAGTAAGCATAATTTTTGAGCTGCGTATTGTTTAAGAATTGAGATTCACTATAAACTTTTGCTGCAGTTTTATACTCAAAATTAGAAAATAGTATGTCTGCTAATTTAGACTGACTGAAAGAAAGGGAAATGTAAAATGTAGTAAGTATAAATAAGATACTTTTTTTCATTCTATGTTCTTAATTTTCTGAAGAATTACTTGAATAAACTTTGTTCCTGTTTTTCCAAGGAGTTTTTGTTTTATCGTCTTTTTTCAATTTATAACTAACAAAAATTTCATGTGTTCCAGATTTATAAGTATTTAGATCAGAAACTCCCAAATCATAGGCATAACCAATTGATGCTGTTCCTAAATTAACGGCTCCCATAAAAGATAGTGCGTCTTGATTTCTATAAGACATTGCTAAAGAATATATGTTTTTTACAGTAAATTTTAAGTTCCCATCTACTTGAAATAAACCATTTGCAATTAGTCTAACAACTGCGGATGGTTGAACTTCAATAATGGCTCCTATTTTAAAATTATAACCACCGTTTAAATACATTACTCTTTCCAATGGATTATTAATGGGGGTTGTTAAAGCCAAAAAATTTACTTTATTTTCAAATAAATTAAATCCTGAAATTCCAACAAAATGTCTTTCACCCGACCAATACAATCCAAAATTACAATCCGTTATGAGTTGATTTTCAGAATTTAAAACTGCAATATCTCCAGGAATTTCTGTTATCAGTCGATCCCTATCTATGGAGAATTGTGTCATGGAGGCAGAAATTCCAAATGATAATTTTGTCCTCCTACTAGTTTTAATATTGTAAGCAAATGTTGAACTTAAACCAGATCTTCTAGTTGGTCCAGAAGCGTCATTGTAAATATGCGCACCAAGCCCCATTTTTTCACCAAAATAAGTGTGATACATTAAATTTTGAGTTACTGGAGCCTCATCAATCCCCATCCATTGCCTTCTAAAGCTAAAGGAAAGTGGAGCGTACGATTTTGATCCTGCTACAGCAGGATTTATTGCAAAGTCGTTAAAAAGGTATTGGCTATTAAGAGCAATTTGTTGTGACTTAAAAGTTAATGCTCCTATAATAATTACAGAAATAATTATAATTCTTTTCATAATCTTATCTAATTATAGTTATTGGCCCAGTTTGTGTTGATTGTGATGGTTTTAATTCTAGAATATAGTAATAAGTGCCAGAAGGAAGTTCATTTCCTTCTTTTGTCATACCATCCCACTGGAAGTTATTTTCATTAAATTCTATTATTTTGTTTCCCCATTTATTAAAGATGACCATTCTAACTTCATTAGAATTAGGAAAATCTAAATTCCAATAATCATTAATGCCATCGCTATTAGGACTGAATGTATTTGCAATTTCAATACAATCTGGGTAATTCGAAACCTCTATACTATCTAAAAGTGTAAAGCAGTTATTTGCGTCAGAAACTAGTACACTGTAATTTGTGTTTTCTGCATAGAGAAGTGGGTTTACTAATGATCCATCTGACCAATTATAGCCATAATAACCTAATCCATTTCTAGAATGAGCATGTATCATGATTCCACCTTCTGAACATGTTTCTTCTTCTATTGAATAATTTACAATAATAGGACTTTCATTAACCTTAATGGTTTCAACATCTGTTGCAATGCAAGGGCCTAAAGTGTAAGTGTAAGTGATGTTATGTACTCCTAAACCTGCAGTCTTTGGATTAAAGAAACCATTTTCAACACCAACTCCTGAAAAAACTCCTCCAGAAGGATTTCCTCCTGAAAGTTCAAAAATTGGAGCATCATCTCCACAAATTTTCTCAAATTCATTTAAATGTGTTTC
Source organism: Flavobacteriales bacterium (assembly GCA_029251405.1). Lineage (GTDB taxonomy): Bacteria > Bacteroidota > Bacteroidia > Flavobacteriales_D > Parvicellaceae > MED-G20. The sequence goes on from JAQXDK010000034.1 coordinate 13,265, forward strand.
GAGTGTATAAACATCTACGGTTACACCAATACAATTACTTGCAGGACACAAGCCTCCTTCAGCCCTAACATAATAATTTGAAGTCGTTAACGGAGAAACAGTAATTTGATTGTTTGTTGTTGTTGAATCAATTAAATTACCAGTGCCACAGCTTCCCTTATACCAAAACCATTGACTTCCATTGTTTAATTGATTGGAAGTGTCTAATGTTATTGTGGATGAATTGCCATTACAAATCTCATAAAGACTTGCATTGATAGTGTGGGGATCTGCATTTGATGGCAACACAACTACAGGAATTTGAGTGGTATTTGTGCAGTTATTACTATCGGTAAAAGAATAAGTAATTATGTGATCACCTAAACCAGAAATATTTGGGTCAAAAACACTATCAATTATTCCAGTTCCTGAATAAATACCTCCTTGTGGAAATCCACCTTGTAGCAGAATAGGTGATGATTCACAAATAGTATCAAGTGGTGAATGATAAACATTTAAATCGTATGTATTGATTAATATTTCTTCACAGGATGATGCACCACAAAGACCACCAATTGCTCTCACATAGTACATCGTTGTGGAAGATGGTGTTACTGTCAAGGATGTTCCCGTTCCAATTATAGTACCACTACAAGAAGCTTCATACCAGTTCCATGTAGCAGAAGATCCTAATTGACCACCTACAACATTCAAAGTTGTTGCACCACCTGTGCAAAAATTATTAGCACTTGCTTGGATTGCAGAAGGTGCGATTGAACCATCTTTTGTGTAAACAGTTATGCTTTTACATAAAGAAGCTCCACAAGTCCCAATAACTCTTGCGTAATAAGTAGTTGAGGAATCTGGAAATACAGTTATAGAATCACCTACACCAACCAAAGAAGAACCGCAAGAATTTTCGTGCCAAGATATTGAATACCCATTAGGAAAAGGATTTGAAAAATGAGCAAACAACTGTACGGCTGTTTGTGGACATACTGTATCTTCTATAATCCAAGTGTTAGAAATTGCATCGAATGTTGAATCTATACTTAACGAATCCAAAGGAATAAAATAAGGTAAGGAATTTATTGTAATATCTTTACAAATAGTGTTATTACATGATCCTTCAGCTCTAACAAAATAAGTAGTATTTGATGTTTGAGTTGTATTAATTGAGGACCCATTACCTACAACATTACCACCGCAAAAATCATCATACCAAACCCATTGACTGTTAGTTCCTAAAGAACCACCAACAACATTTAAATTGATGTTAGAATTATTACAAATTATAGTATCAGAACTGGAAACATTAGACGGATCAGTAGAGCTTAGATTCACAACTAAATTTAGTGTAACTACACTATCGCAACCAGCTGCATTTGTTAGCGTATGTGTAGCAGTAGTGTTAGAAGATGTGTAAGTTACCCCGTCTATCCAAGTGTAGCTGTCACAAGCTATTTGATTGTCGGTGCCAGTAGTTTCACATTGGCTAAATCCTTTGTTAAAAGATAAACTCATTACGATGAGCCATATTAATATCGAAAACTTATTCATTCTAATGATTGATAAATTAATGTTATTTAGAGAAGTAAATTTAAAGCTATAAAGTTAACTTTTTAAATTTTAAATAATTATGAGTACTGTTTGAGTAATAATTAACTTCTGTAAGCAGTGATATCGATATCTAGATAAATGAAATTATTGGGACCCTTGATTTCGTCCCGATTTTCTTTACTATGGGTCTTCAACAAGTCTGGCATTTTAAAAGGCAACATATCTATTAAAGCTGTACCCTTTGCTTGAATAGATTCGTCAGAAATTAAAACTTCTAATGGAAAATTTATTTGTTGGTTTACTCCTATTACACTTAGTTCGCCAAAGCAACTGTCATTTGTAAAGTTGGTAATTGTGTAATCAATAAAAGGGAAAGATGCTAAATTAAAATAGCCGGTAGAAGTTAAATGTTTAATCAAGTTTCCAGGTAACTCGTCATCCATTTTCATAGAAGCAAGATTAATACTGATAGAACCACCTACAATCTTATCATCCAATACCTCGATTTTTCCGTTTTTTACATATAACTTACTAACATAGTCATCTGTAGTGTCTTTCATGTGTCTTGCCCTCCAAATAACATAGTTGGTAGTGTCAATAACATAATTTGCGCTTTTTGTAACACTGACTAAACTGTTATTAGTGACAGAATCATTAGTTAAGGACTCAGAATTCCCACAACTAAAAAAAAGAAATATTAAAAGTATACTTGATAATAAAGAGAATAATTTTTTCATTTTGAGTTTTTTCGTAAAAATAGATATTAATCGTTAAATTTCAATTGTATATATTAATTACATTTACAACTGAATTAATTTTTTTATACTTAAATGTCAAAATCTCACAAGTCGAATTCCTTAGCAGAAATTTCAACTATTTTTGGAATGACTTTGTTACTAACACTTTTTGGTGTATTTGTTTACTTCATGGTCTCCGCTAATAAAAAATCCTCAGAAATTAAAGAGCAGCTTAGTATAGACATACTTTTTCATGAAAGTGTTGATGAATCTACTGTTAAGATGATGGAGAAGAAACTAAAATCTATGAACGGGGTTGTTAAAAACGCTCTTTATGTTTCGAAAGATGATGCACAAAAACTTATGATGAAACATGTCGGAGAAGATGCCTTTGAAATATTAGATGGCGTTAACCCTCTACCTTCATCTATACATGTGAATTTAACCTCGGATTATGTAAATCCTGATAGTGCAAAACATTTTTCGTCTGCTCTATTAAAGGGTAATCAGCATATAATTTCTGAAATCGCTTACAACGAATCTCAATTTCTTGAAATTGGTAATGTCTTTAAAAATTTTAGATTAATTATGATTTTTATTGCTACGGTCTTATTAATAATTGCAATTTTATTAATTTACAATACCATAAGATTGGCAGTATTTTCAAAAAGATTTATGATTAGAACAATGCAACTAGTTGGGGCTAAATCCTACTTTATTAGAAGACCTTTTATTTTTAGAGCTTTTTACCAAGGGCTTATTTCTGGAGTATTGGCCATTTTATTTTTAATTTCCTTATGGTATTCTTTTACTTACATAAATCCAAATATTATTATTTCCTTAAGTTCAAATTCTTCTGCACTAAATAAGGAAATTTTAGACTTTACAATTGTATCATCTGGAATTTTAGTTGCAGGTATTCTAATAAGTGTAATTTCCACTTACTTTGCATTAAATAAATTCATTTGGGTAAAATCTGAAAAACTATATTAAAATGGAAGAAAAAACAAAAATGGTCCTCGGTAAAAAAAATTATATGTTCATAATTACAGGTTGTTTAGTTGTTATACTAGGATTCATTCTAATGTCCGGTGGTGGCTCTGAGGATCCCAATGTGTTTCAAGAAGATGAACTTTTTTCATTTAGAAGAATTACACTTGCTCCTTTCATGGTTATGGTTGGTTATGGAGTAGTACTTTATGGAATAATGAAAAAACAACAATAGAATTATTTGGATTATATAATTGCCTTTTTCTTAGGAATTATTCAGGGACTTACCGAATTTCTACCTGTTAGCAGCAGTGGACACTTAGAAATTGTAAAAGGAATTTTCAAAACAGATTATGAAGCTAAAGAAAGTTTAGTGATGACAGTTGTTTTGCATTTTGCAACTGCACTAAGTACCTTATTCATATTTAAAAATGACATACTCAAAATATTAAAAGGTGTTTTTACAAAGAAAATAAATGAAGAAAAAATATTTGCGCTAAAAATCATTATTTCTATGATTCCTGCTGTAATTATTGGTTTATTTTTCGAAGAAATTATTGAACAATTTTTCAATGGCCAACTAATATTAGTTGGATTCATGCTCATATTAACAGGTTTCTTACTTTTTTTAGCAGATAAATCCAAGCAAACGATTAATGAAATTAGTTATCTAAATAGTTTAATTATTGGGATTGCTCAAGCAATTGCAATTTTACCTGGAATTTCAAGATCAGGTGCTACAATAGCAACTTCAGTAATTTTAGGAATTGATAAATCTTCGTCCGCAAAATTTTCTTTTTTAATGGTTGTTCCTTTAATATTTGGGAAAGTTTTAAAAGATCTTTTATCAGGTGACATATTATCTGAATCTATTGCTGTTGGGCCATTAATTATTGGATTTATTGGTGCATTTTTAACTGGATTATTTGCCTGCAAATGGATGATTAAGTTGGTGAAAGCTAGTCAATTAAAATATTTCTCGTTTTATTGTTTTTTCATTGCGTTAATTACAATTTTATGGAAAACAATCTAGATGTGATTCCATTTAATAGTGGAGCTGTTTTAATTGTAGATAAACCTCTAAATTGGACTTCTTTTGATGTTGTAAAAAAAATCAGATATGAAATATCGAAACATTATCGCATAAAAAAAATTAAAGTTGGTCATGCAGGAACATTAGATCCACTTGCAAGTGGTGTAGTAGTAGTTTGTACTGGTAAAAAAACAAAAACAATAAGTGAGTATTTAAATGATTCCAAAGTTTATGAAGGAACTATCAGACTTGGCAGCACTACCCCTTCTTACGACTTAGAAACGGAAATAGACAAGAAATTTAAGCTCCCTATTTTAAACCAAACCGTACTTAAACAAATTGAAAAAGAATTCATTGGGGAACAAGAACAAGTGCCGCCTATTTTTTCTGCAAAACGTATTAACGGTAAAAGAGCATATGAATTTGCAAGGAATAATGAACATATCGAATTAAAGCCTAGTTTAATTACTATTTACAGCTTGGAATTAAAAATAGAAGATTCTGAAAACTTAAGTTTTATTTGTCATTGTTCTAAAGGGACTTATATTCGTTCGTTGGCAAACGATATTGGATTTAAGTTGAATTCAGGAGCTCATCTAACATCACTGAGGAGAATAAAATCAGGAAAATTCACTATTGAAATGGCAAAAACAGTAGAGGATTGGATAGATATAATAAAAGCGTCGTAATTTTTATTAATTTCGTGCCTCGTTTATAAACTATAATATGAAATTATCAGAATTTGAATTTGAATTACCAGAAAATTTGATTGCTGAATTCCCAGCAGATCAAAGAGATGAATCTAGACTAATGGTTGTCCATAGAGATACAGGGAAAATAGAACATAAAACATTTAAAGATGTTATTGACTATTTTGATGATGGAGATGTCATGGTAATGAACGATACAAAAGTTTTTCCAGCTAGAATGTATGGAAATAAAGAAAAAACAGGTGCAAAAATCGAAGTTTTTCTTTTGAGGGAATTAAATAGGGAAAGTTTACTCTGGGATGTACTAGTAGACCCAGCTAGAAAAATAAGAATTGGAAATAAGTTATATTTTGGTGAGGAAGATGAATTAGTTGCTGAAGTTATTGACAATACAACATCAAGAGGAAGAACTTTAAGATTTTTATTTGATGGTTCTTACGAAGATTTCAAAGCTACGATTACCAAACTTGGACAAACTCCTCTTCCAAAGTACATTAAAAGAGATCCTGTTCCTGAAGACCAAGAACGATATCAAACTATTTTTGCTGAAAATGAAGGTGCTGTTGCTGCTCCAACTGCTGGACTTCACTTTAGTAAGCAATTAATGAAAAGGTTAGAAATAAAAGGAATTGAATTTACACCAATTACTTTACATGTTGGATTGGGAACATTTAGACCGGTTGAAGTAGAAGATTTAACTAAGCATAAAATGGATTCTGAAGAGTTGTATGTTGGTGAAGAAACTGTTAAACTAGTTAATCAAGCAAAATTAAATAAAAGAAAAGTTTGTTCTATTGGTACAACTGTAACCAGAGCTTTAGAGTCTTCTGTTACTGTAAATAAAGAACTTAAACCATTTGCTGGCTGGACCAATAAATTTATATTCCCACCTTATATATGTAATATTCCAGACGCGATGATTACCAATTTTCATACTCCAAAATCTACCTTATTAATGATGATCTCTGCATATTGTGGGCATGATTTGGTTATGAAGGCTTATAAAGAAGCGGTAAAAGAAAAATATCGATTTTATTCATATGGTGACGCCATGTTAATATTATAAACTTTTAAAAAACCTCGAAATCGAGGTTTTTTTTTGATGAAAACAAAAATAGACATACGACAACTTTCTTTAGAAGAGCTTACTGCTAAAATTGAAGTTCTAGGTGAAAAAAAGTTTAGAGCCAAACAAGTCCACGAATGGTTATGGAAAAAAAGAGCAATTGACTTTAACCAGATGACCAACTTATCAAAGTCATTAAGAAACCTACTAGACGAAAACTTTATTATAAATGGTATTTTATTAAAAGAGGCTCAAAAAAGTAATGACAAAACGATTAAAAATGCCTTTTTACTATCCGATCAATCAGTTATTGAAGGGGTTTTAATCCCCACAAAAAAAAGAATGACTGCTTGTGTTTCTGTACAAGTTGGATGCAGTTTAGATTGTGCGTTCTGTGCTACTGGAAAACTTAAAAGAGTAAGAAATCTAAATGCTGATGAAATATATGATCAAGTAGTTATGATCAATGAGCAATCTATTAATGAATATGAAATACCAATATCTAATATAGTTTACATGGGTATGGGAGAACCTTTGTTAAATTACAATAGCGTAATAAAATCAATTGACAAAATCACCTCTCCAGACGGACTTGGTATGTCTCCAAAAAGAATCACAGTAAGTACCGCAGGTATATCTAAAATGATTCTAAAACTAGCAGACGATAAAGTAAGGTTCAATTTAGCATTATCTCTTCATGCTGCAAATGATGAAAAAAGAAATAAAATAATGCCTATAAACGAATCTAACACCTTAGATACTTTAAAGGAGTCTATGATATATTTCTCTGAAAAAACTGGAACAAGACCTACTTTAGAATATATAATTTTTAAAGATTTTAATGACGAGATAAGTGATGCAGAAGAACTTTTTCAATTTGGGAAATCATTTCCAAGCAAAGTAAACATTATAGAATATAATTCTATTGACGATGGAAAATACCAACAAGCAGAAAGAAAAAAAGTAGATGCTTTTGCAGCGTATTTAGAGTCTAAAAAAGTAATTGTTAATATTAGAAGAAGCAGGGGTAAAGACATAGATGCTGCTTGTGGCCAATTGGCAAATAAAAATGATTTATCTATTTAGTTTAAAAGCGCTTTTTCTTAGAAAATAATAGCATATTCCTGCTGATAAAATATCTGAAATTGGGAAAGAGTACCAAACACCATTTATTCCGTAAAAATATGGTAGTATTAAAACAAGTGGAATAAGAAAGACTCCTTGTTTTAATAATGTAAGAAGTAAAGCTGGTATTGGTTTACCAATTGCTTGGTAAAAAGAAGGTGGTATCAAGTGAAAAACTACAATTGGTGTAGCGGAAAATATCCAAAAAATTGCATTTGGTCCAAATTCAATTAGCTTTTCGTCTTGGGTAAATATATGAGGGATAATTTCTGAACATGACATTAGTATCAACCCAATTAGGGATGCTATTACAAAGCCACTTGATAAGGAAGTTTTAATAACTCTATTAACTCTTTCAAAGTTTTTTGCACCATAATTATATCCTGCAATTGGCATAAATCCTTGAGCAATTCCAATTAATGGAAATAAGGCAAACATCGTCATTCTAGTAGCTAAACCATAAACTGATATTGCTATTTCACCACCCATTCCACCCTCCAAATTTCCATAGTAATACAGCGTATTATTTAGAACAATGGCTAAAAAACTAATAGTACCTTGTCTGACTAAATTTACAGACCCGATACTAAAAATCTCAGCTACTACACTTGTGTCTAATTTAAAAAGGGAAAGTTTTACTTTTAATTCACCCCTTCCAGATAAATAAAAATAAATGATATAAACTGCACATCCAATGTAAGAAATAGTAGTTGCCCATCCAGCACCTTCCATACCCCAATTAAAAATATCTATAAAAATATAGTCTAAAAAAATATTTAATAAAGAAGGAATTAATAAAGCAATCATTGCGATTTTAGCCTTGCCCTCGGCTCTTAAATTATTATTCGCCATCATTGAAATAGCTAAAAAAGGGATACCTATTAAAACTATAGAAAAATAAGAATCTGCTAGCGGCATTATATCACCTTTAGCACCAAATATATTTAAGATTGGTATTTTAAAAAATACTCCTAAAATTATGGCAAAAATGGCAAGAAATATGGTTAAAGTAATTTGATTATTAAAAGAAAGAAGCGCTTTTTTACTATTGTTCCCACCTAAAGACCTAGAAACAATACTTCCACCTCCAATACCTATAGACATACCAATAGAAGAAAATAAAAACGAAATGGGAAATATGACAGAGATTGCTCCTATAGCCAATTCACCAATATATTGACCCACAAAATAGGTGTCTACAATCATATTCATAGACATTACCATAAAACCAATAGCAGCTGGAAGAGCTTGTTTAAGTAATAATCTTGGGATGGGTTCAACACCTAGATAGCTGGATTTTTCATCCAATTTCTTATCTGCCATTTATTATTGTAAAAGTTTATTCTGGAACATATAATCGGCAATTTGAACAGCATTTGTAGCGGCACCTTTTCTTAAATTGTCAGCAACTATCCACATATTGAGCCCATTTTTAATAGTTTCATCTAATCGAATTCTTCCAACAAAAACATCATTTTTTAAATGCGCATTGATTGGCATTGGATATTCAAACTTTTTTGGATTATCCAATACTTTAACTCCTTTGGTGTTTTCTAAGGTCTCAACAATATCTTTTAATTTAAAAGGTTGGATTGTTTCAATATTTACTGATTCACTGTGACCTCCTATTACGGGAATCCTAACAACAGTTGCTGTAATTTTTAGGTTTTCATTATTAAAAATTTTCCTAGTCTCATCAACTAATTTAAGTTCTTCTGTAGTGTAGCCGTTTTCTAAAAATTCACCACCATGAGGGAAACAATTTTGATCAATTGGATGTGGGTACACCTTCTTCCCTTTAACACCTTTTCTCTCATCTTCCATCTGTTGAACTGCTGCTACACCCGTTCCTGTTACAGACTGGTAAGTGGAAATCACGATTCTTTTAATTCCAAATTTTAAATAAATATTATTTAGAGCTACCACCATTTGAATGGTAGAACAGTTGGGGTTGGCGATAATCTTGTTAGACTTGGCAATATCTTTTCCATTAACTTCAGGAACAATTAATGGAATCTCTTTTTTCATCCTCCAAAAAGAAGAGTTATCAATTACTTTCGTTCCATTATCAACAAACTTCTGAGCCCACTCTTGAGAAACTGAGCTGCCTGCAGAAAAAATAGCTACATCTAATTGTTTTTTTGAAGCCTCTGAAATAGTGACAACTTCAATTTCTTTATTTCTAAATACTATTTTTTTTCCAATGCTCTTTGAAGATGCAACTAAAGTTAATTCTGAAATTTCTATTGAAAACTCATCCAATACTTTTAAAATAACAGTACCAACAAGGCCTGTACAGCCTACAATAGCTAATTTCATTTAACAACTTTAGTCAAAAGTAGTATATTTATTTCTACAAAAATAAAGAGATGAGAGCTATAGGCCTTATAATTTTTTTTACTGCACTTTCTCTTGGTGGATTATGTCAACTTAATGAGGATTTTTCGGATGGAAATTTTTCGATTAACCCTGATTGGGGGGGAGATACTTCTGAATTTTTGGTGAATGGAAACTTTAGTTTACAATTAAACGCTCCCTCAGCTACTGACACTTCTTATTTAAGCGTTGAAATTGGGACTCTAGATTTTTCATCAAATATTAATTGGGAATTTTATGTGAAAATGGACTTCTCTCCTTCTAACAATAATAATTTTAGATATTATTTAACCTCTAATAATAATAATTTAGAGGGCTATTTAAATGGCTACTTTATAAGGGTTGGTGAAAACGGTTCCTTAGACAAATTAAAACTATACAGACAAGATGGTTTGGCGACTACTTTATTAGCTTCTTCATTACATGGCGCTTTTGGTGTGAATCCTGAATTTAGAGTCCAGGTTAATAGAGACGTAAATGGGAATTGGGAAATATTATGTGACTCAACAGGTGGTACTAATTTCACATATGAGTTAGGGGCAACAGATGTAAATCATACCTTTTCAAATTTCACAGGTCTATGGAGTAAACATACTTCATCTAATAATGATAATATATTTTTTGACGACATATCTATTAACGGAAATATTGTAGTAGATTCTTTATCACCTTTTATTCAAAGTTCCATTATAAAATCGTCTAATTCCATTGAACTTCAGTTTTCAGAACCACTTGATAACAGTGTTTTTGATATCAATAATTATTCTCTTATCACCAATCAAATTTCCAATCCAACTATAATAAATACTTCAACCGGCGGATATGAAGTTTTCTTCCAAGAATCATTTACTGGAAATCAAACGGTAAGACTAGCAATTAAAGATATTTATGATCTTGCTGGGAATTTTTTAATAGATACCTTAGAAATTGTTGTTCCTGATACTGCAAAAAGAGGAGAAATTTTAATCAATGAAATTTTATTTGATCCTTTTTCAGGTGGATCAGATTATGTTGAAATTATTAATACGACAACCCGGTCTTTTGACATTTTCAATTATTTTATTGCAGATTACGATAACGGCATTTCAAACCTTAAAAAAATAAATCAACATTTTACGATAGGCCCCAAACAACTCGTTCTATTTACAGAAGACACATTAGCTACTATTGCTGACTATGGTACAAATAATCCTTCTAGATTTATTGAAATGGATTTACCCAGTTTTCCTAATGATTCAGGAACCGTTTATTTATTGAATATAGATTCTAATACTTTGGATAAATTTAGCTATAAGGATGACTACCATTTCGATTTAATTAACGATCCAGAAGGAATTGCTTTAGAAAGGTTTTTACTAGACAGCAACGTTGATCCTTCTTTGGCTTGGCATAGTGCAGCAGAAAATATTGGGTGGGGAACTCCTGGTTTAGTAAATTCACAGTATTACTTAATAGAACCTTCAAATGCTACTTTTGAAGCTCTTAATGAGGTTTTTTCACCAGATAATGATGGGTATCAAGATGTTGCTATTTTCTCTTATAATCTTCCTCAAATTGGAATGGTAGGCAATGCATCTGTTTTTGACAACAGAGGTAGACTTATAAAAAAAATATTGAATAACGAACTTCTTCAAATAAAAGGACAATTTTCTTGGGACGGAGTTAATCAATTTGGTCAAAAATCTCCACTAGGGATTTATTTAATTCACTTCGAATGTTTTTCAACAGATGGAAAGATCTTAAACTTTAAAACTACAACTACTTTAAAAACAAGGTTTTAACAATTCATTTATAAATAAGTTTATTCAAAACCTCATAAGAATATTAAATGTTGGATATTTGTTTTGTTGGTAATGACTGTTGAAGATATCAAGGAACCTGTTAAAGAGGAAATGGCACTTTTTGAAAAAAAATTCAAAGCTGCCATGAAGAGTGATGTGGCTCTTCTTGATAAAATCACTCATTACATTATCAAAAGGAAAGGAAAGCAATTACGACCGCTATTTGTTTTCTTGTCTGCTAAAATGCTGGGTGCAGTAAATGAAGGTACTTATATTGCTGCATCTTTAATTGAATTACTACATACTGCAACACTAGTTCACGACGATGTAGTAGATGATGCTTCTGAAAGGAGAGGTTTTTTATCAATTAATGCGCTGTGGAAAAATAAAATTGCTGTATTAGTAGGTGATTTTTTATTATCTCAAGGTCTTTTATTAACAACCTCAAAAAATAGAATCGACTTATTACATATTGTAAGTAAAGCAGTTAAAGCAATGTCAGAAGGTGAACTTCTTCAAATGGAAAAGTCTAGGAAAATGGATATTACAGAAAATATTTATTACAAAATAATCGAACAAAAAACAGCTTCGCTTGTTGCTGCTTGCTGCGGTACCGGAGCTTGTTCTGTTACCGATGATAAAAAAATTATTTCTGCTATGGAAAATGTTGGTATTTATGTAGGTATGGCGTTCCAAATAAAAGACGATATTTTTGATTATGGTTTTTCAAATGATATAGGAAAACCTACAGGAATAGATATCAAAGAACGAAAACTAACATTGCCTCTAATTCATGTAATGAATAAGGTTAATAAAAAACAAAAAAGACTCATAATAAATACCATTAAAAAAGAGAATCAAGATCCAAAAAAAATTAAAGAAATTGTTTCAATGGTCATTGAAGAAGGTGGAATATCTTATGCAGAAAATAAGATGCATCATTATAAAAATTTAGCACTTAAAGAACTGGAAAACTTCCCTGAATCTTCTTCAAAAAAAGCTTTTATTGGGCTTATTAATTACTCGATTAACAGAAAAAAATAAGTTTATTTATTTTTACAATAAATGACTACCTCTAAATTAGGATTGAAAGAAAAAATAAAACACTTAGAAAATGTTCCTGGAGTCTATCAGTTTTACGACTCCGATGATAAATTATTATATGTAGGAAAAGCTAAAAAGTTAAAAAATAGAGTTTCTTCTTACTTCAATAAAATCAAGTTTGAGAATAGAAAAACTCAAATCATGGTTCAAAAAATTTCAGACGTAAAAATAATTCAATTGGATTCAGAAATTGATGCTCTATTACTTGAGAATTCACTTATTAAAAAGTACCAACCACGATACAATATTCAACTAAAAGATGACAAAACTTATCCATGGATTTGCATAAAAAACGAGTATTTTCCTAGAGTATTTTATACTAGAAAAAAAATAAATGATGGATCATTATATTTTGGTCCGTACCCATCCGTTAAAGTAGTTAAAACTGTACTTGAATTAGTCAGAGAAAACTTTGAAATTAGAAAATGTGATCATCAATTAAGTGAAGAAAAAATAAATGATGAGCTATTTAAAACTTCAGTAGATTTTTACATCGGAAATTGTAAAGGGTGTTGCCAAGGGGAAGTAAGTATCGAAGAATATGAAAATAGAATTTTAAACGTCAAACAGGTACTAAATGGCTATACAACTAAAGTATTAAAGTCGATGAAGTTGATCATGCAACAACATGCTAGTTTATATCGGTTTGAAGATGCAGAGAGAATAAAAGTGAAAATTAATAACATAAAAAAATTCCAATCAAAATCTGTTGTAGTAGATTCTAACCTAACTCAATTAGGTGTTGTCAACATTATAAGTCATGAAAAATATGCATTTGTAAACCTAATTAAAGTAATGAATGGTGCTATCATTAAATCTAAGACAACAGTGGTTCAAAAAAAATTAGACGAATCTGAACCAGAAATTTTAAGCTATTTAATTGCAGAAAACTTTACTGAATTCTTTAATGACGTAAAAGAAATTATTTTACCATTTGACCTAACATTTGACTATCCAATAAACTTCTTAGCCCCGAAAAGAGGAGATAAAAAATCTTTATTGCTACTGTCAAAGAAAAATGCAATGGCTAAAAAAATGGAATTTTTGAAAACAGAACTGATAAAAAATCCATCTACACCAACAACGAAACTGTTGGAAATCATTCAAAGAGATTTGAAACTGAAGGAGCAACCTATCATCATGGAATGTTTTGATAATTCTAATATTCAAGGAAATTTCCCAGTAGCTGCATGCGTTGTTTTTAAAAATGGAAAACCCCTAAAAAAAGAATATAGACATTATAATATTAAAACTGTAGAGGGACCTGATGACTTTGCTTCAATGGAAGAGGTCATCTTTAGAAGATATAAAAGGCTGATTAAAGAAAATAAGTCCTTACCTCAACTTGTTATTGTTGATGGTGGGAAAGGGCAACTGTCAAGCGCTTTAAAAAGCTTGAAAAAACTAGATCTTGATAAAAAAATCCCAATAATTGGTATTGCAAAAAGACTTGAAGAAATATATTACCCTGGTGATAAATACCCACTTTATCTGGACAAAAAGACACCTACTTTAAAAGTTATCCAAAGTATGAGAAATGAAGCACATAGATTTGGAATTACCCATCATAGAAATAGAAGACTAAAAGGATTAATCAAAACTGATTTAAGTAATGTCGAAGGAGTTGGAGAAAAAACAGTTCTAATCTTACTGAAGAAATATAAGTCTGTTAATGCAATAAAGAAAATTCCTTTAGCAGAATTAATAGCTTTTATTGGCAAATCTAAAGGTCAAAAAGTATTTGAGTCTCTTAAACGTTTATAATTTATTTATACAGAATTTTGGGTTCTTGACTCATAATTTCTTATTTTTGAATGTATATCATGGTAAACATTAATGACATATTAAAAGAGTTGTTGATATTACACGATTGTGTAATATTCCCAAACTTAGGTGGTTTTGTAGGTCAATATTCTCCAGCTAAGTTAAATAGTCACGACTTGTCTTATGAAACACCTTATAAACAAATCTTATTCAATAAAAATTTAGTAAATAACGACGGATTGTTAGCTAATGCAATAGCGAAAAAACACAACTTGAGCTATGAAATGGCAAAAGAAGAAATCTCAGCGTTATTAGTTCAGATTAAAAATGATTTAAAATTAAGAAAACAGTTTTCATTTAATGGAATTGGAATATTGTACGAAGACAATGGCGTACTTAACTTCAAACAAAAATCAGAGAACTTATTAATTGATTCATATGGTTTAAAACCCATCAATATGAATAATTTTACTGCCAATTATTCAGAAGTAAAAGTCTTAAATATTAATTCTGTATCATCTAAAAAGCATATCAAAAATTTAGGAATGGTTGCTGGTGTTCTTATCCTATTGTTTTACTCTGCATGGATTCCGTTAAAGACTGATTTATTAAATGGTCATGAGTCATTTAAATACTCTGACCTAAATCCTTTTACTTTTAATAAGTCGGAATCATTAAGCACCAAAACTAAATCAAATACCTTTATTAAAAAAGTAGAACTTAAGACAGAGAAATCTTCTGAAATTTCATCGATAAAATCTAAATCCAAAGAAAAATCAAAAGATGTTGTTTTGCAGTCCAAGAATATTGCAGTCAACATTCCAATAAAAATTACGAGTTTTGAGGTAATAATAGGATCTTTTGGAAATCAAAAAAATGCAAAAAAATTAATTAAAACACTTCAAAGAAAATCCTTAAACGCAAGGCAATTACCTTTTGAAAATAATCTGTTTAGAGTTTCTGTTGGGAAATTTTCTAATCGAAAAAATGCTCTCGAATATCAAAGAATTGTAAAGAAAAAATTACAGCTTTCTTCATGGGTTTTAACTAAGTAATGCCATCTGAGGAATATAAAAAGGCATTTCTTTATTTATCCAATAAATGTTCTAAAAAGGAAATTACTTCAAAAGAAGCCCTTGTGCTTGCTTCCAAGTTCAAGTTGAAAATAGTTGATAAAAAGCAGTTAATTAACGATCTTAAAAAAAAACAATTCATTAATCATATAAGATTCGCTAAAGCTTTTACCCATGATAGGTTTAATTTTTATAACTGGGGAAAACTAAAAATCAAATATTATTTAAAGCAGAAGGGGATTGAAGAAGCTTTTATTAGTGAAGCTCTTTCAACTATTGATATAAAACTATACAAGGACCTAGTAAAACAAGAAACTGAAAAAAAAATAGTTGCAATGGGATCTCCAACAGACTATAATTCTAAACAAAAGCTATTAAAATATTTATCTCAAAAGGGGTTTGAAACAGATTTAATTTTTGATGTTGTAGAGGATTTATATTCCTAAAAACAAAGAGAATATTGCCAAATTACAGTTCTTGGAGGTAATACATTACCGGGTCTATTAGTGTATTCTCTATTTAACATATTATTAAATAATATTGAAAATTTAGACTTATTACTTATAGTATAAGACAATCTTGTATCAAAAACTATATCACCGTTCATTCTTGCTCTCCTGTAATCCCCATAACCACTTAAAATATTTTGCCCCGTCTGAACAGATGATGGTCCTAAAGTAGGATGTACAACGGTTATTTCTATATTATCCGTTTCAAATATTTTATCAATGTTCTGCATTAAACTCAAGTACCTACAACTAATTCCAAAACCAATTTTTTTATAATTTATTTGAAAATCCATTTTAAACATGTGCTTATTTCTGTATTTTAAAGTTTCCAACTCAGGATTACTAAAAGTTGATAGATATGCAGAATCTGGATTAATTGACATTGGATTGATAAACGTATACCCAGCCAAAGTGGCTACTGAAATATTATTGTCGAAATCCCCCTCCCCAACAAGATTAATTTCAAAACCTGGAATTATAGCATTTTGGACATTACTGCTTCGCGCACCAAATAACGTAAATAAATTATCTATGTTTTGACCTAGTGCGCTTATAAATTGATCATAACTTAAATCATTCCCTAAAGAGTCGTAGACTCCAAACACAAACTCCATCATGTCAGTATACTGAGTTAAAAAAGCAGAAAAATCGATGTAGCCTTTAAAGTTGTTAATTGCAAAACCCTGCTTAAATCCTATTTCACTACTCCAACCGTATTCTGGTTGAATATTTGCATTTGGAAAAACATTTAATCCTCCTACAAAAGTTGAAATATACTTTTCAGCAATTGAAGGGAATCTAAACCCTTGGCCATAAGAAGCTCTTAAAAAAGTATATTTAAATGGGTTATAAGTACCTCCCAATCTAAAAACTGGTTGAAATGGAATATTTAGTTCTTTTTGAAACAGCTTCCCTTTAGATTGAACACTATCTATTTTAAAGTATTCCATTCGCATACCTGCAGAAAATGTTACTTTATCCCACTTTTTATCTCCTTGTAAATAAGTTGCAAAATTAGTTGAGTTATGGTCCCCATAAAGCTCAGAGTCAACGTTAGTATACGATCCAGTAATTCCGAAGGTTAAAGTAGATTTATTTTTAAATTTTTGTTGAAATTGATACTCAGAGAAAAAATAATCAGATAAAGAACCTTGATTTTTGTTGTTTACATTATCAGTTTTAAAAAATCTTGTTTTAAGATGATGTTCTTTGTTGTCTTTACTGATAAATGAAATATAAGGATCAATCATTATTCTAGAGTTTCGAGTGTTACTTAGAGTAGTTGTTAATGGATCTGTCCCCCCTAGAGCATGAAGAGCACTATCAGCACCTGCCCACAAGAAAAACATTACGCTTTTATTAAAATTAGAATTGATGTTTAAACCATAAGAAAGTCCTTTATTAGCTTTTGAGAAATGTTTCCAGCCAAAGTTTAACCGTGTTCTAAGATCGTCTGACCCGTAACGATATCCCTGATCTTTCATAAAAGAACCCCCAAAAACTAATTCATTATTTTCATTCAATTTATTTAAATGAGTAAAATTCCCTTGAAGGTATCCCTGTGGCTGTTTCCACCAAGTTTGATCATCTCTTTCATTCAATAAAGAATCACCCGAAATAAAAGAAGTCCCTTTTCTTTTGCTGTAACCAGGCATATAGAATCCATTAGAGATATTAATTTTTGTAATGGGCTTATCTTTTGGATATTGTGTTCTAATATTAATAACCCCATTCAATGCAGATGAACCATATAAAACAGAAGAAGCTCCCTTTAAAATTTCAATTTGAGAAATATTTTCTAATGGGATTGCCGTCCATTTAATGTCATTGCCGTCTCCTCCTAGCATGGGCATTCCATCAACCATTACCAGCACCCTGCTACCAGCACCATAACTCCAACCACTCCCCCCTCTAATACTTGCTTGGTTTTCATTTATTTGAACTCCTGGTACTTGTTCAATAATTGCTTCTGCATCTCTAGTTGCTTTGTTTTCTATTAATGTCGGCTTTATTACAGACATAGAAATTGGCACATTACCTAGCTTTTCTTCGTATTTATTAGCAGAAATCACCAATTCGTCCAACTGATTTGTAATGCTATTTAATGCTGCCTCAATTTTAACCGAATCATTGCTTTTAAGAAAAACTTCTCTAATAATTCTTTGATAACCAATATACTTAAATGTTATTTTTTGTTTTCCTACAGGTAACTTAAGAGAGAAATTACCATCAATATCTGTTATAGTTCCAATATTATTTTCATTAAAAATATTTACACCTATTAAAAATTCAGAATCTTGACTATCATAAACATTACCAAAAATGGTTGCTGTTTGAGAAAAAAATGCAGAAGAACTTAGTAGACTAAAAAAAAGTGTAACTACGTTTGTTATTATACTATTTCTCATTTTTAAATAATTCTATTTTATATTACTTTTTTGTTTTGGAGAACTGTAATTATAATAAATTTTATTAATCTCATCTTTAATTTTAACACCATCCTTGTATACTAAGTGTGATATCAATTTACCTCTTTTACTATAAGTTTTTACATCTCCGTGCTTTTTATTTTGCTTGTAATTAGTTTCACTTATTAAATTTCCTTTTCTACTAAAATTTTGATAAACTCCATTTAGCTTTCCAGCTTTATAGTTTACAATTCTATTTGCTATAACCCCACCAGGATAATAATAGTAGCAAACACCATTTAGATCCCCATTTTCATAATTTTCTAAACTTTTTACACTTTGGTCGTACTCGCTATATTTTATCCATTTGCCGTCTGGAACTGATTTTTTAACAAGTCTGTTCTCGCTCGGCACTAATAAGCTTTTATTGCTAATTAATTTATAGTTTTTCGTTTCAATTATTTCATCTTTTTCAGACCAAAATGTCCAGGTTCCTATTTTGTAGTCGTTATCATACTCCCCAGAGTATTTAAGATGACCGCTTTTATAATAACCTTTCCAACTGCTATTCATCTTTCCTAAATTAAAATATCCAATATCCTTTAATTGTCCATTTTCATACCACGATTTCCAAAGTCCATTTTCTTTGTCCATAATATATTTTCCAGCCATAGCAGTATCACCATCTTCGAATTTAGTTATCCAATATCCATCTTTTAAATCGTGCATGTAATTTCCTTTTTTCCAAAGATTTGAATTGTTGTAGAAAAACTTCCATTCACCAGATTTTTGACCGTTAATGAAATTACCCTTATAATATTCAATTCCTTTTGGATAGTAAAATGTCCAGAATCCATCTTGTTTATCATTCTTAAATGTCCCTTTCATATCTAAAGATCCGTTTATATAACTGTAAGTCCAGAATCCGTTTTTTAAATCGTTTTCATAAGAACCGGCCATACTAATTTTACCATTTTTATAATATTCTTTAAAGACTCCATTTTTTGCACCTTTCAAGTAACTAACCTGCTGGTAAATTGTATCGGTTGTTAAAAATAACTCCATCCAATCACCAGATTTTTCACCTTTTAAAAATTCTCCAGATATTCGTTCCTTACCGTTGGGCTTAAAATATTTGTATGCCCCATTCTTTATTCCATTTTCATATGCTACAACAGATTTAATTTTTTTAGATGGAAAGTAGGATTTTCTGGTGCCTCTACCATTACTTATTAAGGTATCTCCTTGTGGATCTACAAATAAGTCTATATATTCAGTAGAATCGTTTTGTATAAAATGTGTTTTTTCCATCAAACTACCATTTTCATAGAAATATTTCCAGTCACCTATTTTAACAGAATTTATTAGCTCAGTCTTGGTAATCCAGTAATCTAAAAGGGAGGTGTCACTATTCAATATTTTTGGGGAAATCGTATAATTTCCACTTTCTGCTAAAATTCCATTTAAATAATAGGCTTCAAAAGTCGAATCAACACCTCCAGCAGTATAAAAGGTTTTAATCTTCAAGTTTCCGTTCAAATAATAAGAAATATAACTACCATTTAAAACCCCCTTGTAGTAATTATTTATTTCTTGAATGTTTCCATTTTTATAATAATGAATCCACTTACCGCTTTTAGATCCAATTTGTGAATAACCAGTATTTTGATAAATACCCTCGCTACGAACTTGTTTTTTTTCTTTGTTCCAATAAGTGGTGATTTTTTCAGATTTCAATAATCCACTCTGCTGACTGGATATAGATGCAAGAAAAAGAAATTGAAAAAACGAAAGTGTAAAAATTCTCATCATGAATTGTTCATTATTGTGAAATATAAGTAAATTCTATCCAGCCATCTTGTTTTTGAGATTTCTCAAAATCTTGATTAAACCTCCAGTTGCTAGCATAATTTAAAGCATTTTTAATCAAACAAGCATCATTGGTTGTTGTTTTAATATTGTCTATTCTACAATCTGTTACAAAACCTTTGGAATTTACCTTAATATTTAACCTAACTAAACCTGTAGCATTACACAAATAAGAAGGTGTTTTTTGAAGGATCATGTTTCTTCCTCTGCAAAAATATTTTGCAGTAGCGCTAGACGATTTGGCGAGTGATTTATAAAGAATGTCGTCTTCTTGATTTTTTTTAGACTCCAGAAAAAAATTTGATTTGAGTATAGGATTATCTTCTCCAAGCTCTTGAAATTGAGATTGTTCATAGTTTTTGACCTCATTTATTATTTGCTGTTCCAATTGTTGCTTTTGGGAAGCGGATAATTCTTGATTTTGATCATAATTAGATGCTGCATTAGTTAATTTAATTGGAGCTATTGGTTCACTACTCTTATCATCTATATTATTAATTGGTTTTGTTATTTCTGTAAAATCAAAAGTTGCTATGGTTTTCTCTTTAGGTTGAATGACGTAAAATGAAATGTTCTGAATATTTAACCAAACAAAAACTAAGACGTGAATAATAAGTGCTCCAATAATAGCATTTTGGTTTTTTTCAATAAGAGCCAAAAATTTCATCGTATTTTATAATTTACAACTTTAATATGCAATACGAAAATAAAAGATAAACGTTTCTTATTTCAAATCTTGATACCTCTGATTGAGAAGCTCAATTATCTGTGGAGTAATATCCAAATTAGTATTGGCATATAGCATTGCCCCACCAACTCTGTAGCTCATTACATAATCATAACCAATTTCTTTACCAATTTCTTGCATAAATTCATTGGTTTTTAAAATATATTCTTCGGTTAACCGCAGTTCTTCTTTGGTAACTTTTTCAGAAAGTTGCTGCTCTACTTGCATTATTTCTTGCTCTAACATTCTAATTTTTTGAGCTTTCTCCATTTTTTCACGATCCCCCATAATTGGAGAAGCTTTCTCAAAATCTTTTACCAAACTTTCGTAAGAGAAATATTTACTTTTAATCTGATTTTCGGCTTCAGTTCTTTTAGTTGAAAGTGTTTTTTGAATTTTAATAGCATAATTGTAGTATTTGGAAACGGTATCACTGTTTACATATGCAATTCTCGAGGTGCTATTGTTGTTAATGAAATTTGCCTTACTTGAAGCCTTCTCTTTTTTTGGTTGAACATTATTGCTGTTGGAAAATTGTTTAAATACTAAGAATAGTACAGCTGCAAAAAGGACAGTGTACAGTATAATGTGCGTAGATTTTTTCATAAAGTAATGTTTAGCTTAAAAAATAATTCTATATGTTCGAGACAAAATTTTCTACAGTTTCAATAAACTCAAATGGAATAGAAACCATCTCATCATAATCTTTTCCAAGTTCATAATTACCGTCTTCTCCATTTTTATAAACCCACCTAATGTTTACAGAGAAACTGTTTTTGTGAAGCGCTTCTAATTGGTATATAATATTTAATAAAAATTTGGATGAAGAAATATTAATACCTCCCAGATTTATGGTCAATGTAGTTTTATTAGACGGGTTTTTTGAATAGTTATTTATCCAGGAACTTATTTCATTAAAGAAAGATTCTGGTGATTCAGAGAGGCAATCTCCGTCGATTAACAGCACACCTTTATCAGAGTTAAATGAAATAAGAGGTGTCTCTTTAGTAGGTTCTTTATAATACAAACTAACTCAAATATAAATTCTCAGCTAATATCTAAAGAATTTTTATTTTACGTGATATTTTTATTCTTTTTTTAATTTGTTTTAAAATCTTTTAGATAAAATGGATTAAAGTAAGAAAGATCTTCAAAATCTTTTTTAATAAACTTCTCATAGGTACCTGAAATCATTCCCAATGAAGAGTTTAAAGCTAAGTCATCGAAAAATACATTTCGATCATTCCATTTATTCTTGAATTTAGTTGCTCCGTTTCCTAAAAAATAAACTTCCTTGAATGATTTATAATTATTGAAAAAAAGCTCATTTATTTCTGGACAAGAAATTTTATCAAGTCGCTTTTTATGACAATCATATCCAGCTGTGTAAACCTCTTCTCTTCTAGCGTCAATCATAGGAAGAAATATTGCGTTATTATTATTTCCAGAAGGCATTTGATAATTTTGAATCATAATATCGATAGCATTCATGCTAATTAAAGGTATTTTTAAAGCAAATGCTATTCCTTTTGCTGCTGAAACACCTATTCTAAGACCTGTAAATGATCCTGGACCCGAACTTACACCCACTGCTTCTAAGTTTTTTAGGTTTATTTTGGTAGACTCAAACAGTTCTTTAATAAGTAAGTGTAGTTTTTCATCGTGGATGTATTTTTCACTTGTAATTTCTCTTTTTTCTAAGAGATCACCCTTTTTGGCCAAATTAACAGAACAGGTTTTTGTTGCTGTTTCAATATTTAGAATCAAGCTCATTTTTTAAGACCTATGGTTTTCTTTTTTAGCTCAAAACTTTGGCCTAGATAAACTTTTCTTACTTGCTCATCTTGGGCAAGGTCTTCTGCAGAGCCATCTTTTAAAATATTTCCTTCAAAAAGTAAATATGCTCTGTCTACTATTGATAACGTTTCTTGAACATTATGGTCAGTTATGAGTATTCCTATATTTTTCCTTCTTAATTTTAAAACAATTTTTTGAATGTCTTCAACTGCTATGGGGTCTACTCCAGCAAATGGTTCGTCTAATAATATGAAGTCTGGACTATTTGCTAAACATCTTGCAATTTCAGTTCTTCTCTTTTCTCCACCAGAAAGATTTCTTCCAAGGTTTTTACGAACATGACTGAGTCCAAATTCATCAATTAAATCTTCTAATTTATCGTACTGCTCTTGCTTTGACAACTTAGACATTTCAAGAATTGCTTTTATGTTATCCTCTACTGATAATTTTCTGAAAACAGAAACTTCTTGAGGTAGATAACCAATCCCCATTTGGGATCGTTTATACATTGGCAATCTAGTTATTTTAACTCCGTTATGAAAAACCTCACCAGAATCAGGGTTTATCAGCCCAACAATCATATCAAAAGTTGTTGTTTTACCAGCTCCGTTAGGACCTAAAAGACCAACGATTTCTCCTTTTTTAAGATGTACAGAAACGCCTTTAACAACTTTTATCCCTTTGTAAGATTTACAAATATTTTCAGTCTTTATTTCCATGTATTAATTTTTCAAATTTACATCAGAATCAAGGTCTTTTAACCTTTTCTTTTCCACTCTTTTTACAATAACAATACCCAGTTCGTATAGTGCATAAATTGGAAAAGACACGAGTAACTGACTAACTACATCTGGTGGAGTGATTAATGCCGATAAAATAAGAATTGCAACTAAAGAGTGTTTTCTATATTTTTTTAATATGTCTGGACCTAGAATTCCAATCTTAGCTAAAATATACATAACAATGGGCAATTCAAAAAAGAGTCCTGATAAAAAAGTTGATGTAGTTATCATAGACATGTAAGAACTAATGGTAAAATTATTTTGTATTTGAGCTGTTAATTTATAAAAAAAAAAAAACTGGACACAGAGTGGACTAATTAAAAAATAA
>JAQXDK010000046.1 GCA_029251405.1 Flavobacteriales bacterium
AAAATAAGAACCCAAAATAAAAAAACAAAAAATGAAAAAAATAGCAATTTTATTTAGTGCAGTAGCACTTATTGGATTTACATCATGTAACAAATGTCACGAATGTCATGCTGATGTTAATGGTGCAGAAGTTGAATTAGGAGAATATTGTGGAGATGAAGCTGAAGATCTTGAAAATAGTGGTTATGTTGTTACAGGCGACACTACAGGAACAGTACATGTTGTACACTGTGGTGAAGACCATTAAAATTTAAATTAATTAACAAAGTCGTTTAATTTATTAAACGACTTTGTTTTTGATTTACGAAGTAAATTTAATTTCTTTGTATTAAATGAATTCAAAGGAAATTAAAAAATTATTACAAAAAAGGAAATTAAAAGTTACTCCAACACGTTTAGAACTACTATCTAGTATTTCAGAAAACGGTTCCTCTATGAGTTATTCAGCTATTCAAAAAGCACTAGAACCAATAGACAGAGTTACGCTTTATAGAACTATAGAGTCTTTAAAAGAAAAAGGTATCATTCACAAAGCTTTTCAAGACAAAAATGAAACCTATTACGCTATTTGCGGTGTTTCATGTGCTGAGGACCATCACCACCACGACCATCTTCACTTTAAATGCCTCATGTGCAATACTATAAGTTGTGAAAAATTGGAAAATCCAATAGAATTTTCTCTACCTAATTTTATTATTAATAAAACCTCTATTAATTTAGAAGGCACTTGTAAATTGTGTATTTAGATATTTAAGAAAGTTTTAATTACTAAAAACCTATTTAATATTTAATATGAAATTTCTTTTCAGCTGCTGCATCTATTTTACCATCTTTAATTAAATTATTTTTAGCAACTATTTTTGCAGCACCACCAGCGCTCATTGTACCATTCCTATTAGAAGACCTATTACTTTCTAGAAATGTCATTTGATAATAAGGTTTAAGTTCTTCTTTACCATAAGGACCATTAGGATATGTAGATCTCTGTTTAAAAACCATATAAATTAACTCATCTCCCTCTAAATTAGAAATAGTAAAATTCTTATTTATACCTAATTGTCCAGGTGCATTTTCTTTTGCTAATTGAGCATAATCTTCACTATTTACTTGAATAATTCCCGTTTCTTTATCGTAAGTTATTTTTTTCTTTTGACCGTGAATATTTAAATTTAAAAGAAGCGTAAATATTATTAGAAAATTTTTAATCATGATTTTTTTTTAGTTAATGATCTACTAAGGTACTTAAAAGTAATTGCTTCACCATAAGTGAGGCTAAATGTTTTTTAAAAATGATCCAATCCTATGAGAGTTTATTTTTATGAAATAAAGAGTTAGAAACAGTTATATATTAATAAACAAATTAAGATTTTAAAGTACATTAGATGTTCTAAAAAAAGTAAAGTAACAAAGGTTTTAAGTTCGACTAACCCATCATAAAAATGTATTTAAAAAGTATTTTAACACTATTTTTTTTTATAACACTAATAACAAATATCACTAGCCAATTAGAAGACTCTAAAAAAGGAGAACTATATTTTTATTGGGGTTGGAACAGGGGGTGGTATAGCAATTCAAATATTAATTTTTCAGGAGAAAATTATGACTTTGTTTTAAAAAATGTCATTGCCAAAGACAGACAAACAAAATTTTCTTTCAATAATTATTTTAAACCATCAATAATAACAATACCACAATACAATTTTAGGTTGGGATATTATTTCCAAGAAAATTGGGATATATCTTTTGGAGTCGATCATATGAAATATGTTGTTCAGCAAAATCAAACAGTTTTAATTGATGGATATATTGAGAACACACCAACTGTATACAATAACCAATATTCAGACGAAAAAATTGAATTAACCAAAGATTTTTTGAAATTTGAACATACTGACGGATTAAATTACATAAACATTGAATTTAGACACTCAGATAAAATTATAGTTACAAAAAATATTCGAATTGGTTTAAAGGAAGGGTTGGGACTAGGAATGATGATTCCAAAAACCAATACAACATTATTAGGAAGAGAAAGCTACGACGAATTTCACTTATCGGGTATTGGAATTGGTGGTATTATTGGCTTAAACTTCACTTTATTCAATAAATTTTTTATTCAACCCGAATTTAAGGCAGGTTTCATTAATCTTTCAAATGTTAGGACATCACCTGTAAAAATAGACAAAGCCAATCATCATTTCTTCTTCGCTCAGTTGAACTGTGTATTTGGTGGAACGTTTACTTTTTGAAAAAATCTTAAGAATTCTGAGTTGTAATAAGATAATCTTATTGCTTTTGAACTTTCAAATAATGCACCTGTAAGTCATTAATAATGATTGCAATAAAATAATATCCTATTGGCAAGTTTTGTTGAGGAATCCAACTTACAGAGTATTTACCTGAATTTAAAATTTCATCCATAAGGCTGGCTACTTTTTCACCAGTGATATTAAAAACGGATATGGCAACTTTAGATTTATTAAAAACTCCATAGTTTATTTCT
Organism: Flavobacteriales bacterium; assembly: GCA_029251405.1. Classification (GTDB taxonomy): domain Bacteria; phylum Bacteroidota; class Bacteroidia; order Flavobacteriales_D; family Parvicellaceae; genus MED-G20. The sequence continues at coordinate 2,504 of JAQXDK010000046.1, forward strand.
AATTCGTTGGTAAATGGGTTAGGAAAAGTATTATAAATAATTCCTTTATCAAGATGAAGATAACTACTTCCTAAAACTACACCATCACCATCCACTACAATATCCCAAGTCCCTTCAAGATCTCCATTCGAGTTTAAAACTAATGGAATAATTCGATGAGTTGCGTCAAGTGAACCGTTCGAAATAGAAGCAGCACCATCAGTTGGAATGTAGGGATCTCCCTGAAAATAAAGTTGGGTGATAAGAGAATTAAACCCAGGTGGACTTATTTTTATATGAATGTGTGATGGTCTATAAGTAGATCCGTTTAAATAAAACCCAGGTTTTATAGTCTCAAAAATGTAAAAACCTTGGCTGTTGGTACTAGTAACTCCCCTTAAATTAAATCCTACATTATCATATATTCCTTCGTTATCAGCATGCCAAATATCAATTTCCGTATTAGGAATAACTTCAGAACAATCAAGATTGAGAACTTGACCACTAATAATCATACGAGTCCCTATTTCATTTACTGCAGCTAGTTGACCATTTATAATATTAGGAGCATTAGGGGTGTAAAAAGGGCCTTGACCATAAGCATCTTCTGTCGTTGGGTTACATGTACTTTTAAAATTAATTGATTTTTTAGAATTTGCTTTTAAAATAGTTGGAATAGCAGTGAGAGACAAAAGCGATAAAGAAGAATTCTTTAGAAACTGTCTCCTATTTTTTTTATTCCTTTTCAACATTAATGTAAATATATGGTTAATATTTTGAGTTTTTTTTTAATATTTAAATAAAGGTCATAATATAAATTCTTAAATTATATTTTCTTATGTTAAGATGTTGATGTTTTTTTAAAGAGAAATTTAAATTTGGATTAAAAAGTCCATCAAATCTGTTTTAGGTAAAAAACGTACAATACTTTTTTTTAATTAATACTCAAAAGAAATTAACAAACTTTTTAAATTTTAATAATGAATATGAATGAAGTAATTTGTCCAAACTGTAATAAAGCTTTTAAGGTTGACGAAACTGGTTTTGCAGAAATCTTAAAACAAGTTCGTGACCATGAATTTGAAGAAGAACTTAGAAACCGACTACTACTTGCAGAAAAGGAGAAGTTAAATGCGGTAGAATTAGCAAAATCAAAGGTTAAAAACATTTTTAAAGAAGAGCTGAATTTAAAAAACCAGTTTATAAATGAACTGAAAATTAAAAAAGAGGCCGAGGTTAATGAAATGAAATTGAGAATTCAACAAGTTGAAACAGCTAAAAAATTAGCGATTAGTGAAGCTACTAGAGAAATTGAAAAAGAACGTGACACATTATCCAACAGTCTAAAACTAAAAGAAACAGAAAAACTACTTTTAGAAAAATCATTAAATGAAAAACATCTTGTAGAACTGCAAACAAAAAACGACATCATAAAACTTAAAGACGAGGAAATTATGCTGCGTAAAGAAATGAAGGTTAAACTATCCACAAAAATGATTGGAGAGACTCTTGAACAACACTGCGAAGCTGAGTTTAATAAATTACGAGCTACTGGCTTTCAAAATGCATATTTTGAAAAGGATAATGATTCTAGTTCTGGAAGTAAAGGAGATTTTATTTACCGAGAAAAGGATGAACATGAAAACGAAATTATTTCTATAATGTTCGAAATGAAAAATGAGGCAGACCAAACAGCTTCTAAAAAAAGAAATGAAGATTTCCTTAAAGAGCTTGATAAAGACAGGAATGAAAAAAAATGTGAATATGCTGTGCTTGTAACTCTTTTAGAAGCAGATAATGAACTCTACAATACAGGAATTGTTGACATGTCGCATAGGTTTGAAAAAATGTATGTAATTCGACCACAATTTTTTATACCCATTATAACACTACTTAGAAATGCATCTTTAAATTCACTTAAATACAAAGCAGAACTTAATTTAGTAAAGAGTCAAAATATTGATATTACAAATTTTGAAGATAAAATAAATGCTTTTAAAACTGGCTTTTCAAAAAATTACGAATTAGCCAATCGAAAATTTAATATAGCAATAAATGAAATTGAAAAAACAATTAGTCATCTTCAAAAAACCAAAGAGGCGCTCTTGTCATCAGACAGAAATCTAAGATTAGCAAACGATAAAGCTGAAGGGTTGACTATTAAGAAGTTAACTAACGGAAACCCAACAATGAGGGCCAAATTTGAAGAAGTGAAAAAAGATTCTGAAAATTGATATTCTCCGGAAATACCATTAAAAAGTAAAAAAAGTAGAGGATTGAATATTTAAAAAGCAATTATCTTGGAAGGTTATTGCAAAAATTTTAAAAATCTTGATCCTCTACTTTAAGTGAATCAAATATATAAATATTAATGCAACTTCGTTGCGTTTAATTAAAAAAAATATACCTTTAAGTCATAAATTATTAACCAGGCCAACCCACATATTATAAACATAATGATTTGAGTTGGTCAAAAAATTAAAAACATGAAAGATAAATTAAGTTTTTACGATGTAAAAAGTAAGTCAAAGTTTGACTCAAATGAGTACGATGTAAGAGAAAAAAATGGAAGGTTTTTCGCTGTAACTAAGTCTCAAAGTGGTTCTCACGAGTGCTGGAGAGTATTATCTAAAGCTGATGGTGAGCGTCTTAAATAAAGAAAAAACCACAACTAAAACAAAATTTCAAAGCTTGCCACTTATTAATAAGTGGCAAGCTTTATTAAATATACCAAACTGGGAAATCAATTGCGAACCTATTTCAGAAAATCAAGTTGTAGATGAACTTGAAGGGAATACTTCAGGACATGAATTTGTAGGAATTCAAATAGACCTCAAAAATCAAGTTGGAACTATTTATCATACCAGAAAATTAACTGAAGATGACATTATACATGAATTACTTCATGTGAAACACCCCTCTTGGAGCGAAGATAAAGTTAATTTTTGGACTTCTTTACTAGAAAAAAAATACTAGTCTCTAACCTTACCATTTAAGTCTTCACTACTACACATTTTATTTATTAAAGTTATTAAACATCAGAATAATTGATGTGATGAATCTCATTTTTACATTTTTCATCCAAAAGATTAAAATTCTATAATAATTAAAAATTATTTTTTGGAAACTCTTTAATTGCAACAATGTTGCGTTTGTAGTATATTTGTTGCTTGTCTTAATAATTTATAGAAAAATGGATATTAAATTAAAAATTAACGCTGATATTATTGGAGCTGGCGCTAGCACATTATGTACCATACATTGTCTAGCGACACCTTTTCTTTTTTTAGCATCTACGTGTACTAAGAGTTGCTGCAGCGCTACTCCTTCTTGGTGGCTATGGATAGATTATGCTTTCTTATTAATCTCATTTTTTGCGGTTTATAAGTCTACCCGAACAACTTCAAAATTCTGGATAAAACCAACTCTTTGGATCAGCTGGACAGCATTATTTACTTTCATAATTATTGAGCATAATCTTAATCTTAATTTATCCAATATTTATAAATATTCTGCAGCGCTTTCTTTAGCTGGATTCCATATTTATAATATGAAATATTGTAAATGCAAGTCAGAACAATGTTGTACAAAAAAAAATTAGATTAGTTTTTCTATACATTCGACTTTTTTAATCAACTTTAATTAATTTCGTGAAAAATGAAAAAATGAAAAATCAAATCCTTATTCTATTAGTACTTATTTCCTCTGTATTTTCATCTCAAGATTGTAAACACAATTTGGACACTCCTTTAAGAGACATTGATCAGACCAGTAGTGGTGATTTTGTCTTTGTTTCAGAAGGTTTTAAAATTACTAAAGTAGATTCAAATTTTGACACCATTTGGCATAACAACCATATGGATACAGCGAATAATTATTTATCACAAATCCACCCAACTTTTGATGGTGGTTTTATTGGTACTGGAAGTAGCCCTGCTGGTAACTTATTCAAATTGAACAATTTAGGGGATACTGTTTGGACTAATCAATTTCAAATTTTTTCTGGACCATTTGGTGGTTTTGGCATTACTAACATGATACAAACAGCAGATAGTGGATATGCATTCTTAGCTATTTATGGACACATGAGTTTTTATTCAATGCTTGTGAAAATGGATAGATTCGGTGATACTCTCTGGAAAAAAATGAATCTCTTAAGTGCTACTAACACCTGGGATAGTCAAGCTAAAACACTCCATGAAACTGATAATGGAGATCTAATCATTAGCGGTCTAGTTAATGTAAGCTTTCCCACATACAGTCAATACTCTTATATATACAAATTAAATAGTAATGGTGATAGTATTTGGGCTAAAACATATGACGACTTTCAGTTTAATTCTGTAACAATAGATGACAGTGAAAATTTAATTATTTCTGGGGGTAAATATGATAATTCAAATATTATAGAACCAAGAATTATAAAAGCAAATTCATTGGGTGATACGTTGTGGACTAAACCCTTTCAGGTTGACGCTCTTAAATGCGGATTAATAGCTAACGATGGAGGCTATGTATTTGGAGGAAGAAAAGATTCTAGTTCTTACCTACTTAAAACCAATACCAACGGTGACTCACTTTGGTCTAGAGTTTTTCTAGAAGATACGTCTATAAAAGAAGTTAAAACAATTTTTAAATTAAATAATAATGGATTTTTATTATTGGGAAATGAAGCTACAAGTTTTACATTTGGACCAACACAGATGGATTACAGAATCAAAGTGGACTCTTTAGGATATTGTCTTGGACAAAACACTACAAATTTTAACAACATAACATATAAGCATTCTTTTAGTATTTTTCCAAACCCAACTCAAAACCAGGTCACCGTTAAAGGAATTAAAAAAGCTTTTAGAGCAAACCTATTTGATATAGTGGGTAATAGATTGCTAACTACTGAATCAAATATAATTAGTCTAGAAAATTATCCAAATGGAATATATTTTCTTCAAATATCTAATGAAGGAAGAATTGAGGATTTTAAAATTATAAAACATTAAAAAGATATCATCTTAAATTGTTGGCTATTATCAATATATAATAATCAATTTCTGCATTAAATAGTTGTTTCAAAAAACCATATTTTGTTTTTATGTAATAATTACACAATTTTTTGAATCAAAAACATAAATACCCAGTTTACTTGTATACTACGCATAAATTCTATTTTGTGTTTAAACAACATTAAATAAGTGTGTTATATATAGTTTGTTAACTAATTGTTAATTTTTTTATGTAAGTTAGAGAACTAATTTTAACAAACAACAATGAAAAATATGAAATCGTTATTAACAATTTTTATGATGGGTGCTTGTACTTTACTGTACGGTCAATCCCAATCTGTTTCAGGAGTTGTGACAGATGATGTAGGAGATGTATTACCTGGCGTAAGCGTAAAGGTAAAAGGAACTTCTACTGGAACCGTTACAAACGGAGATGGAAACTATTCTATAAGTTCTGAAGCTAATGGAACATTAGTTTTTTCTTTTGTAGGATATAAAACACAAGAAATAGCACTAAATGGTACATCTTCTTTAAATATTACTATGTCAGAAGGTATAGTAATGGATGAAGTAGTTGTTACAGCACTTGGTATTTCTAGAGACAAGAAATCTCTTGGTTATGCAACACAAACTATTGATGGTGACAATTTAGCAACCATGAAAGATGTGAACTTTATGAGTTCTTTATCTGGACAAGTTGCTGGAGCACAAATCAAAAATAGTGGAACAATGGGAGGATCTGCTAATGTAATCATTAGAGGTTATTCTTCAATTGATGGTAACAACCAACCATTATATGTAATTGACGGTATTCCTATTAATAACGATATTACTAATGGTAACAACCAACAAACTGGTAGAGGTGGTTTTGATTATGGTAATGCTGCAATGGATGTTAATCCGCAGGATATCGCATCAATAAACATTCTTAAAGGTGCTGCAGCATCTGCATTATACGGTGCAAGAGCAGCAAATGGTGTAATTTTAATTACCACAAAAAAAGGAACAAAAGGAAAAAAAGGAATTGGAGTTACAGTTTCACATAATACCACAATTGGGCAGATTAATAAAAATACCATGCCAACCTACCAAAATGAATATGGTTCAGGTTACGGTAAATTCTATGGTCCAGATACTTCCTTTAATGGCTTAGTGACTAATGGATATATTGAAAATGTTGATTTGGATGGTGACGGTGTTGCCGACGCTTTAGCAAACCCTATGGGCGACGATGCCTCTTACGGAGCTCCATTCTCAAGTGTAGATGAACTTTTAACTTGGGAATCAATACATCCTGAGCTATCTACTTATTTACAACCTCAACCATTTCAAGGAACTTCAAACAATCCAACTACATTTTACGAAACATCTGTTATGACAACAAATGCAGTTTCTTTAGATGGAGCAACTGAAAATGGTTCTTACAGGTTTTCTGTAAGTGATATGTTTAATAAAGGTATTTTACCAAATAGTGAGCTAAGAAAAAATAATGCTTCTTTAAATGTTAGTTATGATTTAAGTGACAAATTAAAATTTAGTTCTTCTATGCAATATGTCAAAAACCAAGGTACTGGTAGGTTTGGTACTGGTTATGACAACAATAATGTTAACCAATCTTTTAGACAATGGTATGATGTTGGTGTTGATATGCAAGCACAAAAAGCTGCTTATGAGCTTAATGGTAATAACTTATCTTGGAATGCATATGGATTTTCATCTCCAGAAGCAACAAGAGCAGACCCACACTATTTTGACAATCCATATTGGATGAGAAATAACAACTACTCTACTGACTCAAGAGACAGATTTATTGGTAATGTAGTTTTAAACTATGAAATTAATGATTGGTTAAATGTAATGGGTAGAGTTACTAATGACAACTACAGTGAATTAAGAGAAGAAAGAATTGGTTCTCAATCTGTAGACGTTGCTAAGTATAGTAAATATAACAAGACTTTCTTTGAAAGGAATTACGATTTATTCTTAAATTTTGATAGAGATTTAAGTGATAAATTAAATCTTTTTGGTATGGTAGGAACTAACATGCGTAGATCAAGTGTTAATATTACTGACGGACAGACAAACGGAGGACTAGTTGTTCCTGGTGTTTATTCTTTTAGTAATAGTGTTAATACTCCTGAAGCAGCAGATGAAACTGATGCTTCAAGAGCTGTGGATGGATACTTGGGAAGAGCTACTTTAGCTTACGATAGATTTTTATACCTAGATATCTCTGCTAGATACGATGTAAGTTCTACATTGCCTGTTGATAATAATTCTTTCTTTTATCCAGCTGCTACAGCAAGTTTAATTTATTCTGAAATATTTGATATCTCTGGAATGGATTTTGGTAAATTAAGATTGAATTACGCGCAAGTTGGTAACGATGCTCCTATGCAGCGATTACAAAACATATACAACATAGGAACTCCTTTTGGATCTTCTACTTTAGCAAGTGCTCCTAACACAGGTTATAATAATACTTTATTACCTGAGAACACTACTAGTTTAGAAATTGGTTTTGAAAATAAATTTTTCAATAACAAATTAGGATTGGATTTAACATTATATAGTGCAACTACTGAAAATCAAATATTAGCAATTAGACCTTCATCTTCTTCTGGTACTTATTTACAATATGTGAATGCTGGAAAAGTTGAGAACAAGGGTATTGAGTTACAACTTTATGCAAATGTTCTTAAGTCAGGAGACTTTAGTTGGGATACTAGAATCAACTGGGCAAGAAACAGAAATAAAGTTCTTGAATTAACTGGAAACTTAGAAACTTATCAATTAGGTTCTTTTCAAGGTGGAGTTACGGTTGAGGCAACTATCGGAGAATCTTATGGTTCTATTAAAGGAACTGATTTTGTTTATCACGATGGTGAAAAAATTGTTATAAACCACCCGTCTGCATCAAGAGGTGGAATGGTTTATGGTAAAACTGCTTCAACTCAAACAATTGGTAATATAATGCCTGATTGGACAGGTGGATGGACTAACACATTCACTTATAAAAATCTTACAGCTAGTGCCTTAATTGATGTTCAATGGGGAGGAAACTTCTTCTCTTTAGATACATGGTATGGTTATGGAACTGGTATATATGCTGATCAAGCTGGAGAAAACGTTGATGGAAATGAAGCTAGACTATCTATTGCTGATGGCGGCGGACACGATATTGGCGGTGTAGTTGCTTCTCAAGATGCTGATGGAAATTATCTTCTAGATACTGATGGAAACTTTACTTCAGATGGAACTGAAAATTCAACATATGCTTTTGTAGGTGACTACAATAATTATGCTGGTTGGAAAAATGCTCCTAATGCCATGCATGTTTATGACGCAACATATATTAAATTAAGACAGCTTTCAATATCTTATTCATTACCAAAAAGTATGTTCTCTGGAAAAGGTTTCCAAGGAATTGATATTGGAATAATGGCTAGAAATCTTGCAATTCTTCATAAAAAGAGTCCTCATACTGATCCTGAGGCTGGACTTAGTGCAGGAAATATACAAGGTTATCAGTCTGGAGCATATCCAGCAGTAAGAGAGTTAGGATTCAACGTAACATTTAAATTTTAAAAAAATGAAATCAATAATTAATTATAGTTTAGTATTATTTCTACTCGTTGCAGTAGGATGTACAAAGAATATTGATCAATTCAATAACAATGACAAATCACCAACTACAGTTCCAGCAAATGCATTATTTGCAAATTCAACTGTGGAGTTGATGGATTATTTGTCAAGCCCAAACGTAAATGTCAATACATTTAGGTTATGGTCTCAACACTGGACCCAGTCTACTTACACAGATGAGTCTAATTTTCAGCTTATTAATAGAAATATTAATGGAGAAGTAATGGAAAGAATGTATGCTAGAGTTCTTAGAGACATTAAAGAGTCAAGAGGATTTATTGCAGAAAATACAGCTTCTTCAGATGGTGTTAAAAACACTCAAAATGCTGTTTTAGATGTTTTAGAAGTTTTTGCTTACTCAATTCTAGTAGATATCTTTAACGATGTCCCTTACTCAGAAGCATTAATGGGAGTTGAAAATCTGTCACCAGCTTATGATGACGCAAGTACTATTTACTCATCTTTAGGAACTACACTTGATGGTGCTATCACTACTCTATCAGCAAGTACTGATATGGGAGATTTTGCTGGCTCTGACTTAATCTATGCAGGAAGTACTTCTCATTGGGCTATGTTAGCTAATTCTTTAAAGTTAAGAATGGCTATGAGAATGGCAAATATTGCTGGAAGTGGTAGCCAAGCTATGGCTGAAGCTGCAGCTTCAGGTGTTTTCACCTCGAATGCTGATCACGCATACATAATGTATCAATCATCTACTCCTAATACTAATCCTTTATGGGAAGATTTAGTTCAAAGTGGAAGAACTGATTTTTTAGCTTCTCAAACAATGGCTGATATTATGAATAACACCAATGATCCAAGAAGAGCTATCTACTTTAGAAACTTAGATGCTAATGGTGACTTAATGTCTACAGGACAACACGGGTTAGACGGTGCTTATGCAGATTATTCACAACCGGGTAATGTTTTGGAAGACCCTACACACCCTGGAGTGTTACTTTCTTATGCTGAAGTATGCTTTCATTTAGCAGATGCAGCTAATAGAGGATGGAATGTAGGTGGTGATGCAGCTACTCATTATGCAAATGGAGTTTCAGCTTCAATGTTACAATGGGGAAGCGATCAAGCTACTGCAGATGCATTCTTATTAGAAACAGATGTTGCTTGGGACGCTTCAATGGCTGATGAAAGAATTGGAACTCAAAAATGGGTTGCTATGTATGATCAAGGTTTAGAAGCATGGTGTAGTTGGAAAATGTATGATTATCCTGCGATGGATACAGCTGCACAAGCTGGAACTATTACTCCAACTAGGTACAATTATAGTGTAGACGAATATTCTGTTAACTCTGCAAATGCTTCTGCAGCTAATAATGGAAGTGATTTAACTACTGACAAAGTATTTTGGGATGTTGATTAAACGATAATCATCAAAATATAATTTATTAAAGCCCCTAACTGGGGCTTTTTTTATATCATAAATAAATGATAGATAGACCAACAGAAATAACAAGCAGTAATTATCTGTATGGCTAGAGAAATGGTGACCATAGATTGTATTTCTTATAAGATAATTATAAAACAACCAGTGGAGCCAAAGGAACAGAATACAAAATCTTCACTGTCTTATTTAAAGAAATAAATTCATTTTATTTCCAAAGCAAAATATTTCGAATAAATAATTGTTTTTATTAAATTATAATAGCTGATTTAAATCATGTCAAAGGATAATAAATATCATAACTTAAGAAAATGATCGTTTATATTTTTACAAAAAAAAATGTAGATGAACATAAATTTATTTTGGGAAAAAATATTTAATAAAAATTTAGAATTCTATAGATTTGGTATTATTTCAATAACACTAATTATTGTTAGTTGCTTAGGTGGAGTCATAGTTGGAATAGGAGCTATGAATAACTTATTTCATTTATCGCTACTAGTTACTACCACAATGGCTACATTAGTTGCTATTTTAGCTGTATTTCCAGTTAGATGGATTTTAAATATTGGGTCTATTGCCCTAATAACGGATTTATCACTAATTGTATACTATTCCCTACTTACTTAGAAATTATATGCTTCAAAGCAGGAAAATTTTTAACGTGAATTAATCTATTTTGAATTGAAATTATTTTTTGCTTTTTAAGATAACTTAATTCTCTAATTATATTTTCTTTTGATGCACCTACAAAATCAGCTAAATCCTGTCTAGTCAAATTAATACCTTCATTTTTATAAAAATCATTTAACATTAAAAGAATATATGCAAGTCTCTGAAAAACGGATTGATTTGAAATTAAAATAACATCATTTATTAGTCCTCTATTTTCAAAAGAAATTTGATGAATTAAATAATCTTTAAGAGATTTATTAGTTTCTAATATTTCAAAAAAATTGTTTTTATTAATTCTACATGCGTATACATCTTCTAGGGTTTCAGCAGTCAAAAAATATGGAGAATTTGTAAGTAGCTCATTAAATCCTATGATATCACCTTTGCCAACTATTTTAACAATATGTGACCTACCATTTCCAGAAATACTATATAATTTTAATGAACCGCTGTTAATACAAAATGCAGCATTAGCAAAAGCCCCTTCACTATAAATAATGTTTTTAGCTTTTAATTGGATTTCAGACTTATGTTTGTCTAAACAATGTAAATTAGTTTTATCTAAATTTTTAATCAGAAAGTTTTTGTTTCCATCACAGTTGGCGCATGAAATATTGTTCAATGAATTTTCTCTTTCAAGAATCATATTTCTAATATAATAATTTTTTACTCAAATTATTTCAATTAAAAATTGATATTTCTCGAATATTACATAAAAATTAAATATTTTAAAAATCGGTGTCAAATGAAAGAACTCTTATAAAAAAGAAAAATTTAATAAATAATCTTTAGGCTAATCTTAAAGAGATTAGACAGAAAAATGAACTTACTCAACAGGAATTAGCATAGAGTGTAGACGTAAGTCGTCAAACCATAATATCCATTTAACGATACAGATATAAACCAAGTTTAGAGTTAGCAATGAAAATTGCAGAAAAGTTGAATATTAACATCGAAAAACTCTTCTATTTTGAGGGAAAAACAACCATGCATTTTACTACAATATATCTGTTTAATTTGATGATATATGTATTTTACATATATTTAAAATTGTATGGGATTGTTAAGATTAGGAGAATAAATTAAAAATTCCTGATGCCAATTTAATCCCAAAATATTTGAAATGGGATTTAGAACCTTACAATTTATTAGCAAAAAATTGATTCTGAAAATGAAAAACCTCCTACTCTTAATACTCATTATCATGAGCTATAGTCTACTAGGTCAATCCATTGTTCATCCAGCAAATAATGATGCCTTTTTGCAAAATGAATTAGCGGAAATTCACATCTCGCTAAGTGCCAACGATCTGAATATACTATTAGGAGACAGTCTCTACACCAACTACCATTTTCCCGCAACATTTTACTATTACTCCTCAGTCCATAACGACACTATTCAAAACGTAGGGTTTCGTGTAAGGGGTAATACCTCGAGAAGTGCAAATAAAAAAGCGTTCAAAATTTCATTTAATGAATATACTCAAGGCAAGAAATTCAAGGGAATTGAAAAAATGAATTTAATTGGACAGCACAATGACCCGTCCCTTCTTAGATATTGGATGAGCTTAACAACACTTACCACCTATAATCTTATCAGCTCAAGATCTAGTTATATAAAGCTGTATATTAATAGTCAGTATAAAGGTGTCTACCTAAACGTTGAACATATTGATGATGAATTCCTACAAAAACGCTTTGTAGGGGATGACCATGGAAATCTTTATAAGTGTACATGGGGTGCCGATTTAATGTACCATGGGGTTAATCAATCTTCTTATTACGGTTCTTATGAGTTGAAGACGAATAAAACAGCAAATGATTATTCTGAATTAATACAATTCATCCAGACTTTAAATAATATTAGCGATACTGATTTCCCTTGTTTTATTGAGGAAAATTTTGAGGTGGTATTGTACCTCAAAACACTTGCAGCAGAAATCATCATAGGGCATTGGGATGGATATGCATTTAATAAAAACAATTATTACCTGTATCGACAGCCATCGAACGGTAAATTTGTTTTCATAGAATATGATATGGATAATACCTTCGGTATTGACTGGGCTGGGATCGATTGGGCAAATAGAAATTTAAATAGCTGGCATAACAACGACAGACCGTTGGTGGAACGATTACTTTCATACCCATTTTATAACGACTTATTCAACTCCTATCTTGACCAAATATTGAATGATTTAAACTCATCGGGTTGGTACGCTGATTTACAACAAAAAAAAGGACTAATAAGTAGCGCTGTACAAACAGATACCTATTATCCAATGGATTATGGTTTTCAATATTCTGATTTCTTAAATGCAATTGATAATAATTACGGTGCACATGTCACTAAAGGAGTAGCTGAATATCTCAATGAGCGGATCAACAGTGGGTTGAATCAAATTCAAATTCTTGGTAATCAAAATCATCCATGTATAACTTCTACAGACGATTTTGATAAGCCGTTGGCTAAGACTTCAAGAAAATTGGTTAAAATTTTAGACATCATTGGTCGCGAAACAATATTTAAACCAGATGTCCCATTAATTTATATATACAGCGACGGTTCCGCAGAGAAGTTAATTAAGAGTATACCATAACTTTATCAGTAAAATAAGGTTGTTTTACACTTATGAATCATAAAGTGAAAGCAAAGTTAAAACTTTGGAATACTTTATAATCTGAATTAAACAAATCAATTTATTATTTGAATAATAAGATTCAAAACAATTACTTATTACCATTTGTTAACTCTAATTTCAGTATTTAGATTTAATTTTAAATTATTAACAAACTCTGTTTAAATATTTAAAACAGAATGCATATTAAGGGTAAGTTAGATTTATAGATAATAATTTTATGAAAACTGAAACAATCATTTTAGCTCTTGCCATATTATTTACTGGAATAATGGCTGGTATTTTTTTTACTTGGTCTAATGCTGTAAAGCCTGGTATTGGGAAGTTAAGTGATTTAGAATATCTGAAAGCATTACAGTCTATGAACAGAGTTATATTAAATAACACATTTAAAATTATATTTGGAGGAGCCATAATAACTACAGCTCTTTTGCCTGCATTTTATTTCAATTTGTATCCAAATAATGTTTTTTGGATATTTATATTAATTCTATTTACATATTGGATCGGGGCTTTTGGAGTAACTGTAGTAGGTAATATTCCTTTAAATGAATTATTAGATAAAACTAGTTTAGATTCTATTTCCTTGGAAGAAGCAAAAGTGCTCAGAACAAGTATTGAAGTGAAATGGAATAATTTAAACTTAATAAGATCTATTTCATCTGGAGTTTCTTTTGTATTACTTGTTGTCTCATTTATATTTTTAGATAAATAAAAAATAAAACTAAATTTCATTTAAATAAAAATTAAATGATGAGATTAAATGTACTTGATTTACCACTCTTTTAGAAAATTATTTACGTGATGTTGATATGACTTCATTTATTTTAATTTAAATCCAAAAAGTAATAAGAAGGATGAATAAGAAAGTAGCGTTAATTATTATGTTTTTCATACTTGGAATTGTTTTAATATTTCATTTCTTGATTTTAACAAATCAAATTCCTTATGAAAAAGTTTGGGCTGGAAAACTAAACTCAATCGAAGAAATGAAATCTTTTGAAACAATTTCTATATTACTCAACATCTTTATGTTAACGATATTGATTGTAAAGTATAAACTACTAAAGAGAAAAATAAAAAACAAAGCTGTTGATATACTTATTTGGGCTTTTGCTGTCTTTTTTGCATTGAATACTTTTGGCAATCTATTCGCAAAAAGTACGACAGAACTAATCTTTGGAACTTTTATAACATTAACTTCATCTATCTTATGTTTTATCATTGTTAAAAAGAAAAGAAATACGGACTCCACAAATGGTATATAATTCATATACTCTTCTTGTTATTAAAAAACCTTAGAAAATTCGTTGTAATTAAATCAAAAGATCGTATGAAAAAAATATTTTATAAAAAAATTGTAGCTCTAACTTTCATAGTTCTAGCTCTAGCTACTTTGTCTTGCAACAAAGAAAGTGAATGCGATAATTCTCAAAGAGCAAAACTAGTTAATATGACTGGATTAGATGGATGTAGTTGGATGATTGAAATTAATAATGGAACCAAAATAGAACCAACCAACTTGAACGATTTCAGTATTAATTTAAAAGAAAACAAAAAGATTTGGGTTGTATACCATACTGCTCCTCGAATGGTAAGTATCTGCATGCATGGGGAAATAGTAACTATAGATTGTATTTCTGAAAGATAGCTATGAAAAGAAGAATGTAAATATTTAACTGTATTTTAAAAGAATAGTTGTAGTTTTTTCAATGATTAGCTTTTTTTTGTATTTACTCTCTACCCTCCTCTAATATCCTTCTCAATTTAATCAAAACCATCTGCAAACTCAAAATTTTGCTCATCTTTTTCACAAGTTCTTTGTAGTATTTTCAAATGTTTTATTAGTCCTTAGGTTTGCGTTTGTCTTCTCTTGGACCACGCTTATAAATAATTAATCCATTTAAGAAATTTCTTAAAATCTGATCCTGACAATCCATATATTTAGGATGGTCTTCACTTCTGAAAAAAGCACCCAATTCACTTTTTGAAATTTTAAAATCAACCAATGACAGTATTTTAACAATATCATCATCTCGCATCTTTAATGCAACACGAAGTTTTTTTAATATGTCGTTATTTGTTAAAGCCATTTTTTAATTATTTTATTGTAATTCCAATTTACAAACAAAACTAATTAGTTAATTCTACTTTTTCAGCTTTTTTCTTAGTCAATATCTTTTTGAGTTTCATCTAGAGAAGCACTAAG
>JAQXDK010000041.1 GCA_029251405.1 Flavobacteriales bacterium
TCTGACGAAAAGGTTTATTTAGAGGTTACAGATGCTAATAACTGTATGGCTTATGATACGATATTAGTAGATGTTTTAGAGTTGCCTACTGTTGATGCAGGATTAGTTCAAAGTGTTTGTCCTGAAGACACGGCCTTTTTATCTGGTTCCATTTCAGGAGCTATTTCTCCATATACATTCACGTGGGATTTAGCTTCACTATCAAATATTACTATTCTAAATCCTTATTATGATATGAATGGTACAGAAACCTTCACCCTTACTGCTACTGATAGTTTTGGTTGTATTAACAGTAATTCTGTAACAATAAATGAAAGAATATCTCCAACTGTTAATGCTGGACAAGATACTGCTTTGTGCGACCAACCAATTGCTGTAGCTTTTAGTGGTTCACCTGTTGGAGGAACTTGGGAGGGAAATAAAATAGATAACGTTGGTTTATTCCTTCCAAACGGAATTGCTCAAGATACTGCCATTTATCAATACACTGACGGATTCGGTTGTTATAATGAGGATACTTTACTAATTGATGTCCAAGCAACAGTTCTAGCCAATGCTGGAACAGATTTTGAAAAATGTATTAGTGAAAGTCAGGTTAATTTAAAAGGTTCACCATCTGGAGGGTATTGGGATCATATAAATATTGTTTCAAATACTACCAATTCTATTTATGAAGAATTTTTTACTGGTTTAAATGGAAAAGGAGCCACAAATGCAGGTGTTGATGTTACAGACTGTAATTGGAGTATTGATTTAAATGGTACCAACTTAACCAGTACATTTAATTATATAAAAGTCAATAGTAATAGACTTGAAGCGAGAGGTTTGTATGGTTCAGTTTATTGGCTATCTCCAGTTATAAGTATTGAAGAATATGATAATGTTTCCATATCATTTGAAGCCTCAGAATCTGGATGGCAGGAATTTAACGATGTGATAGAATCTGAATATAGAATTGATGGTGGAGCTTGGACCTACTTTTCCGTAAATGGTCAATTGGGTGATGATTTTCCTTGGCCTTATTCAAAAGTGGTTTCTCAAAGTTCTTTAAATGGAACTACATTAGAATTTAGAATAAAGTTTGCTAATAATTCAACATCAGAATATTTTAGAGTTGACGATATAAAAGTTGAAGGAGTTTTGTCAGGATCTTTCTCTGTTTCTGTTGCAGATACTTTTGCACTACCTTACATCTACGGAACGGGGAATTGTATTAATAATGATACAATGAATTTAGTTATTAATCCTCTTCCCATAGTTTCTGCAGGAAGTGATACCTCTGTATGTTATAGTGACACTCTACTTTTAAATAATGGAACACCTTTAGGTGGAACTTGGACCGGAATTGGAATTCCTGCTAGTTCATCCAAATTTATTGCTTCACAGGCTGGTGTTGGTCTTCACACCATATATTACTCTTATGAAGATTCTAATACTTGTAAAAATCTAGACTCAATGGTAGTTAATGTATGGGCTCTACCGTTAGTTGACGCTGGAAATGATACCATACTATGTAATCAACCTGGAGTGGTAGATTTTGATGGGAATTTTAATCCAGGTTATTGGACAGGAAATAGTATTGATAGTTCAGGAGGTTTTGAACCTAATGGAATTGGATTATATGCCCTTTATTATCATCATACAGATTTAAACGGTTGTTACAACAATGATACAATTCAAATTAATGTAATTGATCCTACCAATGCCATTGCAGGAAATGATTTTCAGTCTTGTATAGATTCTGGTGCTATCCAACTAAATGGTCTGCCAATTGGTGGAGTTTGGACAGGAACTAGTGCCATTACAGGGATTTCAGTTTCTGGAGGTGGTATTTATACAACTTCAATGATTGATACATTAGATTTAGTTTACAGCTATGGAGTAGGAAACTGTTTAACAAGAGATACTGTAAATTTAATTGTTAATCCGCTTCCAAATTTAGATGTTGGTTTAGACTTTGAAGTTTGTATTGATGATACTATTCAAGTATTAAATCCTAACCTTTCAGGAGGCACATGGACAGGAATCGGTATCACGGATCCTTTAAAAGATTTTAACCCATCTGTTGCTGGTCCTGGAATTCATGAATTAGTTTACTATTATAAAGATTCCAATACTTGTGATATTACAGATACTTTAAATATTACAGTTCATGCTTTACCAATAGTTTCTGTTCCTAATGATACAAGTATTTGTGATTTACCAGCTACCGTTACTTTCAATGCAACACCACTTGGTGGAAATTGGTTAGATTCTAATTTGAACAACGCTGGAGTTTATAGTCCAGATGGAGTAGGGGTTTTTGAAATATATTATGAGTTTACAGATATTAATACTTGTTACAATGTTGACACTTTTGAACTAACTGTAGTAGCTCCACAAATTGCCGATGCAGGTTTAGATATTCAAGCGTGTATAGATACTGGTTTAATTCAATTAATAGGACTTCCTTTGGGAGCTGGTACATGGAATGGATCAGGGGTGACTTTTAATGGCGATTACGATGTTCTTACTGTAGATACAGTAGATTTAGCTTACAATATTGCATCGGGTAATTGTTTTACAACTGATACGATGAATATTTTAATACATCCCTTACCTGAAATTACATTAGACAACAGTTTTGAAATTTGTATATCTTTTGGGGATACGGCCATTCAATTCTCTCCGTTTGGAGGAACATGGACAGGTTTGGGAATAGACCCATCTTCAGGTTTGTTTAGTCCTATAGTTGCAGGTATGGGAACTCATACATTATTATATGCTTATCAACACCCAGTTACTGGATGTTGGAATTACGATTCTTTGGATGTAACAGTTAATCCACTACCTGCAGTAAACTACACCCACGATAGTATCTTTTGCTTAGATGTTGGAAAACAAATATTAAATACAACAACAGAAGTACAAAATCATTATTGGTCAATTTCAGACGGTTCATTATCCAATCAATCATCTCCAATATTCACAATTGACACAGTTGGATTCTTTGATGTAAATTATATTGCGGAAACTAATAAAGGTTGTTTAGATTCAGCTAGTTCATCTATTGAAGTTCTCGCCCCTCCAGTAGCTAATTTCACAGCTCCAGATTCTGGTTGTGGTCCTTTAATTGTGGATTTCACTAATAATTCAGTTGGAAAATATATCAGTTTCTTGTGGGACTTAGGATTAGAAAACTATCTTGGAACAGATTCGGTTTCAACAGATACAATTCCTTCCTCTCAATCTTATCCAGCAGGAATATATTTTGACACAACTTATTATACTTCATTAACAGTTTCCAATTATTGCGGTGTCTCTGTACAAAATTTAGATATAATTAGTATGCCAGTTCCAGTTTCTAGATTTGGTCCTTATTCTAATGTTGGTGGCTGTGCCTCAGGAACAATTACATTAGCAAATAATAGCCACGGTCTTCCAGATACTTATTACTGGGATTTTGGAGATGGAACTTTTGGAGTAAATAACGATACGTTGTTCGATCATTACTATACCCCGGGACCATCAACGCTTTTTTATACCATAACAATGGCGGTAACCAATGAATGTGGAACAGATACTACTACAGAAACTGTTACGATACTTCCAAGTAGTCTAGTTGCGTTTTTTAGTGTTGATACTACCGTAGGTTGTGCTCCATTTTCTGTTGATTTTGAACAATTTTCAATTGGTGGCTCAACATCAAGTTGGGATTTTAACGACGGCAACTTTTCAAATTCTTATTCTCCAACTCATACTTTCACCGATAGTGGAACTTATGAAGTATCACTTGCAGTAAGTAATGTTTGTAATTTCGATACTGCTTATAAGACTATTAGAGTCAATACATCTCCAAATGTTTCCTTTTCAGTAACAGACGATACACTTTGTGCGGGATCAACTTTTCAGTTCAATAATTCATCGGATTTTGCCATAAGTAACAATTGGGATTTCGGAGACGGAGCTACCTCTTTCTTAACTAACCCTAATCACATATATGCAGATTCTGGTTCTTACAGAGCAATTCTTACGGGTACTTCACTTACTAACAATTGTCCTGCTTTTGATTCAGTTGATTTAGTGGTATTACCTTATCCAGAAATCACAGCTTCCTCAGATACCTCTAATGGATGTATTCCTCTACCTGTTAATTTTTCTAGTACTGTTAATTCTATAGGTTATTATTTATGGGATTTTGGAGACGGTAATTCATCCAATTTGGCCAACCCTTATCATACCTATTCTACCGACGGATATTACAGTGTTAATGTAAGGTTCGAAGACTTAACAGGTTGTGTTGATTCTTTTGATTTTAATGTCAATCCTTATCCTATACCTCAAACAAATTTCATGTCGCAACAGTTAGATACTTGCGTCTTGCCAATAAACTATAATTTTCAAAACCTATCCATAGGTGGTTCTTCATACAGTTGGGATTTTGGTGATGGAAACGTATCTTCACTAGCATCTCCTGCTCATACATATACCTCAGAAGGGAATTATGATATTAATCTAATTACCTCCAATACTTATGGTTGTGAAGATAGTATTTCCACAACCATTATTGTTAATCCAGTACCTTCATCTCAATTTGATGCTATTCAATTAGATACCTGTAGCATTCCTGCTAATTACAATTTTGCAAATAATTCTGCAGGAGCAATTGCGTATATTTGGGATTTCGGAGATGGAGTTGCTTCAAACTTACCCAACTTAAGTCATACTTACAATAATGATGGAACTTATGAAATAAGTCTAATTTCCATGAATGCTGTAGGCTGTTTTGACACCGCATTTGTAACAGTTAATGTAATTCCAGTTCCTGACTTATCGTTCAGTTTTACTCCTCTCGATACTTGTACAGTACCCGCAAGTTTCAGTTTTCAAAATACAAGTTTGGGAGCAACTAATTATTTATGGGATTTTGGAGACGGGTTATATTCTCCATTAACTTCACCATTTCATACTTTTAATGCTGCCGGAGATTATAATGTGAATTTAACCTCCACCAATATTTTCGGATGTTCTGATACATCGACTCAATTAATTTCCGTAAATCCAATTCCAGTTGCTCAGTTTACACCTATACAATTAGATACTTGTACCATACCTGCAAGTTATTCTTTAGTGAACACTTCTTCTGGTTCTATTGTTTACTCCTGGAGTTTAGGAGACGGTTCCAATACCAATTCGGCTAGTTTAAATTATGCTTATACTAATTCCGGAACTTATGATATCACACTATCAGCAATGAACCAATATGGCTGTTTTGATAGTTCTACAGTTACAGTTATAGTTCCCCCTATACCAACTGCAGATTTTAGTTCCAATAAATTAGATTTGTGTGTACTTCCTTCAAATTACAGTTTCACCAATAATTCAGTTGGAGCTAGTAACTATATTTGGACTTTTGATACCCTTGCTAACTCCATTCAAACCAACCCAATTTTCACATTTAATAACGATGGAATTTATGAAGTATCTTTATTAGCTACTAATTCTTCAGGTTGTTCAGACTCAATAATTGAATTCATTAATGTGAATCCAATTCCAGTAGCAGATTTCAACTTGGATACTACAATTGGATGTGAGCCATTTACAGCTATTTTCACAAATACCTCCCAAAATGCTACTTTTTATAATTGGGATTTTAACGACGGTAATTATGGAGCATTTTTTAATGGTTTTCATCAGTTTCAAAACTTCGGAAATTATACTGTTAGTTTAGTTGTTGAAGACATTAATGGTTGCCGAGATTCAACTTTTAAAAACCTCAATGTTTATCCATCTCCAGTTTCTAGTTATACTTACGTAGCTACCGACCCTTGTTATTTACCAATTGCCGTAGACTATACGAATACTTCTACTGGAGCGAATAGCTTCCAATGGAATTTTGGCGGCTTACAGTCAACAACAGTCACCAACCCTTCCTTTATTTACGATTCTATTGGTATTTACAACATTCAATTAATTTCTGGAAATAGTTATAATTGTTATGATACTTTAAATAATATTTTCGATGTGTTTTTTAATCAAGTTCCAAACGCTCAATTTAACTATGACAATTCTATTTGTTTTAGAGACACTAGTTTTTTCAACTCAGCTTCTTTGTATGCCGATTCACTAGTTTGGGATTTAGGTAATGGAACATTTGCTTCTGGTGATACTGTTTCCTTTATCTATGATGCAGCAGGTCAGTACAATATCACACTTTATGCCTACAATACAACCAGTGGCTGTTCAGATACTGTTCAGGGAACGAGTGTATTAGAAGTGTTACCTTCACCTATTGCTGATTTCACAATGAATAATGTGTTAAGTCCAGACCGACCTTTGAGCGGAAGTCTAGAATTTATAAATAATTCTCTTGGCGCATCCTCTTACAATTGGGACTTTGGAAATGGAGATATTTCTATTGAAGAAACACCAACCTACTATTATTTATACTCTACAGAAGGCACTTATTATTATTCTCTTGAAGTTGCTAATGCTGCAGGATGTACAGATAGTATGACTCAAGAGATTTATTTGGAATTTAGAAAAGCACTATTTATTCCAAACGCTTTGTACCCTTCTTCCAGTAATCTAGAAGTAGCTAGATTTATTCCAAAAGGCACAGGTATGAGAACTTACAAAATAGAAATTTTTGATCTTTTTGGAAATGTTATATGGGAAAGTTCTGATTTGGATGATGAAGGTCAACCTACAGGGTATTGGGATGGAACCTTTAAAGGAGTAAATGTAGAGCCTGATGTTTATGTCTGGAAAGTGGAAGCACAATTTAAGGATGATAGTTTTTGGGAAGGAAAAGAATATAAAGATGAAGATGTATTTAGGAAAACAGGAACAGTAACCGTTATCAGATAATGAAAAAATTAATAAATATATTAGGAGTTTTTTTAGTTTTTACTAATTACACTGCCCAAGAACCGGTATTCAGTCAGTTTTATTTTAATCCTTTGTACTTAAATCCAGCTCTTTCTGGAATGGACAATAACTTTAGACTGTTTGTTAATAGTAAAAATCAGTGGTCTAAGGTTCCAACGCAGTTCAATACTCATTCTATATCTTTTGATACTTGGCAGAATCATCAAAACTCTTCTCTTTCTATGCTGTATTCTACTGGAAACGAAGGGGAAAGCTACTTAAGAACTGACAGGTTTCATTTTGGTGGCTCTTATAGATTATTTGATGTTTTTCCAAGCCCATTTGCTTGGCAATTTGGATTTCATTACCAAAACATATCAAAACGATTAGATTGGTCTAGGATGGTTTTTAGTGATGAACTAGACCCTTACTTAGGAAATGTTTACACTACTTCTTTTATAATCCCTAACAGCAACAGATTTAACACTTCCAATCTTGCTTTAGGAACTGTAATAACTTATCACATAAAAAGAGGATCAAAGAGTAAGAGATTTCATTTACCTATTGATTTAGATGTTGAATTAGGATTAGCAGTTCATGATTTTGTCCAAAGAGCTAATAGTTTTGTAGATAATCAGACCTATAAAAGCAATAGGAAATATACATATCATGGTTCTATGATTTGGCCATTTAGTGGTAAGTTATCTGGAGGTGTAAAACACTCAGCTCTATTTGTAAAACAAGGTAATTTATCTACTATGCAAATTGGTTTAGCTGAGGCATGGATATATCCTTTGCATTTAGGTTTATTTTACAGACAACAAATGACTTCTCTAGAAGATGACTATGATAAATTTGAATCTCTGTATTTTATATTTGGATATCAGAAAGTATTTAATGAATCTAATTTATCTTTCACTTTGTCTTACAGTAGAGATTTTACTATTTCAGAATTAGGTGCATATTCAGGAGGAACTAACGAAATTTCTTTAATAATTGAAAGTATCGAGGGTGGTCTTTTTGCTGGATTAATGAGTGCTAAAAGACATAAAAGAAGTAAATACCGTTCTATTCCATGCTACAGTAAGTTCAACACTAAGAGCGGATTATAAGCTGAAAGATAATTTTTTATCCTTTGAAAATTTTATTATAAAATAGACTGTAATACTTTGAGAAAGTATTAAATACACAACAGGTAAAATAAAAGGAATTTCAATATCTCTGTATATATTAAGTACTTCAGGGAAGTAGATCAATAAAGAAAATCCAATAATATTTTTTAAAGTTTCTGTTATTAAAGAGTGAAAAGAATTGTCCATTAGTGAAGTGAAAGCAGCAATTGAGCTTACAAAAAATAAACCATAAAGCATTAAAATTTCAAAGGCTGAAAATATTCCATAAGTGCTATATAGAGAAATGTCGAAATAGCTAATCAAGTAGATGATGTGAAATTGCATTCCTAAGTGTATTAGTAACTGCAAACTGCTCCAAAGATTCAAAAAAGTAGTTGTTGATGTCTTGTATTTTTTTTTATTTTCCAAATTTGACGAAATAATGAGATACTTACTCTCTACATCATTGGGTCTCCAACCTGTTGGCATGAACCAAATTCTGAATTTATCTTTCCATTTTTTAGTTCTAAAAGCGTCTTCAAACAACTGGAACAGGTGCATGAAATTAATAATAATAGGATTCCAGGTATTGGCAGGTTTTTTAATTCCATAAACTGGAGGTTCATTTTTTAATTCTGCTTGAAAAGTCCCAAAAATGAAGTCCCAAAAAATAAATATTGCAGAATAATTTTTATCTATGTAAATATCATTAACTGCGTGGTGAACTCTGTGGTGAGATGGAGTTACAATAATTTTTTCTAGAAATCCCATTTTATTAATTAATCTTGTATGGTACCAAAACTGAGCAAATAAGTGGAGTGGAAGAAGAATACTCATAACTTTTCCAGGAATTCCAATTACTGCAAGAGGAATATATAGAAAAAAATAAATTTGAATTATTGAAGAGATGCTTTGTCTTAATGCACAGGCTAAATTATACTCTTCGCTACTGTGATGAATAATATGTCTATTCCATAAAATATTAAATTCATGATTCCACCTATGCGTCCAATAGTTAGCAAAATCAATACCAATAAACGCAATTATATAAACCCACCAAGAAGCTTCTATGTTAAATATAGCCAAATGTTCGTACATCCATTGGTAGCTTATTATAACAACGGTTAATTTCAAAATACTTTTTAAATTATTAGTCATTCCAGAGCTAATACTAGAAATAGTGTCAGGTAAATTATAAACTTTTTGTTTTAAAAATTTAGATGACAGCCACTCTATAAACATGGTAATCATGAAAAAAAACATGGCATACTTAACAGCTATCGTATAATCGGACATTCACTAAAATTAATGAATTCTAATTTAAAAACTGAATTTTATTTTTTTGATTCAATTTAAAAACTGATTTTTTGATTCCTTTAGAAAGAGAATTTAGATGTGAATTATTTGTCAAAATTTCAAGCTCATTTTTTAGTGAAGGATAGCGATTTGTGATTTTTATTAAGATTTGGTAGGCAGTAATTCTAAGTGAGGACTTTTTTTTGATATTCAACCAAATATCTAAACTCAAATCAAAGAGGGGAGTTAAATACCTTTCATTAAAACTAGATTTCAACAAAATTTTAAGAATCTCTCTCTGGTGCCCGTCTCCTTTACCTTTAATACCTTCTAATAATTGTTCTAAATTTAGATCAGAAATTTCAGTATTAATTTCCAATTCTTTATTTAATTTCCAGGCGTATTTCCAACTTTCTTTGTGATTTTCTAGAGCTAATGTAAATTTCTCATTGATTTTCATTTAATTTTCAAACAAGATTCAGAGGGAGTTCCATGAGCAATATCTTTGATTTAGGTTGGGCTTCAAAATTTATTTGATCAATGTCCCAAATACCAATTCCGTCTCTTTTTTCTAGTGGCTGATTATTTATTGAAATACTACCTTCAATTACAAAAATATAAATTCCATTTCCATCTTTTTTTATTTGATATTGGTCGTTTGATTTTTGGTTATATTCTCCTAAATGAAACCATGCATCCTGATGAATCCAAACCCCTTGGTCTTCAGCAGATGGTGATAATATTTGATATAATTTATTTTTTTTAGAAATGGAGTTTAAAGTAATTTGGTCGTATCTAGGGGTTATATTTTTTTTATTTGGGAATAACCAAATTTGTAATAGCTTGCAATAAGAATCATGATTAGCATTAAATTCACTATGTGTTATTCCTGTACCAGCGCTCATTACTTGAATGTCACCATTTTTAATAACAGTTCCGTTGCCCATATTGTCTTTGTGTTCCAAGTCGCCTTCAAGTGGAATAGTGATAATCTCCATATTATCATGAGGATGTGTTCCAAAACCTCTTTTAGGAGCAATACTGTCATCATTTAGAACTCTTAGAACTCCAAAATTTGTTCTTTCAGGGTTGTAGTAGTTTGCGAAACTAAAGGAGTGATTGGCTTTTAACCACCCGTGATCGGCGTGACCTCTGGTGCTAGCTTTATGTATTACAGTATTCATAGTTTTAATTTCTTTATTTGGTATATGATTGAAACCGATCTGATCTATTAATTTATCATAAGTTGACTCATTTTTGAATTTACCAGCTTTTGATATTAAAGGTGATGAGATACCAATGACGCTCAAAGCAGCAGTTTTTTTAATAAATTCATTTCTTTTCATACTTCAAAAATAAATTTATTATGATATTTATTTATTAATGTAGATTATCTTTTTGCTCTATCAATTAAACTGTGGCTTTATTTTTTCACCAATTAAACCTATAGCTTTTTGAAGTTGGTGGTGGGTAAGTTCTGCGTTGTCCATTTGAAATGTGAACCTTGATATTCCCCCTAAAGCTTTACTGTGTCTTGTGATTTTTTCAGCTATTTCATCTGGGCTTCCAATCATTAATGCACCACTGGGTCCGTTTTGAGCTTTGAATCTTTCCAAAGTAACTGGAGGCCAACCACGTTCTTTTCCAATTCTAGTAAATGTTTTAGCATATCCTGGGAAATAATCTTCCACTGCTTTTTTGGAATTTTCTGCTACATATCCCAATGAATGCAAACCAACTTTTAACTTTTCTGGAGAATGACCAGCTCTTCGCCCAGCTTCTCGATACATGTCTACAAGTGGTTTAAATCGATGAGTTTCTCCTCCAATTACGGCGATCATCAAGGGTAGACCTAATTTACCAGCTCTTAAAAATGATTGAGGAGTTCCTCCAACTCCTACCCATATGGGTAAAGGATCCTGAATAGGTCTTGGGAAAATTGTCTGATTCATAAGTGGAGGTCTGTGATCTCCCCTCCAATTAACAGTTTCATTATTCTGAATTTCAATTAATAATTCTAATTTTTCTTCAAACAGTTTGTCATAATCATTTAAGCTATATCCAAAAAGCTCAAATGCCTCTGTGAAAGATCCTCTTCCAGCAACAATTTCAGCTCTTCCTTTAGAAATTAAGTCTAGAGTAGCATAGTTTTGAAAAACTCTTACTGGGTCCGAGGCGCTAAGAACAGTAACAGCACTGGTTAGAATAATATTTTTAGTTTTTGCAGCGGCAGCTGCTAATATAACGTGAGGAGCACTGTCTAAAAATTCTTTTCTATGGTGTTCTCCAACACCGAATACATCCAGACCGACTTGATCAGCTTTAACAATTCTGTCAATTAATTCATCAATAGATTTAGCATTTTTCTTTTTATTAGAATCTAAATTTTCTGTTGCGGCAAAACTGTCTATTCCTATTTGCATTCTATAAATCTAACCAAATGAAAATTAGAATTTATATAATCTATTATAAATTTACTGCTTAACAATTACTTTTTTAGAAATTGAAACTGCATCTCCATAAATATATATTAGATATGTTTCTTTATAAAGTGTTTCAGTATTAAAATAGGTAATCGTACTGTCAATTTTCAGTTGCTTTTTTTCAATGATTTTACCATTCAAATCACAAAGGTTTATTCTGTATTTCTTTTTATTAAGTTGGCCTACTTGAATTGCTATCAAAACCACTGTAGGATTAGCGAAAATACTGAAATCGAAATTTTGTAAATTAAAATTATTAATTGATTATACTATTGCATAGTTAAATGTAACTAGAAAAATAATTCAAAAATGAGACTTCAAATTATTTTAATTTCCCAGCAATGAACCCTGTTGACCAAGCTGCTTGAAAATTATAGCCACCAGTTATAGCGTCTATATCCACAATTTCACCTGCAAAATATAGGTTTTGACACTTTTTACTTTCCATTGTCTTAAGATTTATATCCTCTAAACTTACTCCACCACAAGTAACAAATTCCTCTTTGAACGTAGTTTTCCCTTTAATTTGATATATATCATTACTCAATACACTAGTAAGTTTATAAATTCCTTTCTTACCCAATTCTCCCCACTTTTTTTCTAAAGGAAAATTGGCTTTTTGAATTAAATAATTCCACAATCTTTCTGGAAAATTAAAGGGTTTTATGTTGCTTATTTTTTTATTTTTATGAAGCTTGATTATTTCCATTATTTGCTCAGCAATTATTTCATCGTTATTCTCATTTATCCAATTAATCTGAACATTAAAAAGATAATTTTTTTCTTTTAATATTCTAGCACCAAAAGATGAAGTCTTTAATACAGCAGGTCCACTAAAACCCCAATGAGTTATTAGTAAAGGGCCGCTAGCTTTTAACTTTGTTCCCTGAATAGAAACACATGTGTTTTCAGCTACTAAGCCCATTAAATTCCCAAGTTCATTTTTAGGATTATTAAAAGTGAATAAAGAGGGGACAGGTGATTCGATTTTATGTCCTAAATCTTTAAGCCACTGAAATCCCTCAATTTTGGGAGTGCCACCAGTTGCTACAATTACTTTATCAAAATTTTTTGAAGAAATTTCATTTTCAAAAATTAATTGAAGTTGTGTTTTAACAATTTCAATTTTTTGGACTCTGTAAGAAAAATAAACTTTAATATTTAAATTTTCTACTTCATTTAACAAACAATCAATTATTGTTTGAGAATTATTAGACTTTGGAAAAACTCTATTATCATCTTGAATATAAAGTGGAACATTTCTTTTTTCGAACCAATCAATAGTATCACTAGTATTAAAGACTTCTAATATTTTTTTAAATTTCTTTCCTCCTCTAGGATAAGCCTTATGAAGTTCACTTATTGAAGAAGAACCATTAGTAACATTACATCTTCCTCCTCCAGATACTTTTACCTTTGTAAGTACTTTTTTAGTTTTCTCGAAAATACTAACCTTAGCTAATGGGTAATTGTCTTTAATATTAATTGCCGTAAAGAAACCCGCAGCACCACCACCTATAACTGCTACGTTCATTTTTTGAATTTAGTTTTAAAATATTGAATTAATTACAATGGTATAGTTAACTAATATCACCAAGATAAATACCTAAGGCAAGAGCAGTTTTTACTAAAGAATCTTCTAATTCAACTTTTCTGTATGTTTCAATTCCTTTTTCTATAGGAAAATCTACAACTTTTCGATCGCTCCAAGCAACCATTCTATCGAATTTCTTTTGTGCAAGTAGATCAACTGCATGAACTCCAAATGCACTGGCTAATATTCTATCTTGAGTAGTTGGAGGTGCTCCTCTTTGGACATGTCCAAGTGTAGTAACTCTACATTCTGCTGAGGATTTTTGCATTATTTGGTGAGCTATGTAAGTTCCTATACCACCTAATCTTTCTTCACCATCTGCAAATTTAACAGTGCTATTTTTACCATCTTCTTGTTTTACGGCTTCAGCAACAATTATTAAAGAATGTTTAATTCCATGATTGTTCATTTTCTTTAATTTTTCAACTATTCCGTCAATTGAATATCCGATTTCTGGAATTAGAATAACGTCTGCTCCACCAGCAATTCCAGCATTTAAAGCAATATGTCCCGCATCTCTACCCATAACTTCTAAAATCATTGTTCTGTTGTGGCTGGCTGCAGTAAACTGAAGATTATCTAATGCGTTTGTAGCAACATTAACAGCAGTGTTAAAACCAATGGAGTTTTCAGTTGCCCCAACGTCATTATCAATAGTTTTTGGTATAGCAACAATATTAAGACCTCCTTTATCTGCAATAGTTTTTAGAATCTTCATACTTCCGTCTCCACCAATTACAATAAGCCCATCAAGTCCTAATTCGTGATATCCGCTTATAATTTCTACAGTTCTGTCTTTGAAAGAGCCATCTGACATTGGAAATTTAAAAGGATTTCCCTTATTGGTTGTTCCAAGAAAAGTCCCACCTTGTCTAAGTAGATTCCCTGAAAAAGTATTGTAATCCAGTTTAGTGTAGGAAACTGGTCTATTCATTAGCCCAACAGTCCCTTCAATAATTCCGAAAACATCCATTTCGTATTTATCCTTAGCTCTGTAAAAGATAGATCTAACAGCAGCATTCAAGCCTGCACAATCTCCTCCGCTTGTAAGTATACCAATTCTTTTCATATTGTAATATTAACAATAAGGCTTAATTTTTTCAAGAAAAATGAACTTATTTTATGAATCTATTAATAAATTGGAGATCCATTTTCAACTTTTATCTGAGGTTGAATTAAAATTACTTTATCTGTCTGAGCTTCAGTAGCTCCAAGAGTAAGAAATTCACTTTGAATATTGGCAATTTGTTTTTTAGGTAAATTTACAACAGCAATAATTTGTTGACCTATTAATTCCTTTTTGTTATAGTTTTTTGTGATTTGTGCTGCACTCTTTTTAATTCCTAAATCTCCAAAATCTACATATAGTAGGTAGGAGGGGTTATTTGCTTTTGGGAAATCTGTGACTTTTATAATTGTGCCAATTCTCATTTCTATTTTTTGAAAGTCGTCCCAATTGATAAATTCTTTATTCACCTTCTTAATTTTTGGATATTGTGTTTAGTCAGTAATGAAAATAAATAACATTATTTTAAAAATAATATTTAATGTAATTTAAAATACATTTATTTGTGTAATTAATTGAAATTATGGATATTAACGATATTGTTAAGGGTGGTGATGAAAGAATAACTTTAAAAGAAAATGGGCTGAATAAGTACCATGGAAATCCTCTTATTTATGAGTCAGTATTTAACAGAGGTTCATGCACAATGTCAAATTTAAATATTGATAGTAAGCGTGCTGTAGATAAAATGTTAAAAAAACTACAGAAAGAAGATTACGATAAGCTTTTGAATCAACAACAAAATCAACTAAAGAAATTAATTGATATTGATCTTTCTGATCACTTCGATATTTTTTATGCACCCTCTGGTAGTGACTTATGTTATTATCCAATAATGTTTTCGAGAATCATAAAACCTGATCAATCTATATTTAGTGTAGTTACTTGTCCTGAAGAGTTAGGGACAGGTTCAAATACGGCTATAAAAGGTGAGTATTTTTTTGGAACGAATCAGTTTGAAGAAAACGTTGATAAAAACTCAATAATTCACAAGGAAATAAAAATTGAACAACAAGCTTTTTCAGCTAGAGACATTGATGGTAACATCTTGAATCACAAAAGCGATATTTTACATAAAATAGAAGAAAAAAGTAAGGAAAATCAAGTTATTGCTAATCTTGTAATTGGTAGTAAATCTGGAATTGTTGACAATATATCTATGATTCCAAGAGCAAATGAAGACTGCTTTTGGGTTATTGATGTTTGTCAAATGCGAACCACTCAAAAACTAATTAATAAATTAATTAGTCTTAATTGTATGGTAATGCTGACGGGTTCTAAATTTTATCAATCACCTCCATTTTGCGGAGCATTATTAGTCCCAAAAACTATTTCATCAAAGCTAATTAATATTACAGATGAAGCTGTTGCACCTTTTCTTAAAATATTTAGTACATCAGATATTCCTTTGAGCCATCCAAAACTTAGGAGTAAGTTCAGACACAATGAAAATTATGGGACTTTACTTAGATGGGAAGCCGCTGTGAGTGAAATGAAACTTCTTTCTTTTTATGGGGAAGATATGGTTACAATGGCTGTGGATAGGTGGAACGCCTTTATTATTAGTCAGTTACAAATTAAGAGCGATTTCTTTGAGTTAATGCCCGATCAAAAATTCACTAATAGATCCATTGTTTCCTTTAATGTTAAACACAAAGACGGATCTCTACTTTCTGATGAGCAACTGAGAAAACTTTACTTAGAAATTTGTGCTAAAGAAAGAGATGATTTTTATGATTTCAAAAAAATAATCATTGGTCAACCTGTTAAATATGACAACAAGTCATTTATTAGACTTGCTTTAGGTTCTTACAACGTTAGAATGTTAATTGCTAACGATTTTGATTTTCAGTTTGACAAAAAATTAATTTCTATTATTGAAAGGGAATTGAAGAAACTTTATTGGTAGTAGTGTTTCAATAATTTCTAAATTAAACAACTATTCTCCGTATTTGACAGAAAATAAAACATACTACGAAAAATTTTGTAATGAAAATGAGTTGCCTATATTTTTTCAGCCTTGGTGGCTGAATGCTAGTGCAGGCACAAGAGGATGGGATGTTGTTATTTATAAAAAGTCAAATCAGATTTTTGGTGTTTTGCCGTATTTACTAAAAAAGAAATGGAGTTTTAAATTTTTAGGAATTCCACCGTTCACCCAACATCTTGGACCTTGGCTAATTTATCCAAAAGGTCAGAAAAACAACACGAAACTAGCTTTTGAAAAAGAGGTGTTATCAAATCTTATCAATCTTCTTCCGAAAGCAAATATTAACGTAATAAAGTGTCACCACAGCATACAAAATATTCTACCGTTCGTTTGGAAAGGATATAACAGTTCGGTTAAGTATACTTATCGACTTAAAGAACTCTATGAAAATGAAAAAAATATTTTTAATAATTTAAGCTCTGGAACTAGGAAAAATATTAAAAAAGCGGATAGGTTATTAAAAATTGAAGAATCAAAGAATGTCTCTGAATTATATAATTTAATTCAAATGACTTATGAAAGGCAAAAAATTAAAACCCCATTTTCCGATATTGAATTGCAAAGGTTATTTAATGGTTGTTTGAAAAATAATTGTTGTAAAATCTTTTTAGCAAAAGATAGTGACCATAATATTCATTCTGGAATCTTTTTAGTTTGGACGAAAAAAACTGTTTATTATCTTATTGGAGGAAGCAATCCAGATTACAGAAATAGTGAATCCATGAGTTTCTTAATGTGGGAATCAATAAAATTTGCTAGTTCATTTGTAGATGAATTTGACTTTGAAGGAACCATGGTGGAGTCAATAGAAAGATTTATAAGAGGTTTTGGAGCAACCCAGAGTCCTTATTTTCAGTTGACCAACGTAAGTCCAAAGTTTTTAAAACCTCTTTATGAAAAAAGATATAATTTAAATTAATACAGTTTTATGAAAAAAATTTTATTGTTGGGATCGGGAGAATTGGGAAAAGAGTTTGTTATTGCTTGTCAAAGATTAGGACAATATATAATTGCTGTAGATAGTTACGAAAATGCCCCAGCAATGCAAGTAGCACAAGCATTTGAAGTTATTGATATGCTGGATGGTAATGCACTAGATTCTTTAGTTGAAAAGTATCAACCAGACTTAATAGTTCCCGAAATTGAAGCCATTAGAACAGAAAGGTTTTATGATTATGAAAAGCAGGGGTTTACAGTTGTTCCTAGTGCAAAAGCAGCAAATTTCACTATGAATAGAAAATCAATTAGAGATTTAGCCGCTAAAGAATTAAGAGTTAATACAGCCCCTTATTCCTATGCTACTAATTTAGACGAACTAACAAAAGGTGTCGATAAATGTGGTTATCCATGTGTTGTAAAACCTCTAATGTCAAGTTCTGGGAAAGGACAGTCAGTAATAAAATTGGAGTCTGATATTCAGAAAGCTTGGGATCATGCTATTGCTGGTTCAAGAGGAGATTTACAAGAGGTTATAGTAGAAGGGTTTATCGATTTTGATTATGAAATAACCTTACTTACCGTTACCCAGAATAACGGACCTACACTTTTTTGTCCTCCAATTGGACATCGACAAGAGAGAGGTGATTATCAAGAAAGTTGGCAACCAATGCCCATGAGTCAACAAAGACTTGAAGAAGCAAAAGAAATGGCTGAAAAAGTAACTCAAGCTCTTGGTGGTGCTGGAAT
Organism: Flavobacteriales bacterium; assembly: GCA_029251405.1. Classification (GTDB taxonomy): domain Bacteria; phylum Bacteroidota; class Bacteroidia; order Flavobacteriales_D; family Parvicellaceae; genus MED-G20. Next base: position 18,077 of record JAQXDK010000041.1, read on the forward strand.
TTGGGGAGTAGAATTCTTTATTACAAAAGACGCCACTTATTTTTCTGAATTGTCTCCAAGACCTCATGATACTGGAATGGTAACGTTGGCAGGAACACAAAATTTCAATGAGTTTGAATTACATGCAAGATCTGTATTAGGTTTACCTATTTCTGAGATTAAACTCTTAAAAAATGGTGCTTCAGCCGTTGTTTTAGCTAAAGATGAATCCAAGAGTACTCCTCAATTTTCTGGTTTAAACAAGGCGATGATTGTTAAAGATGCCGATGTTAGAATTTTTGGTAAACCATCTACAAGACCTTACAGAAGAATGGCTGTTACATTAACATATGGAGATGAAGAAGTGGGCTCTTTAGTTAAAAAAGCTAAGAAACTGGCAGATGAAATAAAAGTTAATTAATATTATTTTTCTTTTAGATCAGCTATTTTAAAAACAGCAGTTTTGGAAATCATGTCATGAATTGATTGCTTATTACTTCCAAGTGCAAAAAAACAACCAATAAATATTATAAATCCAAAAAAGGACCCAATAGTTTTAACTAATGGAATTGCCAAAATTATGGCAATTAGTGATAATACAGAAGAAATGTTTTTTAGAAACGTTCTTAGGAATAAGATATTAGTAGTGGCATTAGTTCCATCTTGATTTGCAATTTTAATTCCAAGCAACATTTTAGCAGGTGTTTGTCCAGTAAAACCTTCCAAAATTAATATGAGAAAACCTACTAGTCCAATAGCTGATGCTGCAGAAAATATCGTATTCACTAACTCACCTTGAGCACCTGCACCTAATGATTCAATAGCTGCAGCAGTTTCATTTACTTGTGATGTTTCAAAAAAGAATTCTAAAAGCGTATTCCCAGTAAATATGGAGAGTAATGCGCCAATAATGGAACAAATAATCATATCAATAATAAAAGCCATAAGTCTCTTACCAAAACCAACTTTATCAATATTATATAATTCCATTTTTCTAATTTTTACTTTCAATATCGACCTAATAATTTAATTTTTTTCAAATTGTTTAACTTATTTACTTTTAATTTAAACAAAACTTTATATTTTCGCATTGTGAAAAACTATTTATTTATTATTTACCTCTTATTCAGTTTAACATTTTTTTCTCAACAGTACACTTTAAGTGGTTATGTTAAAGATGCTAAGACAGGTGAATTTTTAATTGGTGCAACCATATTTGTGGATGGTGAATCAAAAGGTACATCAAGTAATGTTTACGGATTTTATTCAATAACTCTTAAAGCAGGTGAATCAAATGTTAAATATTCCTACATAGGATATAATGGCAATAATAAAAAAATCAATTTAACCAGAGATACCCGACTAAATATAGATTTGAAGGAAGCAGGAGATTTACTGGAAGAAGTTATAATTGATGCTTTATCCGATGAAAATACAACAGGAACTCAAATGGGTAAAATTGATTTATCAATGGATAAGATTAAAACTATTCCTGCTTTTATGGGGGAAGTTGATGTTCTTAAAACAATTCAGTTTTTACCTGGTGTTTCATCTGGTGGAGAAGGAAATACAGGCTTTTATGTCAGAGGAGGAGGTCCAGATCAAAATTTAATTTTGTTAGATGAAGCTACTGTATATAATGCTTCTCATTTATTTGGTTTCTTTTCTGTTTTTAATGCTGATGCTATTAAGAATGTTTCATTAATTAAGGGTGGAATGCCTTCTAATTATGGGGGAAGACTTTCATCTGTTTTAGATATTTCTATGAAAGAAGGAAATTATAAAAATTTCCAAATGGATGGTGGGATTGGTGCCATCGCATCCAGATTAACTCTTCAAGGTCCTATTAAAGAAGATACAGCATCTTACATTATATCTGGTAGAAGAACTTATATAGATGTTTTGACCAAACCTTTTATTCCAGATACATCTTCTTTTAAGGGGTCTGGATATTTTTTTTACGACTTAACAGCAAAATTAAACTGGAGGTTATCAGATAGAGACAGGTTGTATTTAAGCAGTTATTTTGGAAGAGATGTTTTTACCTTTAATAACCAAGATTTAGACTTTAAATTTAATGTTCCATGGGGTAATGCCACAGCTTCTTTGCGTTGGAATCATCTTTTTAGTGATAAATTATTTGTTAATACTACAGCAGTTTTTACTGACTATAATTTTGCTTTTGAGGGGGGCGCAAGTGGCTTTAATTTTAAATTAGCTTCTGGAATTAGGGATTTAAACTTAAAACAAGATTTCACTTTCTACAAAAATTCTCTTCACAATTTAAAGTTTGGTTGGAATTATACTTTTCATAGATTTATACCTTCAAGTTTATCTGCAAGTTCTGGAGACGTAGAATTCGATACTCAGGACGATGTTAAAGTTTATGGTAATGAATCTGCATTATATTTTCTAGATGAATGGAATGTAAATGAAAATTTAAAAATAAATGTTGGTTTTAGGTTATCCATGTACCAACATATAGGTCCGTTTACTAGATATTACAAGAATCCAAATTCAGGTGTTACAGATAGCACCAGAAAATATTCTAGCTTTCAAAACATTAAAACCTATTTTGGACCGGAACCTAGGTTTTCTGCTAGATATTTATTGTCGGATCAATCATCTGTAAAGGTTGGTATTTCTCATAATTATCAATACATTCATCTGGCTTCAATATCTTCAGTTTCTTTACCTACTGATTTATGGTTTCCTAGCACAGAAACAGTAAAGCCTCAAATCGGAACTCAATATAATATTGGTTATTTTAAAAATTTCTTTGATAATGAATATGAAGCTTCTGTTGAGATTTATTACAAGGATTTGAAAAACTTAATTGAATACAAAGAAAATTCTTTCCCAGAAGATAATCTTAATAATAATGTAGATAATCAATTAACTTTTGGAAAGGGTTATTCTTACGGAGCAGAATTTTTTATAAAAAAAAGAATGGGGGACTTCAATGGGTGGATTGGATATACCTATTCCAAAACCATGCGAAAATTTGATGAAATTGACAATGGAGAATGGTTTCCTGCTAAGTATGATAGAAGAAACGATTTGTCAATTGTTGGGCAATATCAAATTAACGATAGAATTAATATTGGAGCTGTCTTTGTTTATGCTACCGGCAACTCTTTGTCATTGCCAGAAAGAAGGTGGTTTTCTTTGCAAGAAAACAGAATTATAACTGTATGGAGTAAAAGAAATGAGTACCGATTAGATCCTTATCACAGGGTAGATATATCATTAACAATTGATGCAAAGCCATACAAGAAAATTTTAAATCCAGCAACCAACGAAATAGAAAAAATCGATAAGAAAATAATTTCTTCCTGGAATTTTTCAGTTTATAACATCTACAATCGCGCAAATCCTTATTTTATCTTTTTTGATTATAGTGGTGATCCACTTCAAGGAACTGCAGAATTTGGTGCAAGCCAGGTATCGCTGTTTCCAATTTTGCCAAGTATAACCTGGAATTTTAAATTTTAATGAAAAATCTAAATTACATCTTCATTTTTCTAATTATAAGTTGTACAAAAACTATTGAATTCAATCTGCCTCAAACAGATCAAACTATGATTTTAGAAGCTACGGTAGAAAGTGGCTTGCCACCTAGGATTGTCATTACCAATAGTCAGGGCTATTTTGATCCAATTGATTCCAGTTTATTGAACGAAATTTTTATTCACGATGCAGATGTTGTACTAAGTGATGGGAATCAAGAATTCATTCTTCAAGAATTTAATTTTAATGGAATTTATGTTTATTCCTCTTTGGATTTTGCAGCATTTGGACAGTACGGTAAAACTTACAGCTTAAAGGTGAATAAAGGGAATAAAACACTTACAGCAAGAGCTAAAATACCTCAACCACTTGAAATAGATAGTTTGTGGTTTGAAAAGTACGAAGCATATGACTCTTTAGGTTTGATTGGTGCGAAATTTACAGATCCGGATACCCTTGGTAATTGTTACAGATGGTTCGCTCAAAGAATTAATACTTATAAGTATAATTACCCATACCCATTTGATAACGTTAAAGGAACTGTTAAGGACAACAGACCTTTAGCACCTATAGGCAGCTCAACAGATGATAAATTGTTTAATGGACTTACTTTTGATTTTATTTTTGCCAGAGGTGAAGATGGAGATTTTGAAGGACCTGATGATGAAGGTGTAGAAGAAGGTTTTTTTAAAACAGGAGATACAATTTTAGTAAAATCAACAACTACTACCTATCCAGTATATTTGTATGTAAGAGCCATGGAAAACGCTGCAGTTTCAAATGGAAGTATTTTCGCCTCCTCGGGAAATCTACCTTATAATGTTCAGGGTGATGGTTTAGGTATTTTTTACGGTTATGGTGTTTCTTATGACACTTTAATTTGTGAATAAGTTTATTTTCTTAAAACTTTCATAAATAATATATTTGCATGCTTTAAAAAAATTAATTATGTCAGCAATTGAAAAATTAAAATGTTTAATAATTGGTTCAGGTCCTGCTGGATTTACAGCAGCTATTTATGCTTCTAGAGCTAATATGAGTCCTGTTTTATATCAAGGATTACAACCAGGGGGGCAACTTACCACTACAACAGACGTTGATAATTTCCCAGGCTATTCTAAAGGTGTTAACGGCACACAAATGATGGTAGACTTGGAAGAACAGGCAAAAAGATTTGGTACCGACGTTAGATCTGGTATGATCACTAAAGTAGACTTTAATGGTCCAGTCCATAAGGTGTGGGTAGATGATAAATTAGAAATCCATGCAGATACCATCATTATATCTACTGGTGCTTCTGCCAGATATTTAGGCTTAGATTCAGAGCAACATTATTTATCAAATGGTGGTGGAGTATCAGCATGTGCAGTTTGCGACGGTTTTTTCTATAAAGGGCAAGAAACAGTAATTGTAGGTGCTGGAGATTCTGCTTGTGAAGAAGCTTCTTATTTAGCTAATATTTGTACCAAGGTTACGATGTTGGTTAGAAAAGGTGAGTTTAGAGCTTCCAAAATAATGGCTGATAGAGTAAGAGGTATTGAAAATATTGAAATTCTTCATAACACTGAATTAGATGAAGTATTGGGCGATGGTAATGTCGTTACTGGTGTAAGAGTAGTTAATAACCAAACAAAAGAAAAGCACGAGATACCATGTACCGGTGCATTTATTGCTATTGGTCATACCCCAAACACAAAGGTTTTTAGTCCTTGGTTAACTATGGATGAAAGTGGTTATATAGTCAATAATCCAGGTTCTTCAAAAACTAATATTGAAGGTGTTTTTGTTTCTGGAGATGCAGCAGATCATGTTTACCGTCAGGCAGTTACAGCAGCAGGAACTGGATGTATGGCTGCTTTAGATGCAGAAAGATACTTAGCTGCTAAAGGTTTGCACTAACAGAGTGAGTACTTTAATAAATAATAGATCTACTTTAATATTTTTTTTTCAATTCTTTATTTTTCTATTATTTCCACAAAATGTTTTTTCTCAAGAAAAATGGAGAGGAAATACAACCCCCACTTACATTGAATTAATCAATCATCTTAAGGAAATTTCTAGATCAAATAGTGACGTAGAACTTTACAGCATGGGACTGTCAGACTATGGTTTACCAATTTATGTGTGTATTGTAAATGGTGCAAAAGACTCTATTTATACTTTCAAAAAAGCTAGAGAAGAAACTACGATTTTATTTAACAATGCCATTCATCCTGGTGAACCAGATGGTATTAATGCATGTTTAATTTGGTTAGAGGAGTTTTTAAAAAATAAAAAAAATATCGAAAATCTTCCGGTTGTTGCTTTTATACCGGCTTATAATATTGGTGGGATACTTAATAGGTCTAGTACTAGTAGAGCCAATCAAAATGGACCTGATGAATACGGTTTTCGTGGAAATGCTCAAAATCTTGATTTAAATAGAGACTTCATGAAAATGGATGCTGTAAACTCTTTTACGTTTGCTAAAATATTTCACGGTTTGGATCCTGATGTTTTTGTAGACAACCATGTCTCAAATGGTGCAGACTATCAATATATTCTTACCTATATAAGTTCTCTTAGAGAAAGATTGGCACCAAGTTTAAATACTCTTATTTACGATAGTCTAATACCTGATTTAACCGATGCCATAAAAGAAAATTATCAAATAGATTTATTTCCCTATGTCGATTTAAAAGGAATGACACCTGATGAGGGAATAGTTGCTTTTAACGATCTTCCTAGATATGCTATGGGTTATACATCACTTTTTCATACTCTAAGTTTTACAGTAGAAACTCATATGCTGAAACCATTTCCAGATAGAGTAGAGGCTACTTTAGCTTTTATGGGAGAATTAATTAACTGGACTTCATTAAACAAATCTTTAATTGAAAACTCCAGAAACCAAGCTAGAAGATTTGTTATGGAATCACCATATTTAAAATATAACTACATTAATTCCTACAATAAAGATTCTATACTTTTTAAGGGTTACGAGCATTCTTTTCCCATTCACAAAATAACTGGTCTTAGTAGACTTAAGTACGATACCAACAAACCATACACCAAATATGTCTCCTTTTACAAAACTTCTATTGCCAACGATTCTGTACAACTTCCAAAGTTCTATTATATATCCGCTCAGGAAAAAGATGTAGTAGAAAGATTACTGGCTAATAATGTTAAAATAACTAAGATTGTTGAAGATACTTTAATGAATGTTGGTGTTTATAGAGTGGTTAATTTTGAACCATCGAAAAAACCATACGAAGGGCATTTTAAGCTAAGAAATATTAAAGTTCAAAGTAATAAAGAGCTAATTCAGTTAAAGAAAGGGGACTGGATGGTGAATTCAAATCAAGATGCTGCACTTTTTATTCATTCTGTACTACAACCAGAGTTGGAAGATGCTTACTTAAGCTGGAATTTTTTTGATAGCTATTTACAGCAAAAAGAATATTTTTCTAGTTATGTTTTTATAGACAAGATTGAAGAGATTTTAAATAACGATCTTAAGCTAAAAAAAGAATACGAACTAAAGAAAAAGGAAAATGCTGCATTTGCTAAATCAGAGCGGGACCAACTATATTTTATATATAAAAGAAGTGCTTACTTCGAAAAAAGCTACAATAGATTACCTATTTACTTTCAATAAAACCATTTTAATTATCCTTAATTAATCCCAGTTTTTCAGTAAAAACATATAAAAGCATATGTGTTTTCTTTTTAGAATTAAGTTCTGAAGGTCCAGTATAGATATAGTTAATTTTTAGTTCTGGATGCTTTTCTTTAAAAGAATTGATGGTGGTTTCCCACACCAATTTATCGGCTAAAAATGGAAAGTCAAATTTGTATACATCCTTAATTACCTCAGTTCCTTCAACTGGTGCACTTACATTGGTAAAAGTCTTACTAGAAAAGTTTATAATGGAAATTGAAGCACCTGCAGTAATTAAAACACCAATTGCTATTGCGATTTTCACCCCTTTATCTACTTTGAATTCTAGCGACTTACCATCAGAATTAGAAATGTATTTAAATAATACCCAAGATGCTATTAATATTAGCCAGAACAATCCATGCTCTAATAGTTGAAAACGATCGCCAAATACTTGGTCTCCAATAGAAAACAAACTAAACAAGGTAATGGATGTGAAAATAGCTCTAAAAAACCATTTTTGAGAAAGAGATTCTTTTCCTTTTAAAAAATTAATACTCGCCAATAGATAAAATATAAAGTTCAATCCTTCCAATGAAGAAATAAAAGCCAATGCAATCGTAGCAAATATTGGGTCTTTCAAACCTAGAGATCCAAAAAACTTAACAAATAATGCAAAGAAATCTTTTCCTACCCATAAATGATGTACATCAGGAATAATTTTATCCAAAACACTTAATCCCCAGAAAAAAGTCCAATAAAACAGTATCGAAAATCTTAATATGTTTTTTTCTTTCATAATTTATCCTCCGTCATTATATAAAAAATAAGACCATCTGCTTTTTTCAATCTTAGCGGTTTTGGAACTGTATAAATATGATTTATTTTTTTAGTTGGATTCTCAGATTTAAACTGGTCAATAGTCTTCTCAAAAACAACACTTCCTCCAAGAAAAGGAAAAGAAACTTTATATATGTTTTCACCAACTGGTTGGGCTACTAAAGCATCTGTTCTTCTGCTAAAAAAATTATAATTATAACTAAATATGGAGAAGCAAGTGGTAGAAACCAACATCAAGGAAATTACAGAAACTAGAATAAGTTGTTTCTTGTTAATTACCATTTTTTCTGTTTCTGAACTGTTCTCTAATCTTATAAAAGCCACCCAAGAGAATAATGTCAAAAACCAAAACAAAGTATGTTCCAATAATTCAAATCTATCTCCAAAAATATGATCTCCTATAGAGAAAATAGTGAAGGTGACAAGTGTTAAAACAATTCCTATAAAAAACCAAGCTCTAGAAGTCTCATTTTTTTTCTTCAAGTAATATATTAGAGCACCAGTAAAGAAAACAAAAGCAAAAACTTCTAATGCAGCAGCCACAATTAATGCAAAATTGGCTATAGCTGGTGATTCTAACCCAGCAGAAGCAAAAAACTTCTGAAATTGAGCAAATCTATCTCTACCAACCCAAAGAAATAAGCTACCGCCAATTATTTTATCTACAATATTAAAAAGCCAAAATATAGACCAGTAAAAAAGAATAGAATATCTTAACAACTCGTTGGTAGGTGTTTTTTTATCGGCAAAAGAAAGTTTCATAAATTATAAATAATAAACTAATCTACGATTTTCTTCTTTTAAGAATACTTAATAAAACTAAGAAACTTCTTTTGAAAAAATAAGTTTTGATCCTTTCTCAAATAGAAGTTTATTTATTTCTTTAGCTCTAGCTATGGTGTATGGCTCATTATTTCTATTAGAGTATGCCAGCTATATTTTATTTATAAAAGAAGTGCTTATTTCGAAAAAAGCTACAATAGATTACCTATTTACTTTTCAGTTTTTTAATTAGTAGTTAAACTATTAATAAATTCTGGTATTAATTTATTTTTGATTTCTTTAACTCCTTGTTGATATGCATTTTTATCTGCTTTATTGAAGTCTAACTGAATGCCTTTTATTTGATCTATATTCTTGCTAAATATTGATCTACTGCTTAAATCTTTTACACCAATACTCATATTTAGAAATGAGACGAACATCCGTTGCCCATTTATGTGCCTACCTTTTTCAGTTCTAGAATTAATAGTCATAATTAAATCTGCATTGTGTTTATTTTGAACGGTAGAAAATCCTGAATTATGAAGTTCAGACTCTACAGCAAATTGAAGCACGTTATTATTATTTAATTCTCCGTGATGTTTTTCTGTAGAATTAACAAATATTTTAGGTGTACTTAAATAAATAGGTACTTCAATTTTCTTAGGTTTTATATTTTTAAAAACATCTTTTATTAATTCACTAGAGGATGTTTCTTCCAGCCAGTTTTGAAAATCTATTATCACTTCAATTTTATGGAGTTTATTTAGATTTTTGAATTTCATAATATTTGCGGTTAAAACACCTTCAAAATCAGTCTTCTCTGAAAATTTATTTATCTCTAAACTACTTGAGTTTATTTGTAAAGGAATGTCAGGCTCTTTTTCATTATTATGTTCAACTATAAATTTCAAACTAAATGGATTTTCCCCAATAGTAAACAGGTTTTCTTGTTTTAAACTTCTAATTTGGTATTTGTCAAGATAAGCTCGAAATTGAGTGATAATTTCGCTTAGTAAATTAACTTCTTCACCATTAATTTTGGTGAATAAAGGTTCGTTGAGATAAGGTTCTAGTATGTTTAATGCCGATACAAAATATATATACTGATTTTTATGGCTTGTTGAATTGGATATTGCTTTTTGTAAAAAAAACTTTGATTCATTTACAGCTTCTTTTGTTTTAGCAATTTTAATTTCTTTGTACAAAGATTTATTTAGGCGATAATACACCCAATATTCGTTGTTATTAGTGAAAGAATTTACTAACTCATATCCTTCTATAACATCATCAGCTTTAATCTCAATAACTGACTTAATATCTTGTTTGAAATCTAAATCTCTTTCCATTTTTAATAGAAATGATTGAGAAGAAATACTAACCTTAATTTGAGAAATCAGGTTTTGAAGTGCATTTTTTTGTGCTACTTTAATAAAATCTGTCGGATTTAACTTTTTGTCAGCTACTCCAATTCCAATATAATATGTTTGAGAAATTGGGAATTCTTTAATCCATAAAGGAAGTATCTCAGTTTTATCAGCAATTTTTTTTTGGGTAGAACAAGAATTAAGAAGTATTAAAATAAGAAAAAAATATACTCTATTCATTCCTCCGGATTGTAATTATTGATTTGATTGCTTACTTTTTTAGCGATACTTTTATAAAGGATATTCGACATTTGATCTGTAGATAGTAAGTTTTTTTTACTTTTAAAAAGTGTGTTAAGTGATCTTTTTTCGGATCTTGAATCGCTTATAAAATCTGATGAATATTTTTTTGTTTGTGATTTCCAATTACCAGGATAAATATTTTTGTTATTGTAGTTAGATTCTGCAAAATGAACTTTATCTCTTTTGTTAAGATTAATAAGCTTAGTATATAAAATCTCTCCACTTTCAGTCGATGTTAATTGATAATGAAAACCAATATCGACGCTAGAATTCCCTTGGCATATATTGTATTTTATTTTTTCATAGATTGTATCATAGTACTTTTTATTATCTGAGTCGAATTTTTTTACTCTTTTCATTAACCAACCTTTGGTAACTGTTTTTTCAATTGGATTGTATTTTTTGGTATAACTAACTACTTTTCCCGAAATAACTGCTTTGGCCCCAATTAACTTACCTGCTTGTGCGCTAGTTCCTTCAGCAACATGGCCGCTTAAACCAAGAATTTGCTCATTAATGATGGTATTTGTTAATTTCCGATCTACTAATTTTACAAAAGGGTTGTTAAGTTTCATTAATTCTTCAGTAACCATAGCAGAAACAGCAGATTCAACCCCGTAATGGTACGTAGCATTTTCGAATTTTAATATTGCAATGGTGATTAATCCTGCTTCCAATGCCATGTTTTTTCGATCGTTACATTCTTTATAGTTTAAAGGTATTTTATCGTACTGATAGTATGCAGCTCTAAATTTTTCAAGTTCTAATAATTTATTTCCATTTCTATATATAGGTTCGAAAGTCGCAATGTCTTTCATGTTGTTAACATCCTTATAGTTTGGTTTTAATTTACTGATTTCTTTAAATAAGGATTCAGAATTAGAAAAATCTTCATTGTCGAGAAGTTTTACAGCCTTGTTATAGGATGTTTCTACATATTCATCTACTAATAGGTTGTAATCCGTTGTATACTTTTGAGGTATGTCGATATCAATGGAGTAATTTTTTAATTTTTGGTTTAATAAAATAGCTTTTCTATATAGATAAATTGCTTCTCTCTTTTTACCAAAACTTTTATTTTTAAAAAAATCATCTAAATAAATATCAACCTGTTTATTTCCAGCAAATTGTAATCCTTCTTTGGCCTTTAAAAAGTTTCTTTTTTTATTTAATGCTTTGAAGTATTGAGAACAAGCGTCTATATATAATTCTTGGTTGGAATATTTATCTCCTTTTTTTGTTAAGTGCTTGGGAGTTTCACAGCTATTTAAAAAAAATAGTAGAATAGGTAAACAAAATGTAATTAATGTTATTCTCATAGAATAAAAATAGTTTATTTACTACAATTTAAGGTCATAAAGGAAAAATTAAATTTAGGTTAAATTTAATTGCTTGAAAGTAATTTTTTGATGCCCCAGATTATTAAAAATAATATTGTTTTTTCTGGATGTTTTTCAATTTATTCAATAGATGATGCTTCAGCAAGGGTTTCATTTTTACACGAAAAAACTCCAATAAATAAGTCCTGCAAAAATGATTAATAAAAGTGTAGAAAGTTTTTTTAACAACTTTAGTATCAAATGAGTTATCAACTAAAGATATAAGTGTTATTTAATTTAATAATAAACAGTAAAAGTTATATGAAAATTGTTAAACAAGAACAGAATTGATTCCTTCTTTATAGGTTTCAATTGCCCTTTGTCTAGCCATCGGGTGCTCTACCATTGGTTGAGGATATGAAAATTCATTCAATTCAGGAATCCATTTATTAATATATTGATTCTTATTATCAAATTTTTTTATTTGCTCTGAAGGGTTGAATACTCTAAAATAGGGTGCAGCATCACAACCAGTTCCAGCGCTCCATTGCCAGTTTCCGTTATTTGAAGCTAACTCATAATCAAGAAGTTTTTCAGCAAAATAAGCTTCTCCCCATCTCCAGTCAATAAGTAGATGTTTACATAAGAAACTTGCTGTAACCATTCTAACTCTATTGTGCATAAAACCAGTAGCATTCAGTTCTCTCATACCAGCATCCACTAATGGATAACCAGTTTTACCTTCACACCATTTTTTGAATTCATCTTCTTTATTTCTCCACTGAATTCCATCGTATTTTGCTCTAAAATTCTCTTTAACAACCTTAGGGAAATGCCATAGTATTTGCATGAAAAATTCTCTCCATATTAACTCACTTAGGTAAGTGCTGTTAACATCTTTTACGTTTTCAACTATTTCTCTTATGCTAACAGTTCCAAACCTTAAGTGGGGACCTATTTTAGATGTACTATCTAAGGAGGGGAAGTTTCTAGTTTCATCATATTTAGCAACTACTTTTAAGTCAAAATCAGGAACTTTTATAGTAGACTCTTCAAACCCCAAATCCTCCATACTTGGAAAGGTGTAATTAGATTTAACTAAATTTTTTAACTCAGGGTTTTTATAAATAATATTCTTAGTAGATCTAAATTTTTCTAGCCATTTGTTTTTAAAAGGAGTGAACACGGTATAGGGCAATCCGTCTTTTTTGACTACTTCGTTTTGTTCAAAAACCACTTGGTCTTTATAAGATTTTAACTGTCCTCCAAAATCTTTTAATAATTCAAATATTGAAGAATCTCTTTCAAGTGCATAAGGTTCGTAGTCTCTATTGATGTATACATTATTTACGCGGTTGTTGTAAAGTATCTCCGTAAATATTTTGTATGGATCACCATAAAATATTTTGAGAGAGCTACCGTGTTTTTTTAATTCGACATTAATACTGTTTAACTGTTGGTATATAAAAGTTATTCTTGCATCATTGTAGGGAAGTTCTTCCACAATATTGTCATCAAAAATAAAAATGGGTTGAATATTTTTTCCATTTATTAGTGCATTATATAATGCAGTGTTATCATTTATTCTTAAATCTCTTCTAAACCAAAATATATCCATATTTAAACTTTTAATGTAGACATTCCTCCATCAACATGTAGAATCTGCCCGGTTATGTTATTGTTTTCAAGTAAAAAAACAGCAGTATTAGCTACATCATCAACTGAATTAATTCTTTTACTTGGATGTCTTTCATCCGATCTTTTAATAGCTTCTTCGTTTCTAAGAATCCCTTCTGCAAGCGGTGTGTTTGTTAATGTTGGAGCTATACAGTTTACTCTTATTTTGCCAGCAAATTCCGCTGCTAATGATTTTGTTAATCCTTCAACAGCACCTTTTGCCGCAGCTATGGAAGCATGAAATGGCATACCTTGGGATACAGCGACGGTACTAAATAAAGTAATGGAAGCATTTTCAGATTTAGTTAAATTTCTTTGGTATTTTTTTATGATGCTAACAGCTCCCATGAAATTCACATTAAAATCATTCAAAAAATCTTCTTCTTTTAAAGATCTAAAAGGTTTTAAATTAATTGTCCCTGGACAATATATTATGGATGATAAATCTTCTATATCTGGAAATTCTGCATTTTTCACATCTAGATTGTAATAAATATGATTGCTGTTAGTGGAGCTGATTTCATTTCTACTAAAAATTATACAATCACTATTTTCTAAAAGTTCTGAAATTCGTTTTCCAATCCCTTTTGTTCCTCCTACAATTAAAGTTTTACTCATTATTAAATTTTTCTTCTATTATTTTTATGCGGTAATTAAATATTTTTTTCAGTTGGGGTTTTACTAAAATTGGCACGAAAAGTCTTCCTAAAAAACCAAATGGAACTTTAAAAGATACTTTATCAGTCATTTCAACTTGATCGCCAGATTTTAAAAAAAGATGCTCATGGTGCCACATGGTGTAGGGTCCAAACCTTTGTTCATCAACAAAAAACATTTTATCATTGATGTGTGTTATTTCGGTAACCCAATTTAAATTGATGCCAAACAAAGGGGAAACTTTATAAGAGATGATTTGACCTACGTACATTTCATCAGCTGTTTCAGATGTAATATTGAATCCCATTTTTGCAGGAGTAATTTTACTTAGGTTTTTTGGGTTAGAGAAAAAATTCCAAGCCTCGTCTAAAGACATTTTAACGTTTTGTTTTACTTTAAGAGTATAAATCCCTGAATGTTGGCTGAAACTTATCATGAAGTCAAATAATGAAGAAATTCTTTTTTAGTAGATTCGGTTTTAAAAGCTCCTGAATAATAAGAAGTTGTTGTTGTTGAAGTATCGTCTTTAATTCCTCTGGAGGACACACATAAATGTTTTGCGTCTATTACAACAGCAACATCTTCTGTATCCAATATTTCTTTAAGTTCGTTACCAATCTGGTTGGTAAGTCTCTCCTGAACTTGTGGTCTTTTTGCAAAATATTGAACAATTCTATTAATTTTTGATAGCCCAATTACTTTTCCTGAAGAAATGTAGGATACGTGTGCTTTACCAATAATTGGGACAAAATGGTGCTCGCAATTTGAATAAAACGTTATGTTTTTCTCAACTAACATTTCATTGTATTGATATTTATTGTCAAACAAGGCAATTTTAGGCTTGTTTTTAGGATCTAAGCCATTGAATATTTCCTCAACATACATTTTAGCAACTCTTTTAGGTGTACCTTTTAACGAGTCGTCAGTCAAGTCTAAACCTAAGGTTTGCATAATCCCCTTAAAATGTTGGGCAATAATTTCTTTTTTTTCGTTGTCAGAGATATCAAACGCGTCATCTCTTAAAGGAGTGTCATAGGATGTACTAACATGTTCATCACCAATCTCATCATAATTATAATCTATGGATTCATCCTGGGTAAACAACAATGTTTCTTTCAGTTTCATAAAGTTTAATTTTTAGTTCGAATTTTGAGTCAAGTTTATTTCTGAGTCTATTGTAAATAACTTTTGAAATATTTTCTGCAGTTGGATTTAATGCTTTAAAATCATCCACATCAAGGTTCAAATTTTTGTGATCGTATCGATCTAAAATTTCACTTTTGATGGTGTCTGATAATACTTTCATATCAATTAAATATCCGCTTTCTTCATCAGTGTAACCGGTTACTGTAACTTCAAGATCGTAATTGTGTCCATGAAAGTTAGGGTTGTTACATTTACCGTAGAATGAAAGATTTTTTTCTTTTGTCCAATTAGGGTTATTAAGCCTATGGGCAGAATTAAAATGTTCTTTTCTTATTACAGAGGTTTTATTCATTTTGTTTATCATTTACGTTTCAAACTTAAACAAAAATGTTTAACATTTCCAAATAATCATTAAACATTTTTAAAAAAACATTAATAATTTTCTTTCTATCTTCGTTTAAATACCTAAAAATATTGGATTTTTATTTAGAAATTATAGCAGTTTTAACTGGGGTTTTCAGTGTTTGGTTAGCTAAAAAAGAAAATATTTATCTCTATCCTGTCGGAATATTTAGTGTTGTAGCCTGGCTTTATTTATGTTGGGTTGGACAAATATACAGTCAAGCAATAATCAATCTCTTTTTTTTCATTATGAACGTTTATGGTTGGTATAATTGGAATAGAAAAGATGATAATAACAATAAGGAAATTCGCATAAAATTTAATTCACTTAAAGAAAATTTCTTTTACACAATTATTGCTTTGTTATTAACCTTTATAATTTTTAAAATTCTTTCAAATACAGAAGTTGATAACTACAATCATTATTATATTTTGATAGAATCTTTTATCACCTCTCTAAATTTCATTGCCATGTGGCTAATGGCTTGGAAAAGAGTTGATAATTGGGTGCTATGGATAATAGGTGATTTTTTTTGTATCCCTTTATATTTTTTTAAAGGCTACTACATAAGTACTGCGCAATTTTTAATATTTATTATTATTGCGTTTTTGGGTTATTTTGAATGGAAGAAAAAAGCATTAAAAAGTCAAAACATATTGTAATCTCTGGACCGGAATCTTCTGGAAAGACAACGTTGTTCGAACAGTTGAGTAATACCAATAATTGCTATTTTGTTCCAGAGCATTCAAGAATTTATCTTAATGGTATAAATCGCAAGTATAACTATTTAGATATATTAGAAATTGCAAAATTCCAAGTAAATAAATTAAATTTAATTAGTAAAAAAGAGCAATTAATTATTTCTGATACGGATCTTTTGACATTGCTCATTTGGTGTGAATTCAAATACAAAAAATGCCATCAGTATATTCAAGATCAACTTTTAAATAATCTTCCAGATCTATATTTGTTATGCAATTCTGATATTCCTTGGGAATATGACGAACAAAGAGAAAATCCAGATGACAGACAAGATTTATTTAATATTCACTTAGAAAAAATTAAGAGCTTAGGTGTGAACTATATAATATTAGAAGGAAGTGAAATAGAAAGATTAAACAATGCAAAAAAAATACTTAGTGGTTTTGTATTTAAAAAATAACTATTAGTTTTGTGACTCTCAAAGGGGGTGCTGTAATAGGCTGAGATTATACCCAATTCCTGTATGTTACAGGATGTAACTTGATCCAGATAATGCTGGCGAAAGGATGTTAAATGTTTAAACCTTGTGTTTTCTTACCCCTTGTAAGCACATTTAACCTTATAAATGAAAAATATATATTTACTATCAATTCTTGGATTATTTGTTTCCAATAAATTTTATTCACAATCCGATTCTACACAATCAACTTTAAAAGAGTTTGAAGTTACCACAACAAGAGTTGGCGAAAAAAGCCCAATAGCTCACGAAAATATTTCTAAAGAAGAAATAGAAGTAAATAACCATGGAGTTGATTTACCTATTTTATTAGACCAAGCTACATCGATAGTTACAACATCAGATGCTGGTGCAGGAGTAGGGTACACAGGAATTCGTGTCAGGGGAAGCGATGCAACTAGAGTTAATGTAACTATAAATGGAATCCCTTTTAATGATGCTGAAGGACAAGGAGTGTATTGGGTAAATATGCCAGATATTTCTTCTTCAACTGATGCAATTCAAATACAGAGAGGAGTTGGAGCATCTGCCACTGGAGCTTCAGCTTTCGGAGCCAGTATAAACTTGAGTACTTTAAGTACTGTAAATGCTAATAAACCCTATGGTGAAATTTCAAATAGTTTAGGATCCTTTAATACCTTTAAAAATACTGTAAAAATAGGTACTGGAATTATGGATGGTAAATGGAATTTTGAAGGTAGATTTTCGAATTTAATGTCCGATGGTTTTATTGATAGAGCATCTTCTGACCTCCAATCTTATTACTTGTCTGGAAGTTATTTAGGTGAAAATACTGCTATTCAAGCTTTAATATTTTCAGGAAATGAAAAAACATACCAATCTTGGGCAGGGACACCATTAAGGGTTTTAGATACCAATCAAACTTACAACCCTTACACATACGATAATCAGATAGATAACTATACTCAAACCCATTATCAGTTACACTTCACTAATAAAACAAATAATAAATTGAAGCTGAATGCTTCTTTACACTATACAAGAGGATTCGGTTATTATGAAAGTTATAAACCAGACGAATTATTATCAGATTACAATTTAGCTAACATATCAACCTCATTAATTGGCGATACTATTCTAATTACTGATATGGACAGTCTTAGTCCCAATTATCAAGATACTTTATATTTTAATTTAGTTGGCGATACTACTATTGAAATAGCAAATTCTGATGTTATAAATAGAAAATGGTTGGATAATCATTTTTACGGCATTGTGTACTCTGCAGAATATATTGCAGAAAAGTTCCAACTCGTATTAGGCGGAGGAGCTAATCAATATAAAGGAGGACATTATGGTGAAGTGATATGGGCTCAAAATGCTAGTAATGGTGAAATAAGACATAAATATTATAATAACAATGCTCTAAAGACAGATGTGAATGTTTATGGAAAGTTAAATTATAATTTTCAAAATAATTTAAGTGCTTATTTAGACGCACAATACAGAACCATCAGTTATAAACTTTCTGGTCTTGAGGAGGGTAATTTTTCTGTAGATGATACCATTAATATGAACTTCTTCAACCCGAAGGTGGGTTTTAATTATGTAGTAAATAAAAATACAAGTTTTTATGGCTTTGCAGGAATTGGCAATAAGGAACCTAACAGAACAGACATTGTAGAGTCAGTCGAAACACCAACTCACGAAAGTATGTTAGATATAGAATTTGGATACAGATTAAAAACAAATAAAGTGAGTCTAGTAGTTAATCTATATAACATGCAATATAGAAATCAATTAATTCTTACTGGTAATGTCAATGATGTGGGTTCACCAATCAGGATTAACGTTCCAAATAGCTTTAGAAGAGGTTTAGAATTAACAACATCAATAAAATTAAATAATCAATTCAATTTAAGATTTAACACTACTTTAAGTGAAAATAAGATAACTGAATTTACAGAATTTATAGATGATTGGGATTTAGGAAGTCAGGTTAAAGAATTTCACAGAAATACCAATATTGCTTTTTCACCCTCTATAATTAGTGGAGGACAATTAATTTTCACACCATTTAATCCAGCTGATAAAGCAAGATTAGATTTAGCTTTGGTCACTAAATATGTTGGATCACAATATTTAGATAATACCTCCAGCGAGTATGGAAAATTAGATGCGTATTTTGTTCACGACTTTAGAATAAACTATGCTGTAAAAACAAAAATATTTAAAGAATTAGTTGTTAGTTCTTGGGTGAGAAACTTACTCAATCGTAATTACATATCTAATGCTTGGATATATAGATTTCAGTCAGTTGGTTACAACCCAATTAATGATGATCCATCTACAAATGAAGAAAATTCAACTTCCAATAGATACAACATGATTGGGGCTTACAACCAGGCTGGAATAAATTTCTTTATAGGACTAAAGTTGAAGTTTTAAAAATTTACTTCTTCTTTTTCATAGGGTTAGAACTGGATCTATCTCTTCTATTTTTGTATTTGTAAAGTTCAAATTTAGAAGGTTCAATTTTTTCAGGCCAGAAGTTGTTAGATCTATCGGTATCTGCGGTCTCTAAATAAGGATCAAGTTCAATTTGCTTTACTGATTTTTCAAACGCAAACATTTTAGAAATGTCTTTATTATTTGTTTTCCATATTTCAGCAGGTATTTTAACATACTTGTGAGTATTGTCAGAAAGAGTAAAATCCAAGATTATGGGCATTACCAAACCACCAATATTTTTGAAATTAATTTCGTAAAAATGTGAATTATCTTTTATAATCTTGATTTCATCTTTATTTAGTTTAGCTCTGAA
Organism: Flavobacteriales bacterium; assembly: GCA_029251405.1. Taxonomy (GTDB): domain Bacteria; phylum Bacteroidota; class Bacteroidia; order Flavobacteriales_D; family Parvicellaceae; genus MED-G20. The sequence goes on from JAQXDK010000041.1 coordinate 37,687, forward strand.
ATCTTCATATTTTTTGATTTCTTTTTCAGTAGCTTTAAAAGGGTCGTAACTTGTGTAGAAATCTTCTAATCCCTTATCATTTTCTCTGTAGGTGTCAAGCTCTTTGTTTCTTTGATTGGAAATATCTTTATTATATACCTCTTCAAAATTCAATTTTTTATCTTCTTTATTACTCACTGGGTTTTGATCGTTCATTCTATAGTATTTGACACTTTCAAGTCCAATATCTACATGATCTGTAGAATAAAACCAACCTCTCCAAAACCAATCTAAGTCAATAGAACTGGCATCTTCTAGGCTTCTAAATAGATCTTCTGGATTGGGATGCTTAAACATCCATCTGTTGGAATAAATTTTAAAAGCATAATCAAACAATTCTCTTCCCATTATAGTTTCTCTAAGGATGTTCATGGCCGTTGCTGGCTTGCCATAGGCGTTATTTCCAAATTGATGAATGGATTCGCTATTGGTCATAATAGGGGAGATTCTATTTTTATCTCCTTTCATATAATTTACAATTTTATAAGCTGGACCCCTTCTTGATGGATATCCTTTTTCAAATTCTTGTTCCGTTAAGTATTGTAAAAAAGTATTGAGTCCTTCATCCATCCAAGTCCATTGTCTTTCATCAGAATTAATAATCATTGGAAAATAATTATGACCAACTTCATGAATAATTACGCCTATCATTCCGTATTTCGTTCTTTTAGAATATGTTCCATCTGCGTCTGGTCTTCCACCATTAAAGCAAATCATAGGATATTCCATCCCAATCCATTTGGTGTGTACAGATATAGCAACTGGATAAGGATAGTCAAAAGTGAATTTGGAGTAAGACTTCAAGGTGTGTGCAACTGTTTTAGTACTGTATTGTTCCCAGAGTGGGTTTCCTTCTTTTGGGTAAAAAGACATGGCTAATACATCTTTACTTGGTTGTCTCACTACCATAGCGTCCCAAATAAATTTTCTTGAGGATGACCATCCAAAATCTCTTACGTTTTCAGCTTTAAAATGCCATTTTTTCAATCCTTTTTTGACTCCCTTTTCATTTTTAATAGCTTCTTTTTCTGTGACAATAAAGACAGGCTCTTTATCACTGTTTCTAGCTTTTTCTAGTCTATCTAGTTGTTCCGAATTCAAGATTTCTTTGGCATTTACCAGTTCCCCTGTAGCTGCAACTATATGATCTGTAGGAACCGATATAGATACATCATAATCTCCAAAAGGTAAAGTGAATTCCCCTGTTCCTAAAAATTGTTTATTCTGCCATCCTTCTGTATCGTTGTATACGCACATTCTTGGGAAAAATTGCGCTATGGTATAAAGATAATTGTTGTCTTCTTCAAAATATTCATATCCAGATCTTCCTCCAATTTCGAGTCGGTTGTTAATATTGTACCACCAATCAATATTAAACTCAAAGGTTTCTTTGGAATTTAAAGGTTGAGGTAAGTTAATTCTCATCATCGTTTTATGAATGGTATAACTGAGGACTGAGCCGTCGGTATTTGTTACAGAAGTTATATTAAATCCTCCCTCAAAATCTGGATTCATATTTTTGATGCTTCTCGTATTTAAGGAATTAACACCTCCTGTTTGTATTTTGTAACTGTCAGAATTTTGAGCTCTCTTATTTTGATCGAGTTGTATCCATAGGTATTCTAATCTGTCAGGACTATTGTTATGGTATTTAATAGTTTCAGATCCTGTTATCTTTTGTAGTTGATCATTCAAAGTGATATTCATTGTATAATCAGCTTCATTTTGATAGTACTGGTGTCCAGGAGCTCCAGCTGCAGTTCTGTAAACATTAGGTGTAGCAATTTCTTCTTTAAGTTGCTTAAACTTATTGTAATTTAAGTTCTGATTTTGAGCAATTGCAACGTTAAAGCAAGTAAGGGTAATTAAATAAAAAAGGTTTTTACTTAAATTCATGAGATTTTATGTTTTTATTAAAAGTGAAACTTAAATTTTTATCACTTTTTAAGTTTACAATATTTTGTTGGTTAGGTAATTGCCTAACTAACATATCGTTATAGATGTTAAAGTCACGAGTAGTGTTTTTAAAAGAGCCTTCTATGTAAATTGATAATGTGCCTTCTAAGTTTATTTCGTGCCCAATAATTTTTAAACTAACGGTGTCTGTTTGTGCGTTAATAATAAAATGTTTTTTAAGGTATCTAAAAAGAATTTTTTCATTGTAATATTCTTTTTGATTCTCAGGATAAATACGGGTTGATATGGTAGTGTTATATTCTTTGTTGTAAGCATATTCAAAATCGTGAGCTGTAAGCTCAATACTAATTTCTAAATCTCTATTATTCTTTAACTGAATCTCAGTAACAGAAACATAAGTTTCATGTATGTTAGCTGGATTCATACTTAATAGCGGAAATAATAAGAGTAAAATAAAGGTTTTCAATTTATATTATGAACGTTATTTTGTTGAATTGAAGAATATTTTGTTTTAATCTTATCAACTTTTTGATTTTGATTATAAATAAAATTAGAACACAAATATATTTCTTTTGGTCTATATTTTTTATCTTTTATTTTTTTGATGGATAATTTTAAACGATCTAAATCAACAACTTCAAGAGCTATTACAATCATCTTTTCACCTAATTTATTACAATTAATTTTATCAATGAAAAACAAATCATTTTTTAATGTTTTTTTTATTTGATTTTCAATATCTAAAGATGGTATTTTTAAACCACCAGAATTGATGATATTATCTAGTCTTCCAACTATTGTAAATTCATTATTTCCAAATACTTTAGATGAATCATTTGTAGTTAAACTTTCAATATTTAAATATTCAGAATTTATTATTAGTTGGTTCTTTAAGTTAGTGCGAATAGTGTTGCCTTTTAAGCATTTATAATTAGGATTATCTGATAGTTTTTTAAGATTTCTTACAGCTATATGAGATACAGTTTCAGTCATTCCATAGGTTTGGTAAAATTCATTTGGTAATTTATTAATTTTTGAAATAATTTCTTCTGATAGACTACCACCACCAATTAAAGTCAACTTAATATTTCTAAAATTCTTAGATTCTTTTGTTAGATTATGTAATTGTAATGATGTTAAAGCAAGTAAGTCAATTTTTTTTTCAATGTTTCTAAAAGGGTTCACCTTTGGTTTTACAAGTATTATTTTTGCTTTTAACTTAATACCTCTGACAATCATCATTTTACCACCAATATATTTAAGTGGCAAGCAACTAAGAATTGTTGATTGATTTTTCAGCTTAAAATGATTGATAGTTGCATCTGCACTATTTATCATTTGTTTTTTTGAAATGGATATTTCTTTTGGTTTTCCTGTCGAACCAGATGTATGAACAATTATTTCACTTTTTTCTGATCTCCAAAATTCCAAAAAAGGATAAAGGTCTGAATCAATATCATCCAAAACCTTTTTTTCAATTTCAAAAATATCTTTATAATTAGTTTCGATCATTTTACTTAAAAATCGATAAATCCCATTTCATATTTTTCTGATAACTAATTTTTTCTCCATTAACAGTTAAAGGAGATACAATATTGTTTTCAAAAAGTTGACCAGTCCCCAACCCTTGAGGTAATTCTAATTCATATTCTGCACAAAGTTGTGAAATTGCATTTAATCCAATATTAGATTCTAAGGCTGAAGTAATCCACCATTTAGTTTTATTATCATTTGCAGTATTTATCCATTTTTGGGTACTCTTAAATCCTCCCAAAAGCGTAGGTTTAAGTACTAGGTAGTGAGGGTTGATGTAATCAAGAAGTTCTTGATGCTTTTCTTTGATATGAATTAGTTCTTCGTCTAACACTATTGGTATTGGAGAATATTTACAAATCTCTCTCATTTCTTTCCATTTACTTACACCAATAGGTTGTTCAATAGAATGGATTTTAAATTTATCTAGTTGTTTAAGCTTATCAAATACATTTTTAGAATTGAAAGCACCATTTGCATCGACTCTAATCTCTAAAATTTCAGAACTAAATTGATTTCGAATTTTTTCAATTATTTTAATCTCATCATCAAAGTTAATAGCACCTATTTTTAATTTTAGACAAGAAAACCCTTCATCTAATTTTTTTTTAACTTGAGTAAGCATAAATTCTTTACTCCCCATCCATATCAGTCCATTTATTTTAATGGGGAATCCTTTAAGAAATGAATTTCTGAAGATTATTCTTTTACCTCCGTTGTTTAAATCTTTAAAAGCGTTTTCCAATGCAAATTGAATACTTGGAAAAAGAGATAAGTCTATGTTAGATAAATCATTGATATTTTCTGTAATTAATTTTAATTTATGTGGTATTTCCGATACATTATCTAAACTGAGTCCGTCAATAGGGCCACATTCTCCAATTCCAAATGTCTCAGGACTGTTGGTTTTGAAAATTTTGATAAACCATGTGGGTTTATTTTTAAGAATACCTCGAGATGTTCCACTAGGTAAAATGAAATTTAAATTATGGAAATATATTTTAGCTGAAAGCATTTAATTAAAGGGACATCTTTTGTTTAAAGTACTTGTGCATTTAATCAAACTTACTAAATTCAGAATTATTGCTTTTATATTCTGGAATTATTTGTTTCATCAGCATTATGATTTCATCGTTTTTTTGTAAGGAAATAAGGCTATTTAGGTTCTCAATTATCTTATTTAATTCCTCCAAATTAACTTGAGCAACCTTTCCAATTTGGATCTTAGGATGATGTGTTTTTGAAGTTTCTTCACTGTTATTGAGTGTTTCTTCATACATTTTTTCACCAGGTCTTAGCCCAACTATTTTGATGCTTATATCTTTATCAACTTCTAATCCTGCTAATTGTATCATTTTATGGGCAAGGTCAATTATTTTCATACTCTTCCCCATGTCAAAAACAAATATCTCACCTCCGTTACCCATGGATGATGCTTCTAGAACAAGCTGACAAGCTTCTCTTATAGTCATGAAAAATCTTGTAACTTCTGGATGGGTTACAGTAATTGGTCCGCCGTTATTTATTTGCTTTTTAAAAAGCGGGATAACAGACCCGTTACTTCCCAATACATTGCCAAATCTTGTTGTTATAAATTTGGTGGTATTTAATTGATTTAAAGCTTGACAATACATTTCAGCAGCTCTTTTGGACGCTCCCATTACATTAGTTGGATTAACTGCTTTATCTGTAGAAATTAAAATGAATTTTTTCACATTGTATTCAATAGAAAAGTCTGCAATATTCTTTGTGCCAATTAAATTGGTTCTAATAGACTCCGAAGGATTTAGCTCCATTAAAGGGACGTGTTTATAAGCAGCTGCATGAAATATAATTTGAGGTTGATAGGTTTTGAAAATATTTTTGATGCGCTCTTTTCTCGTAACATCTCCTATAACTATTTCAAAATTGGAAAATTTAGAGTTTATAATTAAATCTTGACTTAAGTCGTAAAGAGCACTTTCTGCTTGATCTAGTAAAATAACTTTTTGGGGCTCTAGCTCCAGTAATTGCCTTACTATTTCACTACCAATAGAACCAGCAGCTCCAGTAACTAAAATAGTTTTATTTTTAATTTCATTTACTAAATTATTCTTAGGTAATTTAATGGGCTTCCTCCCCAGTAGGTCATCAATTTTAATATCCTGGATTTGTTTTATGGACAAATTACCACCGAGCCACTCCTCAACTGACGGTACGCTTTTTACTTTAATTTGATTTTTCAAACAGTAATCTATTAACCTTTGCTTATTATCTAAAGAAGGTTCCTTAATAGCAATAATTACTATGTTGATTTTTAATTTTTGGAATTCGTCTTCTAATTTATTTGGATGTATAATTCTTTTCCTTTCAATTAATAATCCTTCTTTCTTAGGATCGTCGTCTATAAATCCTTCAATATTGTAAGTTGATTTTTGGTCTCTTTCTAACGCAGATTTAGTTATGAGCCCCATTTTTCCTGATCCGTAGATTAGAATATTAATTTTTTCTTCATTTTTTTTTCTTTTATTCATAAAAGATTGTTTGACATACAATCTTGAAGAAGTAAGCAGAAATAATGTTCCTAAATATTCTATAATTATAACAGATTTAGGCAACAAAACAGCTCCATTATAAAATTTGAATTTCAGTAGAGATAATAATCCAATTAAAATCGTACCAACAGTAATCGTATTAAAGATTCGTAGAGCATCATCATTTGAAAAATGTCTAATAATAGCTCTGTGAGTTTTGCTTATTATAAAACTCAAATATCTCACAAAAATAAGTATTGGAACACCAGTTATTACTGTATCATATTCTTTAATCCAAAAAAGATCGTAAAAATCGATGAAATCAAATCTTATTAAATATGCTAGGAATAACGATATTAAGGTTAAAATTAGGTCGATAAGTAATATTATCTTTTTAGGTAAGTACCAATTTGGAATCATCATTCATACAAATATAATTATTATGTAGAGGATAAAAGAAAAAGGTGATCTTTAGAAGTAATTTTAATAAACAATACAATTCCTTAGCAGTTTATAACAAAATGATTTTTATTTTTATCGACTTAATTATTTAATGTTGTTTTGAAAAAAATACTATTTCTTGCTCATCATAGAATTGATAGAAGTCCAGGTCAGAGGTATAGATTTGAACAGTTTTTTGACTATTTGGAATCAAAAGGCTTAGAATGTTATCTGGCTAACATCATAAATGAAGAAGATGAAAAGGCACTATATGAATCTAAAAACATCTTAAAAAAAATTAAAATTGGGCTCAATTCCTACAAAAGAAGATGGATACATACTAGTAGAATTGAAGACTTTAACTTAGTGGTTATTTACAGAGAAGTATTACCTACAAAATCAATATATTTCGAAAATTATATTCGAAAAAAAAACATTCCAATAGTTTACGATTTTGATGATGCAATTTGGGTGAAAGATGTTTCAGAAGTGAATAAGAAAATATCTTTTTTAAAAGATGAAAAAAAAATAGAGAAAATACTTCCTTTTTGTAAGCACGTAACTTGTGGAAACGAATATTTGGCCAGTTTTGCAAGGAATTTCAATTCTAATGTAACTATTATACCTTCTACTGTTGATACCGATAAATACAAGCCCATAAAGTCTAATAACCATGATGAAAAAATTAAAATTGGATGGGTTGGAAGCCACACTACTGTCAAACACTTTAATTTGCTTTTTGACGTGTATCTGTTTCTTAAAAAGAAATACAAAAACAAACTTGAATTCATATTAATTGGTGATGAGAATTATCATAACATAGAATTGGGTATTCAAGGAATTAAATGGGACAACAATAAAGAAGTTGAATTGTTCAATTCATTCGATATTGGTATTATGCCCATTCCAAATAATGAATGGTCTAAGGGGAAGTGCGGAATGAAAGGTCTCTTGTATATGTCTGTTGGTACTCCAACTGTGATGTCTTCGGTGGGCATGAATAAAAAAATCATAGAGAACGGCAAAAACGGATATTTGGCAAATTCCAGTTCAGATTGGATAGAAATTTTATCAAAACTCATTGAAAGTAAAACTTTAAGAGACAAAATTGGACTTAAAGGCCGTGAAACAATCTTGAAAAACTACTCAAAAAAAGTAGTTAAAGAAATTTACTACAATTTATACACTTCATTAATGAAATAATATGAAAAAAACAGCACTATATAATAAACATTTAGAGATGGGAGCGAAAATGGTTCCATTTGCAGGTTATGATATGCCTGTACAGTACTCTGGAGTAAATCAAGAACATATTAATGTCAGAAATAATGTCGGAGTTTTTGATGTTTCACATATGGGAGAATTTTTGGTTAAAGGAGAGAATGCATTAGCACTAATTCAAAAAATTTCAAGTAACGATGCAACACAATTGTTTCCTGGAAGAGCACAATACGCTTATTTACCGAACTCTAAAGGTGGAGTAGTGGATGATATGCTTGTTTATATGATCGATCAAAATCATTATATGCTGGTGGTAAATGCATCTAATATTGAAAAAGATTGGAATTGGATTGTAAGTCAAAATAACGTAGGTGCTGAAATAGAAAATATTTCTGACAATTTTTCTTTAATAGCTGTTCAAGGTCCTAAAGCTGTTGATGTTCTTCAAGAACTCACATCGATTGATTTAAATGGAATAAAATTTTATCACTTTCAGGTTGGTGATTTTGCTGGATTAAATAATATTATCATTTCAGCAACTGGTTACACAGGTTCTGGTGGTTTTGAATTGTATGTTCCAAACCAAAGCGCTGAAACAGTTTGGGAGGCAATATTTAGTACTAAAATTCAACCTCCAGTTCTTCCTACTGGACTGGCAGCAAGAGATACTTTAAGATTAGAAATGGGGTATTGTTTATATGGAAATGATATTTCTGACGAAACCTCTCCAATTGCTGCTGGATTAGGATGGGTAACAAAGTTTAATAAAGACTTTATTGGAAAAGAAATTATTCAAAACCAAAAAAATGAAGGTACTGAAGATAAATTAATTGCTTTTGAATTAATAGATAGAGGAATTCCTAGAAAAGATTATGAAATAGAAAATTATTCTGGTGAACTAATTGGTAAAGTTACTTCAGGTACTATGGGGCCTTCCGTTCAAAAAGCTATTGGTTTAGGTTATATAAAGTCTGAATACGCTAAAATGGGAGATACTATATATTTGAAAATCAGAAATAAAAAAATTCCTGCATTAATTGTGAAATTACCTTTTTTTAAGAATTCATAATGGTGAAACCTAAAGTAGAAGTATGTTTCACACCTAATTTATATCCACTTTACAATGATGATTTTGATGTTGTAGTTGCAATTGATGTACTTCGAGCAACTTCTGTTATTTGCACAGCTTTTCATCATGGAGTTGATAAAATTATTCCAGTGAGTTCACTTGAAGAAGCAACTACTTATCTTAAGAAAGGTTATCAAGTTGCTGCTGAAAGAAAAGGAAAAATTGTTGATGGGTTTAATTTAGGAAACTCTCCTTTTAGCTACATGAATAATAACCTAAAAGGACAAACACTTGTTTTAACGACTACCAATGGAACTAAAGCAATTCATGCGGCTAAAGATTGTAAGCAACTTTTAATTGGTTCATTTCTAAACCTTCAAATATTATGTGATTACTTAATAGAGCAGAATAAAAATATTTTATTACTTGGTTCAGGTTGGCAAAATAAGTTTTGTTTGGAAGATTCTATTTGTGCAGGTGCAATATGTGACGAGTTAATTAATTCAAATAAATTCCAATCTGTGAACGATTCATCTGTTGGTGCTCGATATTTATATCAATCGGCAAAATCAAATTATTTTGGATTTTTAAAAGCATCATCACATCGAAAACGTTTAAAAAATTTAAACTTAAATAAGGACATAAAATATTGTTTAACTCCCAATCAGACCGATGTCATACCATACAGAGTAAACGGTTCTTTGAAAAATTTAATTTAGATTGATATGTATGTTTTTCTTTCTCCCACAAAAACTATGAAAAAACCAGATTTAACTGGTGATTATGGCAATTTCACTACTCCCTTTTTTTTACAAAAAGCAGAAGAATTGAATAGTTCTTTGAAGAAACAAAATAGAGCGGATCTTGGTAAACTGATGAAATTAAGCGATAAACTAGCTGAACAAACGTGGTATAATATTCAAAAATGGGGTTCAGATGACCTTGAGAAAACACCAGCAGTTTTAACATATCAAGGAACTGCTTTTAAAAATTTAAATCCTCAGAAATGGAGTAATGATATTGCTAAATATGCTCAAGAAAATTTAATTATATTCAGTGGGTTATATGGTGTTTTGAGACCCTATGACTTAGTAGAAAACTATCGATTAGAAATGGGGTTAAAAGCTGGGTTTTTAAAAGAAGCTATGACACTTTATGTTTATTGGGAACCAAGTTTAATGAAATATTTAAACTCAATTTTAGAAAATAAGATGGTAATAAACTTAGCTAGTAACGAATATTTTAAAACCATTCACACTATTTCTAAAGTAGCAAAAGTTATTAATTGTACATTTTTTGAAAAATCTGGAAAGGAATATAAAATTATAGCTAATTATTCAAAGGCAGCTAGAGGAAGTATGGCTAGTTATATAATGGCTCACAAGATTAAAAACATCAATCAATTAAAAGAATACAATGATTTAAATTACACTTTTAATTCAGAAATGTCTGATTCCCAAAACTTAGTGTTCACTAGAAATCGTTAATTTTTAAACTTAGCAAAATCTTTAGCAAAATAAGTTAGAATTATATCTGCTCCAGCTCTTTTTATGCTTGTAAGCACCTCTAAATAAGTATTGTCATAGTCCAACCATCCTTTTTCAGCTGCTGCATGAATCATGGCATATTCTCCGCTAACATTATAGGCACTTATTGGTAGGTTTGAATTTTTTTTTAATGTTTGAATAACATCAAGGTAACTTAATGCTGGTTTAATCATTAAAATATCAGCTCCTTCTATTTCATCAAGCTCTGCTTCTACGAGACTTTCTGTTCTATTTCTGGGGTCCATTTGGTAAGTTTTCTTATCACCATGTTTAGGTTCAGAATTTAAGGCATCTCTGAAGGGTCCGTAGAAAGCACTTGCGTATTTAGCAGTATAACTCATTATGCTAGTATTAATAAAATTATTTTCATCAAGTGTTTCTCTTATGGCACCAACCCTTCCGTCCATCATGTCAGAAGGTCCAATAATGTCAATTCCAGCGTTGGCTTGTGCAAGTGCCATTTCACATAAAATTGGAATCGATTCATCATTGTCAATTTCCCCCTTTATTACCAGTCCATCATGTCCGTCCGATGAATAAGGATCCATGGCTACATCACTCATAAGTGAAAAATCAGGAAATTCTTTTTTAATTTCTTTAATTGCCTTAAGGTAAAAGTTTTTTGGATGATAACTGTAGGTAGCTTTTTTGTCCTTTAAATTATTTTCTACAGAGGGGAATAAAACAAAATTAGAAAGACCTAATTTCCCACAACTCTCAATTTCATTTAATAGTAAATCTAAAGACCATCTATAGCAATTAGGCATTGAATGGATAGATTTTTTTTTATTAACTCCATCAATTATGAATAGAGGATATATTAGATCTTCTTTTTTTAGATGTGTTTCAGCAACCATTTCTCTAACAGCTGAAGTTTTTCTATTTCTTCTTGGTCTTTGATTCATTTACTTTAAATAATGAAAAGTTTGGCCGTTTTTAAGGGCAATTAATGATTTGTAAATCAACTCAATTACAGAATTGACATCGTCCTTTGAACACATCTCCACTGTAGTATGCATGTATCTTAAAGGCAAAGAAATTAATGCTGAGGCTACGCCTTTGTTAGAATATGCAAAGGCATCTGTATCTGTTCCAGTACTTCTTGAAGCAGCTAATCTTTGAAAATCTACTTTATTTTTTTCAGCTTGATTAATTATGAATTTCAATAAATTGTTTTGAACTGCTGGGCCATAAGTTAAAACAGGGCCTTTACCAGACGATAAATCCCCTTCAACAATTTTTTTAATCATAGGTGTATTGGTGTCGTGACATACATCTGTTACTATAGCAACATCTGGTTGAATAGTTTCTGCAATCATTTGGGCTCCTCTAAGACCAATTTCTTCTTGAACAGCATTTGTAATGTAGAGACCAAAGGGTAATTTAACTTTGTTTTCATGTAAAAGTCTTGCAACTTCCGCAATCATAAATCCGCCCATTCTGTTATCTAATGCTCTTCCTACGTAGTATTTCTTATTAAGAATCATAAACTCATCTTCATAAGTAACAACACACCCAACATGAATTCCTAAAGCTTCTACCTCTTTTTTATTTTTACATCCACAGTCTAGAAATATATTATCAGTTTTTGGAGACTCTTCTTTAGCACCACCTCTACGAGTATGAATAGCAGGCCAACCAAAAACCGCCTTTACCAAGCCTTTTTCAGTATGAATATTTACTCTTTTGGAAGGTGCAATTTGGTGATCGCTACCACCATTTCTTCTCAGATAAATAAAACCATTTTCTGTTATGTAATGAACAAACCATGAAATTTCATCAGCGTGGGCTTCAATTACTACTTTGTATTTAGCTTCAGGATTTATTACTCCAACAACGGAGCCGTAGGTGTCTATAATGTGAGTATCAATGTAGGGTTTTACATAGTCTAACCACACTTTTTGTCCTGCACTTTCAAACCCAGTTGGAGACGCTGTGTTAAGGTATTTTTCTAAAAATTTCTCTGAACTTTTAGATATATGATTTAATTTTTTACTCATTTTTTAAAAAGGTTTTTTGCTTTTTTTTTCAAATAACATAAAGTTGACACCGAAATCAAAATCTAGTGATTTATTCTTGAAATCTCCAAAAGTACTACCTCCATTTAAGAGTTTTTGCCCTTGTTCAAGTAGGAAGTCAAATCCAATTGAAATTTTCTCAGTTAAGTGGTAATCAATGCCAGCACCACCGACCCAACCCCAATCGATTTGATCTAAATTTTCTATAGCAAATTCTTTGGCATTATCGTCTAATGTGACTTTGTTTCCATTTTGATCGATTAGATTAGACCTGTTTTTCAACAAAAATGCCATGTATGGTCCAAAATTAATATCGAATTTTAATTTTTTTCCAAATCCAAGGTGAAAAAATGCAGGGACATCAAAATAGTTCAACATTTGTTTTATGTCACCAGTCTTAATAGTTTGAAAAGCATCATCATCTTTAATGAAATTTACATTTGAATATTCAAATCCTTTACTTGCAATATCAAAATCACCTTTAATACAAAGAAATCTATTAAAATTATAAACAATAGTTCCACCATATAATGCACCTAGTTTATTGCTTAAATCTTGTGGTTCTATTCCGTTCTTAGGTATTTGAGCTATTTCAGCAAAATTAACTCCTCCGTTTAAACCTATTTCTAATCTATGTACTTTCTTTTTCTTTTTATCATCTTTCTTAGCAGTTGATAATTCAATTTCTTTTATTATTTGGTTGTAGTCATTGAAATTATCTTGTCCAAAACTTATAATGGGAAGCAAAAACAACAATAGTTTAATCTTTTTCATATTTCTTAATTTAATAAATAGTGCAATCATGTAAAAATAGTTAATAATAAGTCCTAAAAAAAAAAAGTTTATTATTTGATGTATCAAAACAAAATTTGTGTAGAAAAAAATGATAAACATTTGATTTCTAAACAACCATATATTTACCTTCGTTCATGCAAAAAATTGTAAAACCTTACAACGATTCAAAACTTTCTAAAAAAGAGGAAGTAGAAAAAATGTTTGACAATATTTCTGCCAAATATGATTTTTTAAATCATTTTTTGAGTTTAGGTATCGATCATATATGGAGAAGGAAAACTATTAAATTAATTTCTAAAAAAAAACCCGATTTCATTTTGGATGTAGCTACAGGAACTGGAGATTTAGCCTTTGCTGCCGAAAAGAAGATGAAAATTAAAAAAATCATTGGATTAGATATTTCTAATGGTATGTTGGAAGTAGGTAGAAAAAAAATTAAAAAGAAAAATTTAAAAGATAAACTTGAATTTATACAAGGAGATTCTGAAAACCTTCCCTTTGAAGACGATTATTTTGACGCTGTTATGGTAAGCTTTGGAGTCAGAAACTTCGAAAACTTAAATAAAGGTTTATCAGAAATTAATAGAGTCCTTAAAGCAAACGGTGGTATTTATGTGCTAGAGTTTTCCAAGCCTAAAAATTTCCCAATAAAGCAGCTTTTTAATTTTTATTCCTCTTATATATTACCTTTTTTTGGTTCTCTAATTTCTAAAGATAAATCTGCCTATCACTACTTACCTGCATCTGTAGACGCATTTCCAGAAGGAACAGCTTTTATAAATGAATTAGAAAAGGTAGGATTTAAAACATCCTCTTCAAAAACTCTTAGTGGTGGTATTGCTACTTTATATTCAGCATTTAAATAGCTAGATTATAATCAGTTTTATTATATTTGCTTTCGATGATTAAAAAAGCCTTTTTGTATCTGTTGTTGTTGCTAAATTTTAGTAATCTTTTATCTCAGTCAGATAATTTGTCTCAGTTTGACGATAAATTTTTACACTTTGGTTTTGCGCTCTCTAGTAATACAGCTGGTTTTCATATAGAAAAAACATTTCCTGGTTCAGATTCCATGGCTTCAGTTTTGGTAAATCCCAAGTCTGGTTTTTCTTTGGGAGTTGTAACATCTGTAAATATCAATCCTAATTTTAAAATTCGTTTTGTTCTCCCTTCATTATCTTTCCAAGAAAGAGTTATTGAATACACCTATTTCAATGCTTCCAATCAAGAAATTGTAGATTCAAAAGTTTTGAATTCAACATACCTTGAATTTCCAGTTTTATTAAAATTTAGAACCGATAGAATTCACAATTTTGCTGTTTATAGTTTGGCTGGTTTTAGATATGGAATTGACATGAATTCAAACATAGATGTTAACAATGACGGTGCCAGTTTACAAGATCAGGTTATAAAATTATCTAAAACAGATTTTGGTGCTGAAGTTGGAGGAGGAGTGGACCTTTTTTTAAAATACTTTAAGTTAGGAATAGAATTAAAGCTGGGTGTTGGTATGAAAAATATGTTGTATCTAAATCAAAACAATGCAGCAAGCATTAATGAAACACCAACAAATTTCGAAAGCGCTATTCAATCTCTTAAGTCAAGAGTCTGGACCTTTTCTTTTACTTTTGAAGGGTAATTTTAGATAGTTCATATAGAATAATTCCTGTAGCTACACTTGCATTTAAAGATTCTGCCAATCCATACCCAGGAATTTTAATTTTTGTTGCTGATTGTTTTTTAATATTATCAGATACTCCATTAGATTCATTCCCAATAACTAGAATGGACTTATTCACTAAATCAGAGCTATTGATATTTTCGCCATCAAGACTGGTTATTAAAACTTTAAAATCAATAAACTCATTCCTTAATTCTTCAAATTCTCTGTAGTGAATGTTTATTCTAAAAATGGAACCCATACTTGACATAACAACTTTACTGTTGTAAGCATCAACAGTATCCTCTGAGCAAAATATGTGTTTGTATCCAAACCAATCTAAAGACCTTATAATACTACCTAAATTTCCTGGATCACTTATGGAATCAACATAAATTATTGGTTTTTCATCGTTTTTATAGCTTTCATTTAATGGTATTTTACAGATTGCAATTACCTCGCTAGTATTTTTAAGTTGACTAATTCTATCAAGAGAACTTAAGGAACATTCAGTGCCATTTGGAAAACGATCAATAAGTCTTGAGCTTACATAAAGTTTGATGATTTCAACTTTACTTTTGAGTAATTCTAAACAATTTTTTTCACCTTCAACTATGAATAAACCGTGTTCTTTTCTTTTACTTTTTCTATTAAGTGAAGTAAATTTTTTTAATTCTGTTCTGCTGATGGACATATTATTACTTTTGTACTGTGAAGATAAATAGAAGAGTGTTTAATAGTTATAAATATAATTTTCTTCAAAGGATTGTTCTAGTTTCTTTTAGTTTCATTTATTTATGTTCTTGCAATATTACAAAGTATGTTCCAGAAGATGAGTACTTATTAAGGCAAAGTGATATTGAGCTAAGCGGTTCTTATCCAAAAAACTTCTTTTCAATAGATGAATTTAATAACCTATTAACCCA
This sequence comes from Flavobacteriales bacterium, assembly GCA_029251405.1. Classification (GTDB taxonomy): domain Bacteria; phylum Bacteroidota; class Bacteroidia; order Flavobacteriales_D; family Parvicellaceae; genus MED-G20. The sequence continues at coordinate 53,366 of JAQXDK010000041.1, forward strand.
AAAACCTAATCGAAATTTGTTTTCGAATTTTAAGTTTTATTTAATCCTATATAATTTGTTAGATCAACAAAAAATTGATGAAAAAATCAGACAAAAACAGCTGAAAATTGACAACAAAAACAAAAAAATAAATCAGAAAAATCAAAAGCTTTTAGAGTTAGATAGTGCATCTAAAATTAAAAGTTTAAAAGAGCGTTCACTTGTCTTAGGAGAAAGACTTCAAAATAGAGGAGAAAAACCTGTTATTTACAATTCATTAAGTGCCCAACAAACAAAAGATCAATTTTCAAAATATCTTTTTAATAAAGGGTATTTTAAACCTTTTATTAATGATACGGTTATTAAGTTAGAAAATAGTAATCAGATACATGTAATTTACTCCATTAACGTGGGATCCCCAACTTTAATTAATCAAGTTAACTATCGTTGCAACGACCTTGAAATTGCAAAATATTTAGACTCCATAAAAAGTAATTCATTGTTAAAATGTAATGAGATTTTTGACACTGACAATTTAATTAAAGAACGTAACAGGATAAATAGGTTTTTAAGAGACAGAGGCTTTTACTTATTTGATAAGGAATTTATTTATTTTGAGTTAGATAGCAGCAAATTATCTAATAAAATTGATTTGACTCTTGGCATTCAAAACTATAAAATTTCAAATGCTAAAGGCGTAGATGAATTAAGTCATCAGAAATACAAAATTGATAAAATTAATGTAAGAATTCTGCCCTATAATTTTAACAGCTCTTATAAAGTCTTAGATAGTTTAATTACTCCCCAATTGTCTATTTATAATTATCAATCTGTTAATTTTAAAGACAAAGTTTTTTATAAATCAATTCCCTTAAAAGAAAACACTTTTTACAATTCTAGTTTAGTTGAAAAAACATACAGAAGATTGACCTCTCTTGGATTATTTAAATATGTAAATATTGGTTTCGATATTAAAAACAACAACCTAGAAGGCAATATAGATTTGACGCCTACAAAAGTTCAAGATTTGTCAATTTCGTTGGATGGAACTAATAATGAACGTTTGTTTGGGTTTCAGGGCAGTTTAGAGTATGCTCATAAAAATTTATTTCATGCAGGTGAGAAAATATTGTTGTCTCTAAAAAGTAGTTTTGAAATACAACTTTTATTAACAGATGCAGAACAATCAAATGTTTCAAATAGTTTAAATACAAGAGAAATTGGTCCAGAATTACATTATTTTCTTCCTAAGTATTTTTTAATCAATAAAATTGGAAATTTAAAAAAACATGTAAATCCATTAACAGAATTCACCGCAGCTTTTAATGTGCAAGACAGACCAGACTATAAAAGAGCAAACCAAGAGTTGTCATTTGGATGGGTATTTCATGAAAATAAAAATATTACTTGGCATATAAATCCAATGTTGTTAAGTATCGTTGATGTAAGTATCAGTAAATCATTTCAAGATCAAATTGATCAATTAAACGATATTTACATTTCATCAAGTTTTCAAGATCATGTTGTAGCTGGTGGTGTGTATTCTTTTGAGTACAATGATCAAAATTTAAATTTGAATACCAATTCTTTTTATGCAAAAGTTACTTTTGAAACTGCAGGAGGTGCCTTATTTAGATTACATGAATTAATAAAAAAGGATAAAAATCCAATTTCAAATAGCTATGATTTTTTAGGGATAAGATATGCTCATTTTCAAAAAACAACTTTTGATTTAAGGTTTTACCAACCAGTAGCTAATCAATCAAAAATGGTTTACAGGTTTTTTTCTGGAATCGGACAACCACGAAAAAATTTAATAGAAGCTTTACCCTTTGAAAAAAGTTTTTATGTAGGTGGGTCAAATAGCCTTCGTGCTTGGCGGGCCAGGTCTTTAGGCCCGGGTGGATTTAACGATTCCTTAAGAAGATTTGATAAAATTGGTGACATCAAAATAGAAAGTAATCTTGAATATAGATTTCCAATTTCAAGGTGGTTAGAAGGAGCTTTCTTCTTAGATTTTGGAAATATTTGGTTGTCAAGTTTTGACTCACTTAGACCAGAAGGCCAGTTCAGATGGAATCAATTTATAAACGATGTGGCGATTGGAGGAGGTTTTGGAGCCAGATTAAATTTCGAATATTTTATCTTAAGAATGGATGTAGCTATTCCAATCAAAGATCCTTCACTTAATTCTCCTTGGATATTTAACTATCAAAACAAATGGAACACCTATTTTCCTGTACAGTTGAATTTAGGTATCGGTTATCCTTTTTAAAGAAACATCCGAAATATAAAATCTTAAATGTCTTTGTTTTATAATAGTTAAAATAATAATTTTGATAAATAATTAGAAATCTAATTCAATATGATTAAACCAGGAATTGCCACAGGAGACCAAGTTCAAGAAATTTTCAAACTTGCTAAATCTAAAAAATTTGCATTACCAGCCGTGAATGTTATAAGTTCAAGTAGCATTAATGGTGTTTTGGAAATGTCAAAAGAATTAAACTCCCCAGTTATTATCCAGTTTTCAAATGGAGGTGCCGTTTTCAATGCAGGAAAAGGTCTTGATAATTCAGATCAAGAAGCTGCCATTGCTGGTGCAATTGCTGGTGCAAAACACATTCACACCATGTCTAAAGCTTACGGAGTACCTGTAATTCTACATACAGATCATTGTGCTAAGAAATTACTTCCTTGGTTAGATGGTTTAATCACTGCAAGTGAAAAATATTACTCCGAGAATGGCCATTCTCTTTTTAGTTCTCACATGATCGATCTTTCTGAAGAACCTTTAAAAGAAAATATAGCTATATGCAAGAAATATTTAGAAAGAATGTCCAAAATTGGAATGACCTTAGAAATTGAATTAGGTATAACTGGTGGAGAAGAAGATGGTGTTGACAATTCAGATGTAGACGATTCTAAACTATATACTCAACCGGAAGAAGTTGCTTATGCCTACGAAGAATTAATTAAAGTAAGTGATAAGTTCACAATTGCAGCGGCTTTTGGAAATGTTCACGGTGTTTATAAACCTGGAAACGTGAAATTAACTCCTAAAATTTTAAAAAATTCTCAAGACTTCATATCTGAAAAATTTAATTTGGAAGACAATTATATCGACTTTGTATTTCACGGTGGTTCAGGTTCGTCCGTTGATGAAATCAGAGAAGCTATTGGTTATGGAGTTGTAAAAATGAATATTGATACCGACCTACAGTATGCATATATGGCCGGAATTAGAAACTATTTTAATAAAAATAGTGAATATTTACAAGCTCAAATTGGCAATCCAGAAGGAGAAGATGTTCCAAATAAAAAATATTACGACCCAAGAAAATGGGTGAGAGAAGGAGAAAATAGTTTTATGATTAGATTAAAACAAGCGTTTAAAGATCTTAATAATATCAACACTTTATAATAAATCAATGAGTCAAGAAGCAAAAAATCCTTGGTTTAAAAGGAAACTAAAAGGAATTATTACTCCAAGTACTGAAAAGAAAGAAACACCTGATGGTTTTTGGTATAAAACACCAACAGGCGATGTAATCGAGAAAACAGAGTTGAAAAATAATTTTTATGTAACTCCTAAAGAAGGATATCATGTCAGAATAGGATCCAAAGAATATTTTGAAATTATTTTTGATGACAATGAGTTTACTTTGATTGCAGAAGATCTAAAGCCTGTAGATAAACTCAATTTTTCAGACAAAAAAAAATATGCTGATAGAATTAAAGACACTCAAAAAAAGACGGGACTAAACGACGCAATTAGAGCTGCTTTCGGTAAGACTTCTGGTCATTCTATCGTAGTAGCTTGTATGGATTTTTCTTTTATTGGCGGATCAATGGGGAACGTAATGGGTGAGAAAATTGCTCGTGCTATAGAATTAGCAATAAAAAATAAATGTCCATTTTTATTAATATCAAAGTCTGGAGGAGCAAGAATGATGGAAGCTGGAATATCTTTAATGCAAATGGGTAAAGTAACAGCAAAACTAACGCAACTTTCGATGGCTAAGTTACCATACATATCTTTTTTAACAGATCCTACAACTGGAGGTGTCACTGCATCATTTGCAATGCTTGGAGATATTAATATTGCCGAGCCAGGTGCCTTAATTGGTTTTGCTGGTCCAAGAGTAATAAAAGAAACTATTGGTAAAGATCTCCCAGAAGGATTTCAAACAAGTGAATTTTTATTAAGTAAAGGTTTTCTAGATTTTATTGTAGATAGGAGAAAATTAAAATCAAAGCTAAAACAAGTTATTTCGATGTTTCAAAATTAAAAATGAGGTTCCTAATATCTTTATTTTTAATTTGCTCTTCTATTATATTAATTTCTCAAGATTCAATCTTTCTTAGGGAAAAATTCCAAAACAATCAGTCAAATGCACTTAAGATTTTAGGAGGTTGGTCTACATTAAATTTAATAGTAAGTCCTATTTATTTAAATCATATTAAAAATAGAGGAGGGGCTAACTCCAGCGCAGAATACTTTAATAAAATGAATTTTAATTGGAATTTAGTTAATGGTGGTATTTGTATCGTGGGAACCTTTAGGTCTAAAACTCTAAAAAATAAGAGCTGGAATAATAAGGAAGTTACCAATTCGATTATAAAATTGAAAAAAACATTATTTATAAATATGGGTCTGGATATTTCTTATTTACTGGCTGGATTAATTTTAAAAAAAGTAGCACCAAATGATCCTCTAAAAAGTCATCAATATACAGGCTTTGGAAATTCATTAATAACTCAAGGTGGATTTTTATTTGTCTTTGATTGTCTGTTTCTTAAGTCAATTAGCAATTTAGTTAAATAAAATCTATAATTAATTTATTAACTTTGAAATTCAAAGTGAATAATTTAGATATGGAAAATTTAAAACACAAAAAAGACATTAGCTTAATTAAAACGTTAATGGAAAAATCCACTAAGTTTTCAAACTTATCTGGCTATGGAGTTTTATTTACGGGTTGTTTAGCCTTGTTAGGTGCTTCCTTTGTGTATTTTGACATTGGGATCTCAATTAGTGAAAAGCATATTTCTTATGCAGAACTAATTAATCAAACAGGAAGTCCAGATACTATTACAAATAAAATTAAACTTTTAGTTATTATCGCTTCCTTAATATTAATATCTTCTTTGATTGTCCTTTATTTAACTGCAAGAATTAAGTCAGGAAAACACGGAATAGTATTATTTAACTCTTCTTTTTCAAGAACTTTAAAATCTTTATTTATTCCAGTTTTTTCAGGTGGAATTTTTTGTTTGTTTTTATTATCTCATAATATGTACGGCTTAGTGGCTCCAGCTACTCTAATTTTTTATGGACTTGGACTGGTTAGTGCAAGTAAATCAAGTTATTTAGAATTAGAATATCTTGGATATTTTGAACTTTTACTAGGAATTACAGCCTCATATTTTATGGGTTCTGGTCTATTGTTTTGGATGATAGGTTTCGGAGTTGGTCATATAGTATTTGGATTTTTTATTCACTTTAAATACGACAAAAAATAAATGGAGGGATTTAATCTCCTAAATAAAGCTTTTGATTCGAGAGTTAGACTTGGTTTAATGTCCATTCTTTCTGTAAACGAATGGATTAGTTACAAAGAGGTTAAGAATTTATTAGATTTAACCGATGGAAATTTAGCTAGCCATATACAAGCTCTTGAAAAAATCAATTTTTTAGAAATTAAAAAACAATTTATAGGTAAAAAACCTTTAACAACTTACAGAATTACAGAGATTGGTAAAAATGCATTTAAAGATCATGTTTCAGGTCTAGAAAAACTAATAAATAATTGAATTAGACAATTAATTATTTTGTACCTTAAAACAAATTCAGTTTCTTAGCATAAAAATTATCCAAATGAAAATATCAAATATCCATTTTTTTATCATTGCTTTTGCTTTCAGCCTTTACTCATGTTCAGGTCCAAGTGAAGGTGCAACTCCAAGTGAAGGTACAATTCCAAGCGAAGAAACCGTTTCGCCAGAAGTTTCATCAACTCCAGATGACAATATGTTCTATCAAGTCCCTACGCCAAATGAATTATTTGCAGTTTTAAAAAACTCTAAAGTATCTTATAATAGAGAAAATTTGAACGATGTTTCTAACGCTTCAAAATATCAAACAAAAGCCTCTAAGGCCTTAAATTTCGGTGTTTATACAGCTGACTTAGCCTATGTTACAAGTTTAGGTCAAATGGATGATGCGGCTAGTTTTTTTGAAACTGTAAGAGGTTTGTCCAAAGATTTAGAAATCGAAAATGCTGTCGATGAAGTTATATTAAAAAGACTGCAGACAAATCTTGAAAATTCCAATCCCGATTCTTTATTTTACTTATCTAACGAGACGTATTACAATGCCTATTCTTACCTTGAGGAAAATGATAGAAGAGATGTTTTAGGAATGATAGTAGTTGGAGGATGGATAGAAGGTTTAAACATCATTTTAAACTTAGAACCGTACAACGAAAGTTCCGAAGTTTGTCAAAGAATTGCTGACCAGAAGCTAACTCTTGATAATTTATTAGTATTTACTTCGTCAATCCAAAATGATCAACTTTCAGAAATTGTTGGTGAGCTAGCTGCAATTGAAGAAGTATTTAATTCTAATTCTACAGAAGAAACAGAAGCTGCTGATTTCACTTCATCGGAATCTGAAGATGGAGTAATGATTTTTGGAGGTGGATCTTCTTCTTCTATTACTGAACAACAATTTAATGAACTAAAAAGTATAGTTCTAGACTTAAGAACCTCCATTACTGAAGGCATTTAATATTTAATAAAATTAAAATGATAAGATTTAAACTTTTAACTATAGTTGCTGTACTAACAACGGCACCAATGATTCATAAAGCACAAAGTCAAAGAGAATGCTACAATACTGTTAGTTTCTGTGAGACCAAAAAAAAGATGGGTTTTACAAGAAATATGCAAAGTTTAAGTGGAGCTTTTGAACAGGGAGATACCTCTGTCGTTCAAATAATTGTCTACAAAAACATGGAGTACAGAATATCAGTTTGTTCTCCTTCTAATCCGGAACTTCTTGGGCAATTTCAATTTAAAATTGCTGAAGACGTTACTAAAGGAGTTTGGAAAGAAACAACACAAAAGTTTCTGGATGAAGACGGTGTAGAGCAAACCAAAACGACAAGGAAAAGAGTTTATGAAAAAAACGAAGTAGTAAGGTATGACAACTCTAAGGATGAAATGAGCCAAGAGTTTGTTTTTCAATCGAACCAAACAAGAAAACTTAAAGTTAAAGTATATGTTCCTGAATCTGAGGGCGGAGAAATGTCTGCAGGAATGTCTGGAAGTAGCTATGCTTGTGTTGGTTTATTAATTGAACACCAACCTGGAGTTGTTTCTGGTTTTAACAGATAAATTTTACTCGTAAATAAATTCTCTGAGGTTTTATGTTAGATTTAATTAAAACCAAAAAATTTGCTCTTATTTTTTCTCATAAGGGTCCTGATGGTGATTCAGTAGGTTCATCTGTTTCTTTAAGTCTTTATTTATCTAAAATTGGAATCTCCAATAAAATAATTTTCCCAGATCCCTATCCCCATTTCCTTTCATGGATGACAGGACTAGAAAATTCCTTAGTTGCTTCTGAAAAATTAGAAGAAGTAACTGAATTATTTCAACAATCGGACTTGATTTTTTGCTTAGATTTTAATCACAGGTCAAGAGTAGGTCATGATTTGAAAAACCTGATTTCTAATGTTGACGATAAACATGTGGTAGTATTTGATCACCATACAAATCCAGAGAATTTTGGTGATGTAGAAATTATAAATCAAAATGCTTGCTCCACAGCTGAAATCGTTTATGATTTCATTAAAAACAATAACCATCTAAGTTTGATTGATTTGCCTATTTCAGAGGCACTTTATACAGGAATACTTACCGATACAGGTTCTTTTAAATATGCTTCAGTATCTTCAAAAACCCATTTGATAGCTGCTTCTCTTAAAGATATAGGTCTAAATCATGTAGCGATTCATACTAGGATTTTTGACCAAAATTCTGTTTCAAAAATTAATTTGTTAGGGTATGCCTTACAAAATATAAAAATTGAAAAGTCGTTGCAACTTGCATATTTATCTTTGACCGAAGATGAGTTAAGTAAATTTAACTTCAAAAAAGGTGATTCCGAAGGTTTTGTTAATTATTGTTTATCCATCGAGGGTATTGAAAATGCTTTTTTCTTAAGAGAAGATAAAGATCTTATTAAAATGTCCTTTAGGTCCAAAGGAATCTTAAAAGTTAATGAGTTTTCAGCAAATTACTATGGTGGTGGTGGTCATGAAAGAGCAGCTGGAGCTGCTATAGAAAGAAAAAATATGCAAGAAGCAGTCTCAGAATTAATAGAAAATTTTAAAGTATTTTGTTCAGATTAGTTTATCTATTACTCCTTTTTTTATTTTTTTCCTGCGGTAAATCTCAAGAGAGGCAATCAAATTTTAATCAATCAAAAATTCAAAAAATAGATAAGTTTAAGTCTATTGAGATGAATAAGCTATGGGTCAAAGATGAAATTTTTAAAATTGATCAATATTGTCTAAGACACGGATGGAATATGATTGTTTCTAAATCTGGAATGAGATATCAAATTATTCAATCAGAAAATAGTACTATAAAACCTAATGTTGGAAGCGAAGTTACCATGTCATACGATGTAAGATTAATGGATTCCAAGCAGACCAAATGTTATCATTCTGATTCTAATGGATTGGCAAAATTTAAAGTTGAGAAATCCTTAATTGAATCTGGTATTAATGAAGTAGTCTCAATGTTAAGCAAAGGGGATAGTGCTTTAGTTATCCTACCACATCATATTGCACATGGTTTAACCGGAGACTCTAAAAAAATACCCCCCCTTTCAACGGTTTTGTACTTTATTAAAATTCTTGACGTTAATGAATAAATTCTTTTATTTCTTAATTTTTATTGTTGTTTTACTTTCTTGCAACAACTCTAAAAAGTCTATAATTACTACAAAAAATGGTTTTGAACTTTACTTCCATATTTTGTCTGAAGAAAAAATTATTGATAGAACTAGTAAAATTGTAAATCTTAAAATTTTAGCTTTAGATAGTAGTGGTAATTGTGTTTTTTCATCATCAAATAACGATCTTGGTGGTATTTCATCTTTTTATTATGATTCTTCAATTTCCCAGTCTCCAATGAACGAAATTTTATTGAATTTGTATGAGGGGGATAGTGTCTCTTTTCAAATGTCTTCTAAAGTTTTTTTTGAAAGTTTTTTTGGTGTAAACACTAAATTATTTACCCCCCTTTTTTATTCCTCTCTTCAAGTTCATCTCAAATTATTAGTTTATAATAACAGACAAGAACAAATTGAATACATAAGAAATCTTCAAAATTTAGCAATTGAAAATGAAATACATCTGCTTAAAAAAGAAAGAGCTTTTTGGGATTCTAATTTTTTAAATATCTCTAAAATAAATGATATTTACGCAGTTAAACTAGATTCAGACGATTCTTTTTCCATTATTAACGATTCTTTAGATAGCAGTATTGGATTGTACTATTCTCTATGTGACATTATGGGAAGAGAGATTTACCAAACCCCAAATTTTGAACCAGAATATTACGAAGCTAATACAGATGGTCAGCTTTTAGATGGGTTTAAAATACTAATTAACACCTTTAATAGAGGAGACTCCATTTTTGCGATAATTCCATCAAAATTCATGTTTAAAGAAAGGGGTTCCTATGTTAATAAAATTCCTCCTTATTGCCCTTTAAAAGTAAATTTAAGAATTCATTGAGTTTTAAGAAATAATAAAAATTGTTGGGTGCTTTTTAAGAATAATATTGTCTTTTTTTAGATGGAATATTTTTTTGGTGAAAATTTTCTCATTCGACCCTGTGATATCTGTTGCAACACATAATTTTCTACTTTCTGGATATATATTATTTACGATATCTAAAAATACTTTTTGGTTCCGGTAAGGTGTCTCTATAAATATATGAGAACCAGTATTTTCTTTTAATTTTTTAATAGCCGTAATTCTTTCATTTTTTTCGATTGGTAAATATCCGTGAAATTGAAATTTTTGACCATTGAGACCACTTGCCATAAGACCTAATAAAATGGATGAAGGACCTATGAGTGGCTTTATTATTATTTTATTTTCATGACAAATAGCACATAATTTTTGACCAGGATCTGCAATTCCTGGGCATCCAGATTCACTCATGACTCCTACATCATTTCCCTCCAGTATCAATTCAAGAATTTTATAATAATCTGCTTCTTTAGATTTTTTATTAATTAATTCAAATTGTGTGTTATCAATATTGTACTCAGGATTTATTTTCCTTAAAAACCTTCTGCTAGTTCTAATATTTTCTACTGCAAATACATTTAATTTATTTACTATGTCAACTAAATAGTGGGGGATCAGCCCTGGGCTAAAATCGGCTTCAGCATGTATAGGTACAGGTATTAAATATAATTTACCTCTTCCCATTTGTAGGAGTTTTTTTAATTATTTCGTCACAAGCAGATTTCAATAGCTTGTATACATTTTCAAAGCCATCATTGTCATAGTAAGGGTCTGGTACAGATAATCGTTCTTCTGGGTCAGTAGCTTTTAGAATTAATTCCACTTTTTCGCATTCAATTTTATTGGAGCAAAGTCTTATAATATTACTGTAATTCATGGTGTCCATCACATAAATTTTATCAAAATATTTAAAGTCTTTGGTATTAAATTGTCTAGCTTTTTGAGTGCTTATATCAATATTATGATTTTTAGCTACTTCAATGCTTCTTTGATCTGGTGATGAACCAATGTGCCAGCTTCCAGTACCAGCTGAATCCACTTTTATTGATAAACCTCTCTTTTTTGCTAAATCCTCTAAAATTCCTTGAGCTAATGGAGATCTGCAAATGTTTCCCAAGCATACCATGAGAACCTTGTACATTTATCTATGATTTATTGAACGCTAAGTTTCTTTTCTAGATCAACTAAGTAGGTTCTGAAATGTTTATCAGTTTCAGCTAAATTATTTACCGTTCTGCATGCGTGTAATACTGTCGCATGATCTTTTCCACCACAATGCATACCAATATTAGCTAATGATGATTTAGTCATTTTTTTAGAGAAATACATGGCGATTTGACGAGCTTGAACGACTTCTCTTTTCCTAGTTTTAGATTTCATCAACTCTATAGGTAGGTCAAAGTAATCGCAAACTACCTTTTGAATGTATTCAATGGAAACTTCTCTTGCGGTATTTTTAACAAACTTGTCAATCATTTGTTTGGCAAGATCTAACGTTATAGATTTCTTGTTTAGAGAAGACTGAGCAATTAAAGAAATAAGAGCGCCTTCTAATTCTCTAATATTGTTGGAAATGCTGTAGGCGAGATATTCAACAACCTCCGATGGTAGTTCTATTCCATCTGCATACATTTTTTTATTTAAAATAGCAATTCTTGTCTCGAGGTCAGCCATTTGAAGATCTGCTGATAGACCCCATTTAAATCGTGATAACAACCTTTGTTCCATCCCTTGCATTTCAACAGGTGCTTTATCGGAAGTTAATACCAATTGTTTTCCAGTTTGGTGAAGATGATTGAAAATATGGAAGAAAACATCTTGAGTTTTTTCTTTTCCAGCAAAAAACTGAACATCATCAATGATAAGAACATCAATCATTTGATAAAAATGAATGAAATCATTAGTGGAATTATTTTTTACTGAATCTATGAACTGATGCGTGAACTTTTCTGAAGAAACATAAAGAACAGTTTTGTTTGGGAATTGATCTTTAATTGATATTCCAATGGCATGGCCTAAATGTGTTTTTCCTAAACCAACACCACCATAAATTAACAGTGGATTGAAAGCAGTTCCACCTGGTTTCTCGGCTACTGCAAAACCAGCTGATCTTGCAAGTCTGTTGCAGTCTCCTTCAATAAAATTTTCAAATGAATAATTAGGATTAAGATTAGAGTCAACATTTACTTTTCTAAGTCCAGGAATTACAAATGGGTTTCTGATAGTTTTGTTACCAATATCTAAAGGCATGCTTACCTGAGGATTTTTTAAAACATTATTGTCAGTAGTTGGTATTTTAATAGTATAAGGATTCTTATTTCCACTATTGTTTTCCATAACAATGCTATATTCTAATTTTGCATCGGAGCCTATTTCTTTTCTTATTATTTTTTTAAGTAAATCAACATAATGTTCTTCAAGCCATTCGTAAAAGAATTGTGAAGGAACTTGAATGGTTAAGACCTTACTCTTTAGTTTAACAGCCTTAATAGGTTCGAACCATGTTTTGTAAGCTTGAATAGATACATTGTCTTTAATTACATCAAGGCAATTTTTCCAAGTTGATTCGAATGTTTTACTCATTTATTTAAAATTATTATGTTAAAAATTTACGATTTAAAAACAGCCTATTGAGGTAGGTCGATAATTAAATATGTTTTGTTAAAAACACTTAACAAATATTTAATAAAAAAGTTAAAAAAAAAACTTATTTGCTATTGTTTTTTAAAAATATTTAATTTGGTAAAAAAATTAAATTTTGGCATAATTTTTTTTGAAATTCTTATTCATAGATAGCTCATTAACTATTTTATTTTTCTTTGAAAATTCAATATCAATTCTCCCCAAGGCTAAGGCACCCCAGCCAGCTTGGTTGACAATTACGTTTTTGTTTTCAGAGTTATTAATATTCTGAGCTTTATCTAGGAATGTATGGGTGTGACCACCTATAATTACATCTATATTTTTAGAAGCTTTAGCGAGTTTTAAGTCTGAAATTTGATCAGATTCATAATTATATCCAAGATGACTTAGGCAAATAACCAAATTACATTGATGTTTAGATTTCAGTTCTTGAGCCCAATAGTTAGCTGTTTTTAAAGGATCTAGGTATTTTGTTTTTTTAAAACTTGAAATAGAAACCAACCCATCTAATTTTATACCAATACCAAAAATTCCAATTTTAATATTGTTGATTTCCTTAATTAAAAATTTTTGAGTTTTACCATTTAAAACAGTTTCTGAAAAATCATAGTTGGAACATAAAAAAGGAAAATTTGCATGATGAATTACGTTTTTAAATCCATCTATCCCATTATCAAAATCGTGATTCCCCATAGTTGATGCAGCATAACCCATTTCACTCATGATTTTAAACTCTAAACTGCCCTTATATTTATTAAAATACGGAGTTCCCTGAAAAATATCTCCAGCGTCAAGAAGAATAACGTTCTTTTGAGAAGATTTAATTTTTTTTACCATGCTAGCGATTCTCCTCAAGCCTCCCAATCCAGAATATCTAGAATGATTTGATGGGAAGGAATCAATATGGCTATGTATATCATTCGTATGAAGAATAGTTAATTTTTTATTTCCATTTTTTATAAAGCTAAAACTGTTTAATAGTGGAATACTTAACCCAGCAAAAATTATCTTTTTTGTGAAATCTCTTCTATTGGTTAATTTGGATTCTTCCATCAAGTTGTGCATTTACATTAATATTATCATCACCTATTTCTCTAACATAGCTTATAATTATGTCTCTTAGAAGTAATTTTGTATTGAAAAGAATTTGGCAATCTTTTAAAAAGCTCATGCCATCTCCTCCGTTTGCAAGGTAGTTAGTGGTAAGAATTTTATATTTAGTTTTTGGATTAAATTCTTTGGTGTTTATAAAACATCTATTTATTTTATTTCCGGTTAATTTAATTCTCATTCCACTAAGAGGAACACCAGATTTTCGTTGGTGACTGGAGAACGATTTTTCTTGAATATAATTTAGAAGCTTAAGCATAATATCGCCTTCAATCTCTAATATTACTAGATAGTTGTCAAAGGGCATAATCTCGAAAATATCTCTAATTCGTATGGGACCTTTATTTAAAGAATTTCTAAAACCACCATTATTTAAAACACAAAAATCTGGAGTGTATTTGGTGTTTTTCACCTCTCTTTTCACATACGCTTGAGAAAGATCAGTGATAAAATTCCCTAACAAACCCTCCGGACAACCAACATTCATTATAACATCAGAATGGTTAATTATTTCATCCATTTCTTTTGCAATCGAATCTCTGTATGCATCTAAGTTTAATTCATTGAAATTATATTCTTCAATTTTATTTTCAGCATTTATATTTAAAGATTTTACGGTAACAATTTTGTAACCTTTACAGGAGAAAAGAAGTATAGCTAATATTATGGAAATACCTAAGTATTTAATTCTAGAATTTTTATCCATCTAACAAACTTATTAATAATGTATCAATTTACTGTAAATATAAGAGTTAGATATGCTGAAACAGATCAAATGGGTTATTGTTATTATGGTAATTATGCTCAATATTTTGAAGTAGCTAGAGTAGAAACCTTAAGGTCTTTGGGAGTAAGCTATAAAGATTTAGAAAATAGTGGAATATTATTACCAGTTTCTGAATATAATATTAAATACATATTACCAGCTTTGTACGATGAACAATTATCAATTAATTGCGCAATAAAAGAAATTACAGAATTTAAGATCAAATTTGATTATAAAACCCATAACGAAGAAGATAAATTACTTAATTTTGGAAGTACTACTTTAGTATTTGTAGACAAACAAACTAAAAAACCTGTAAATTGTCCTTCAGCCTTAAAAAGTAAATTAAAAAACCAATCATGAGAACTAAATTTTTTGTATCAATTTTAACACTTTTATTTAGTATCAATTTAAATGCTCAGTCATTTAAGAAATTGTATTATGAAGCTTTGAACTTTCTTGAAGTATACGATTTTCAAGCTGCACTTCCAATTTTAAATGAGATGTATCAGTTAGATTCTAGCAATGCCAATACTTGTTTTACAATTGGTAATTGTTTAATGAACATCCCTCACAAAGAGAAGGAGGCAATACCTTATTACGAAAAGGCCATGGAGAATTTGACTGTAACCTACAGAATGTCTAATCATAAGGAAAAAAAGGCTCCCCTAGACGTAATAGAACTTTTAGGAAATGCTTATCACATGAATTATGAGTTTGAAAAAGCTATTGAAAAGTATGAGTTTTTTGAAAAATTTATTTTTGAAACGGATGTTGAGTCTAAGATGATGAATAAAAGAAAGATTAGAAGGTCAAAATTTGCTTTAGATCTTATTGATAATCCAATTAATATCAAAGTGAAACCCGTCGATGTTCTAAACACTAAGTTTTCTGAATATAGGCCATTAGTAAATGCAGAAGACAATATTTTATACTTCACATCTAAAAGACCTGGTGGCTCTTCAGAGATAAAAGATGACCAGGGTAATTACTACGAAGATATTTACTATTCTGAAAAGAAGAATAATATCTGGTCTAAGCCGTCACTTGCAATCGGTGATCTAAATATTGACAAAAGTTCTTCAGCTTTGTATTTGTCTGCTGATGGTGAACATATTT
Source organism: Flavobacteriales bacterium (assembly GCA_029251405.1). Taxonomy (GTDB): domain Bacteria; phylum Bacteroidota; class Bacteroidia; order Flavobacteriales_D; family Parvicellaceae; genus MED-G20. The sequence continues at coordinate 68,819 of JAQXDK010000041.1, forward strand.
TCACCTCAAAAGTAAATAATGATTCTAAAATTGGACCAATAGGGAGAGGTGTTTATGAATCTTTTCATAATGGTTACAGCTGGGCAAAACCTCAATTTTTAGGAAATAATATCAACTCTGATTATTGGGAAACAGCTGCAACTTTAGACCTTTATGAAAATATTTTATTTTTTGTAAGCGATCGAGAAGGAGGATATGGAGGGAGAGATATTTGGATGGTAAAAAAACTACCGAACGGGAATTGGACAGAGCCTATAAATTTAGGAGAACCAATTAATACCGAATACGATGAAGAGTCTCCTTATTTACACCCAGATGGAAAAACAATTTATTTCTCATCTATTGGTCATAAATCAATGGGTGGTTTTGATATCTTTAAATCAACATTAAATGAAAATTTAACTTGGTCTTCACCAGTAAATATGGGTTATCCGATTAATACAGTAGGTGACGATCTGTTTTTCACGCCCTCTGTCAGTGGTAATCATGCTTTTTTCTCGTCTTACAGAGAGACAGGTAAAGGAGAATATGATATATACGAATTAAGTCTTTTAGACGAAGAAGAATCACATTTATCTGTTTACAAAGGGGTTGTTAAAAGTCAAAATGAAGTCGTATTAAAAGACTTGACAGTGTCTGTAATAAATGAAAAATCTTTTTCAAATTATAAAAATTATCATCCTAATGATTCTACAGGACATTTTGTATTTGTTTTACAGGCTGGTCATAATTATAACATAGAATTTAAATTTGATGACATGATTGCTTATGACACTATAAGAGTTCCAGAAGACGAATTCGGTATTCATGAATACACTAAGATTGTAGAAATCAAAGATAAAGAGATTGTTATCTCAAAAGGGTTTGAGGTTGCAGGTTCAATTGTTAATAGCGAAGATTTAAGCCAACTGTCTAAAAATAATGAGAGCACATTACAAATTTTTGAGCCTCAAAAAAAATCTAGTGTAGAAACAGGGTTTGATAATTCTATTACTCTTATAGAAAATACTCCAGACACCTCTATTGTGGCTGTTACTAATAAAGAAAAACACATCACATTTTATGACAATGTTTATTTTAAGACAGAAAGTTCAAATATTTCTAATCACGAAAAATCCAAATTAGATCAATTAATTAAAGATTTAAAAGATAATCCAACTTGGACCATAAATTCTATAGGCCATACTGACAGCAAGGGTTCTGTTAGATACAATCAAATCTTATCGTCACTAAGATCACAGTCTGTAAAGACTTACATAACTAACAGAGGAATTAATTATAAAAGAATTCACACAATTGGAAAGGGTGAAAGTCTTCCAATTGCTGAAAATATTGATGATGTCTCAGATAGTGCTAACAGAAGAGTAGAAATTCAAATCGTTAAGTAAATGCTTCAAAAACTAAGCATTTCTAATTATGCATTAATCTCAAGTTCTCATATTGACTTTAAAACTGATTTTACAGTAATTACAGGTGAAACTGGTGCTGGAAAGTCAATTATCTTTGGTGCAATTGAATTACTTCTAGGTTCTAGAACCTCTAATAAAGTACTTAAGGATTCTAATAAAAAATGTGTAGTTGAGGGTGTGTTTTCTCAAAACGAACAAGTACTTAAGCAGTTAGTAAGTATGGATCTAGAGGTTAATGAGGATTTAATCATTCGTAGAGAAATTAGAAAAAATGGTAGTTCAAGGTCGTTTATCAACGATTCACCGGTCAAAATTGAGCAACTGAAAATTATGAGTCAATATATTATTGAGATTAATGGGCAACATTTAGTTCATAAAATGGGTTCGTTAACTTTTAAATACGATTTTATAGATAGTTTTATAAATCAAGAACCTATTTTATCTGATTATAAAAATGCTTATCACAAATACAAGCAATCTCTTAATAAACAAACATTGCTCAAAAAAAGAGTCAGTATTCTGAATGAAAAAAAAGACTTTCTTAAATTTCAAATGGATGAGTTGTCTAACTACGATATAGAAAATTGGGACGAGCAGACAATTGAAGATGAATTTAAAATAGCTTCAAATCAAGAAGAAATAAATTCTATATTAAGTAAAATTAATGACGTTTATTATAATAATAACGGTATTTTAAAGTTATTGGAAGATTTGAAAAATCATGGCTCAGATTTTTTAGCTCATGTAAGTAGCTTTACTTCATTAAATGATAGAATTAACTCGGTTAAGATTGAATTAGAAGATATTTTTCAAGAGTTAAATTCTCAATTTAAATTAACCTCTCCAAATCAAGATAAACTTCAAGAATTAGATGAATTACTTAGGAAAATTAACTACCTGTTGAAAAAGTTTAATGCTGTAGACTTGAACTCTTTGTTAGTTAAAAAGAAGTTAATTAATAAAGAATTATCTGAATTTGAGGACTTAGATAAAGATTTAAATGCAGCGAATAAAGATGTCAAAAATAATGAGTTTAAGTGTCATGAGTTAGGAGAAAAACTTTTTTCAATCAGATTAAAACAAATCCCTCAAATTGAAGAAGAGATTAATTCTATTTTAAGTAAATTATCAATGGATCATGCCGATTTTAAAATTAATTTACTTCATAATAACGATATTACCTTCAACGGAACCGATGATATTGATTTACTAATTGCCGTAAATAATACGAATAACTTTTATCCATTGCATAAATTTTCATCTGGTGGCGAGTTGTCAAGAGTCGCTCTTGCAATGAAATACATCACTTCTTCCTACAACAGTATCCCCACGCTGATATTTGACGAAATTGATTCAGGAATAAGTGGTAAAGTTGCTTCTGAAGTAGGTAAGTTGCTAAAAGAGATCTCTACAAATACACAAGTAATAAATATAACTCACTTGCCTCAAGTTGCAGCTATTGCAAATCACCACTTAAACGTAAATAAAACCAATATATCTGGAGAAATGGTATCTGATATAAATTATTTAATTAAAAAAGATAGGATTCAAGTATTGGCAAAAATGCTAGGGGGTGATAAAACAGGAAAGGCTGCATTAAATAACGCTCTTGAACTACTTAATTAACGATTGTCAATTTCGTCTACATCAACATATTTACTTTTTTGCCATAAAAACTGATTGGGAAGTATCTTAGAATTTGCAGCAAGTGAATTGATGTTTATTTTAATGGTCACTCCATCTTTTGTTTTAATGGATGCTTCTTTAATGGTTTTTTTAGTTTCATTTACCTCCATTATTACTGTATGGTAATTACTTTCACTAGGGTTGGATGGGAACAATTTAATTTTATGTAATAAATCGTTATTTAATTTCTCATTACTAATGTACTTAAATTTAAATCCGTCTTCCCAAATACTGAATACTTCACTAGGGTTAATAGTGTTGTCTAAATCTTCTAAAAGGTCGATGTAACACTCGTTGTCTTCAATTATATAAGTCCAAACGTTTACACCATCAGAAATAACTTCTCTTTCATTAGTTTTATAGTAAAACTTCCCTTCTTGTATTAGTGCATAACCATTTTGACTTTCATTAAAATCTTCACTTATAATTTCTAGTTTAAAATTGAATTTAGTAGAAGTATTATTTTCTATTGAATTACTTATTTTTTGCAATATATTTTTACACTTTTCTTGATCAGAGTCTACTTGAGCAAACACTGATAATGTTAAAAAATTAATTAATAAAATTATTAAGCAAGTTCCTTTTTTTAAATTCATAATTTCCCTTTTTCTCTAAGATTACTCAAAAACTGTTCCAAAGCTAAAACATCGGGTATAAGTACTTCTCTAGCTTTACTTCCTCTATGCGGTCCTAGTAAACCAGTTGCTTCTAATTGGTCCACTATTCTACCAGCTCTATTATATCCAAGTTTTAATTTTCTCTGAAGCAGTGAGGCCGATCCTTGTTGATGGTTAACGATAACTTCAGCAGCATCTTCAAATAAGCTATCTAAATCATCATCGAGTTCTTTTAACTCACTAGCTTCATCAATATATTCAGGAAGTAAGAAAGCATTTGGATAACCTCTTTGTGTTCCAATAAAATCAGCAATTTTATCTACCTCTGGAGTATCAACAAATCCACATTGCAATCTTATTAATTCATTTCCGGGTGAAAATAGCATATCTCCTCGACCTATTAATTGATCTGCACCACCTGCATCTAAAATTGTTCTTGAATCTATTTTAGAAGTAACTCTAAAAGCAATTCTTGCAGGGAAATTTGCCTTAATTGTTCCAGTAATGACGTTAACTGATGGTCTTTGCGTAGCAATTATTAGATGAATACCAACTGCTCTTGCTAATTGGGCTATTCTTGCCACGGGTGTTTCTACTTCTTTTCCTGCAGTCATTATAAGATCTGCAAATTCATCAATAACAAGAACTATATAAGGCATGTATTTATGACCTTTTTCTGGATTAAGTTTTCTTTGTATAAACTTGTGATTATATTCTTTTATGGTTCTCACCATAGCTTCTTTTAAAAGCTCATATCTTGCTTCCATTTCAACACATAAACTGTTTAATGTATTGACTACTTTGGTAGTGTCTGTTATTATAGCTTCTTCCTCATCTGGAAGTTTGGCTAAGAAATGTCGTTCAATTTTATTATAAATAGTAAGTTCTACTTTTTTGGGATCTATAAGAACAAATTTTACTTGAGAAGGGTGTTTCTTATAAAGAATTGAAACTAATATGGCATTAAGTCCTACAGATTTCCCTTGTCCAGTAGCTCCAGCCATGAGCAGGTGAGGCATACGTGTTAGGTCGGTAATTAAAGATTCATTAGATATGGTTTTACCTAATGCAATAGGTAATTCCATAGTAGAGTTTTGGAATTTATCAGATGCAATAAGGGACTTCATTGCAACTATTTCTGGTTTTGAATTGGGAACTTCAATACCTACAGTTCCTTTTCCTGGCATTGGAGCAATAATTCTTATTCCTAGGGCAGCTAAACTTAGAGCAATATCATCCTCAAGATTTTTTATTTTAGAAATACGGACTCCAGGAGCAGGAATTATTTCATATAAAGTCACTGTTGGACCTATAGTAGCTTTTATTTTAGAGATGTTTATCTTATAGTTGAGAAGAGTTTCAATAATTTTGTTTTTATTGGCTTCGAGTTCATCTTTGTCAACCGATATATTCCCACTTCCGTGTTCTTCCATTAAATCAATATTTGGAAGTTTATAGTCAGATAAGTCTAATTTAGGATCGTACGGTCCAAATTCTTTTACTTTACTATCTATATCTTTTTTTGAAAGTTCAGTTTCAGAGGCTCCGACCTGTACAGCTAAGTCTACTTCACTCTCAACTTCAGTTTCAGGTTCTTTTTTAGCTACTGGATCATTATTTGGTATGTTAATTTCCAACTCACTTGTAAGAGGATCTTCAGTTTCATTTTTAATATTTGGATCTTCTTGCTTTAGAACGACTTCATTGACGTCTATATTTTCAATTGTAGCAGTTTCAGTTTTTTCAAAAACATTTGAAAATCCGTTATCATCAACTTTCTTTTCAAAAAACTTTTTGGAGATCTTATTAAAAAAATTAACAAGCCAACTTAGTGAAGGGTTGAATAATAAAATCACAGCTGTTGTAGCGAAGAAAAAAATAAATACACCTGTTCCAATTTGTCCAAGAACGCCAACCAGCCAATTATTTATTATTCGTCCATATAATCCGCTCATGAAATCCAAATTAGAGGATTGGAATACGAATCCTAGAAACATACATGTCCAAACTAAAGTTATAAAACTTACTTTTAATGTTTTTACTATTGGGAGTAATTCGTGTTTAAATAAAGCTTTAAAACCAATAATAAATAAAATAAAAGCAAAAATATAAGATGAAATACCGTACCAAATTTTCATGAATTTGTGAGCAGTATAAGCTCCGAATTTACCAAGCCAATTATGAATTTGACTTTCATCCCCGTTAAATACAAAACTAAGAGATTTACCATCAATGATACTTAGATCGTATTTCCACGTAAATAGGTAAGAGGTAAATGCAAAGAATAAGTAGGTAGAAAGTAACAATAAGAATAATCCAGAAGTTTTATGGAATCTTTCATCTGAGAAAAAAGACTTAATACCTGAAAAATAATCTTTACTATTTTTCTTTTTTTTTGTATTAAACTGAAAATTTTTATATTGATTTTTTGAGTTCATCTTGTTTATATAACCAAAATTAAACTAAACAGAATTCTTAATACATCTAAACCAAATGTATTCTTAACGACTCTTTGTTAGGAATTATTGAGTCATTAATTCTTGAAATTCCTTCATGGTATAAATAGATGTGTTTTTATCAATTTCAAACAGTATTGGATCAACAATGGTGTCATTAATTTCAGTAGCGATGTAGGAGGAGATGAATTTTGGAGAAATTATTTCATAATAAAGCGGAAAACCGTTTAGATTTTTAAAGTTATTGTTGTAAGACTTGCTGATCTGTTTTGTATAATAAATAGTTGAAGTTGAGTTTTCTTCATTTATAATGGCTTTGAAACAATTAAAGTCTAAAATTTTCTTTTTGTTTTGAGAATAAGATATTTTTTCAATCCCGTTAGGATCTTCATTAATAACAATGCCAAATTTCTTGTCCATTAGTTGAATCAAAAGCATGTGCTTTTTAGTGAGCGTGTCAATTAACGTACTTTGAATACCTATTCTTGTATGCTGGTCTACTCTTGCCATTTCTCCTGAAATATAAAAATCCATTTTTGATGGCATTAATTTATTTTCTAGTGAGGAATCTAAGTATTCATGTTTAATTTCATAGGTAATAACACCTTCAAATCCTTGGCCATAGCAATTAAAGGAGAGTACAACTAGTAAAATTTGAATCAGCCTAATCAATACACTTAAAAATTGACAACATGGATTTTATCTCGGTTAAATACTTTTTAGTTTCTAAGAAAAGGTAATCTTTACCAAGCATATTGAAGTTTTTGTTAGTAAAATCGTTTGATATTTGGGTAGCATTGAAGTGCATTTCCATTCCATATTGTTCAATACTGTATTCTAATAATACTTTTTCAATTTCATGAAATGGGGTGCACCAATTTACATCCTTTATTTCAATATTTTGAGCAATCTTTATTTTGTATATAGAATCATTTTTAAGTGACTGGACTTCTAATTCTTTACACTCAACTCCTAAGTAATTAAAAATAATATTTTCAGATTCGAATATTTCATATTTAGGTAAATTGTCGAGCAAATAATAAATTGAATTGGAATCTAAAGAAGTATATTTTTTATTATTCCCTAATCCGAAAATTAGCTTTACATTTTTAATGTTACAATCGTTAACCAGCCCCAAAATAGATCCTTTTGTAGGGAAAATAAATTCATTTTTGTATTGATTTTCATTAAAGGTCATTATCATTTTTTTAGGTAATAAAAAAAGTAACGATTCATGATTTTTTTCAAGACATGGATAAGTAATATCATACTCAATTCTCCCTGAATTAAATTTGTTATCTCCATTTTTGCATGTAACCAATGTTAAGCTTGAAATAAATAAGACGAGTATTTTAAATTTACGCACTATATGGTATTAAATAATGTCGTGAATATAAAAGATTTTTATTTAATAAAAATTAAAAAAGCTGTTGAATTTTGTGTTAATAGGTGGGGTAAATTGTTTTTCACTAATTGCACAAATAATTATTTTTTTACTTTCATTTTTTAATAATTCTTCTGACTCTATTTTTTGTTTGTAAATAAAATGTCCAATTTTATTTTTGTTGTTACTTATCCATAGAAATTGTTTTCTGTTTTTTAAAAGTTCTTCTGCAATTTTTTTTCCCTTTCTACCTGCTCCCCACAAAACAAGATCTCTTTTCTGTTTCCACTCAAATTCTATGAAATATTTAAGTTTTAAAGTTATAAAGTTTTCAAACTGATAAATTTTACTGTTTCTTGACGTTCTTTTAGGGTGGTCTCTCCATAAATGTACAATACTACTAGTCGCCGTTAGTTTAATACCTGAATAAAACACTTTAAATGCAAAATGGTAGTCTTCAGGGTATATCAGGTCTTGGAAGCCGTTAATTTTTTCGAAATGTTTTTGCTCCATCATCCATGCTGAAGAAGGGATGGTACATTCTTTATATAATTCTTCAAAGTTGTTTGTATTGGACGTTAAAGTATTTAGCCATTCAGCATAATTCAAATAACCACTTCCCATATCTTTGTTACTTGAAAAATAAGATACTTTACCAACAGCAATGTAAGCATCTTTTTTTTCTAGAAGTTTATTTCTTAAATCTTCGATTTTCGTTTCAGACATAAGATCGTCTGCATCCATTCTAGTAATAAATTTTCCTTTAGCTAATTTAGATCCTGTGTTCAAGGCATCAATTATCCCAATTCCTTCATTTTCTAAAACTTTAATCCTTTGATCTCTTAATTTGAATTTATTGGCTATCTCGAGTGAATTATCGATCGATCCATCATTAATCAAAATTATTTGCAAATTGTTGTAGCTCTGATTTAAAACAGAATTTAAACAATCTTCAAAATAGGGCATTGGGTTTTTAAATGGGATAATTACACTTACCAAAATATTTTCAATTAAAAGTTAACCGTTACAAATATTCATCTTTATATTTGTTTTTGAAAGAATAAAAATATGTTTGAAAATTTAACAGAAAGATTTGATAGAGCTTTTAAAGTACTAAAGGGTCAAGGACAGATAACAGAAATCAATGTTGCTGAAACATTAAAAGAAGTAAGAAGAGCACTTCTTGAAGCTGATGTTAGTTTCAATACTGCTAAAGCATTTACCAACAAAGTAAAGGAAAGAGCTTTAGGGCAAAATGTTCTAAACAGCATCTCTCCAGGTCAACTTTTAGTTAAAATTACCCAGGAAGAACTAACTGCTCTTATGGGTAGTGAAAAAGCTGATCTTAACACATCTGGCAATCCAAGCGTCATATTAATGTCTGGATTACAGGGATCAGGTAAAACTACGTTTTCAGGAAAGTTGGCAAACTTTTTAAAAACAAAGCAAAATAAGAAACCATTATTAGTCGCTTGTGACGTTTATCGTCCAGCTGCTATAGACCAATTGCATGTTGTTGGAGAAGGTATTGATGTTGAGGTATTCTCGAATAAAGAAGAAAAAAGCCCAGTTAAAATTGCAGAGGATGGAATAAAATTTGCTAAGGACAATGGATTCAATTTAGTAATTATTGATACTGCTGGTAGGTTAGCCGTAGATGTTGATATGATGAACGAAATTTCTAACATTAAAAAGTCTATTCGACCAACAGAAACGTTATTTGTAGTAGACTCAATGACAGGTCAAGATGCTGTTAATACTGCAAAGGCATTTAATGAAAAAGTAGATTTTGACGGAGTCGTTTTAACCAAGCTTGATGGGGATACTAGAGGAGGAGCAGCATTGTCCATTAAGTCAGTTGTTAATAAACCAATAAAATTTATTGGAACTGGAGAAAAAATGGATGCTTTAGATGTTTTTCATCCTGATAGAATGGCAGACCGAATCCTAGGTATGGGAGATGTTGTTTCCTTAGTTGAAAGAGCTCAAGAACAATACGATGAAGAATCAGCCAAGAAACTTCACAGAAAGATTAAAAAAAATCAGTTTGATTTTAACGATTTTAGAGATCAGATAGGTCAGATTAAAAAAATGGGTGGTGTTAAAGATATAGCAGGAATGATTCCTGGTATGAAAAAAGCATTAAATGGAAGTGAAGTTGATGAAAGTTCTTTTGTTCCTATTTTAGCCATGATTGATTCCATGTCTCCAAAAGAAAGGTCTAACCCTGATTTAATTAACATGCAAAGAAAAAAAAGAATTGCAGTTGGCAGTGGCAACGATATACAAGAGGTGAATAAATTGATGAAGCAATTTAATCAGACCAAAAAAATGATGAAATTGATGAGCAACAAGCAAAACATGATGAATATGATGAAACAGTTTAAAAAAATGGGTGGTAAAATGCCAATGTAATTTTTATGCAAATTTTAGACGGAAAAAAAACATCACTTACAATTCAAGAAGAGTTAACAAAAAAAGTTAAACTACTTACATCAAAAGGTAAAAAACCTCCGCACTTAGCAGCCATACTTGTAGGCGACAACGGTGCTAGCAGAACTTATGTTAATGCAAAAGTAAAAGCCTGTCAAAGAATTGGTTTTCAATCATCCTTGATTGAATTAGATAATAATGTTTCAGAGAAAGTGTTATTAGACGAAGTTAGAAAATTAAACACTAATTCATCTGTAGATGGTTTCATTGTGCAGTTGCCTTTACCCAGTCATATTAATGAAAACAAAGTAATTTTATCAATAGATCCTAATAAAGATGTTGATGGATTTCATCCAGAAAACATTGGTAAAATGACTTTAGGTATGCCTTCTTTTTTACCAGCAACCCCTAATGGGATTATGGAGCTATTAAAAAGGTATGATATACCAACTGAAGGAAAGCAAACAGTAGTGTTAGGAAGAAGTAATATTGTTGGTACTCCAATAAGTATTTTAATGTCAAGAAAAAATTACCCAGGAAATTCTACAGTAACATTGGCTCATAGTAGAACTGGAAATTTGAAACAAGTTTGTTTAAATGCAGATATATTAATTGTTGCAATTGGAATACCTCAATTCATTACCTCGGAAATGATTAAACCTGGTGCAGTGGTAATAGACGTAGGGATCCATAGAGAAGAAGATTCATCTAAAAAAAATGGTTTTAAATTATTAGGAGATGTAGATTTTGCAAATGCCTCTGAAAAATGTTCGTTTATAACACCTGTCCCTGGAGGTGTAGGACCTATGACTATTGCATCACTATTAATGAATACTTATATTGCTAACAATGGGAAATATTAAGAAGGTTTTAGTTGCTAATCGAGGAGAAATTGCACTTCGTGTAATGAAAACTTGCACAAAAATGAATATAAAAACTGTTGCTATTTTTTCAGACGCAGACCAAAAAGCTCCTTTTGTAAAATATGCAGATGAAAAAATTCATATTGGCCCTTCACCATCGAATAAAAGTTATCTAAATCAAGATTTAATAATTAAATCTGCAATAGACTATGACGTTGATGCTATTCATCCTGGATATGGTTTTCTTTCTGAGAATTTTGAATTTGCTCAAAAGGTAATTGATGCAGGTTTAATTTTTATAGGGCCATCACCTGTTGCTATCCAAGTAATGGGTGATAAACTTTCCGCTAAAAAAACAGTTTCTAAATTTAAAATCCCATTGGTGCCTGGATTAGATGAAGAAATAACAGATTTGGATTTAGCCATGAATACTGCTGAAAACATAGGATTCCCAATTTTAATAAAAGCATCAGCTGGAGGAGGTGGAAAGGGAATGAGAATAGTCCACCATAAAAAAGAATTTAAACAACAAATGGAACGAGCGGTAAGTGAAGCAGAAAAATCTTTTGGTAATGGTGCTGTTTTTATTGAGAAATATTTAGAGAAGCCAAGACATATTGAAATTCAAATTTTAGCTGATCAGTATGGAAATGTGGTGTATCTATTTGAAAGAGATTGTTCTGTTCAAAGACGTCACCAAAAAGTAATTGAAGAAGCTCCATCGTCTGTTTTATCTGAAAAACTTAGAAAAGAGATGGGAGAGGCTGCTTGTAAAGTGGCAAAATCTTGCAACTACCATGGTGCAGGAACAGTAGAATTCATCTTTCAAGATGAACAATTTTATTTTCTTGAAATGAATACTAGATTACAAGTTGAACATCCTGTTACTGAAATGATAACAGGTTTAGACTTAGTAGAACAACAAATTATTATTGCTAACAACCAAAGATTAAATTTTTCTCAAAGCGATTTAAAAATAAAAGGACATTCTATCGAAGTAAGAGTATGTGCAGAAGATCCATTTAATAATTTCTTACCTGATACTGGGGTTATAGAATTATATGAGATACCTCAAGGAGACGGAGTTAGAGTCGACGATTGTACTTATCAAGGTGCTGAAGTTTCGATTTATTACGACCCAATGATTTCAAAACTAATTGTCCACGCTAATAGCAGAGTAGAGGCAATTCAAAAAATGATCAATGCTATAAATAATTACACAATTTACGGTGTAAAAACTACTCTCCCTTTTTGTAAATTTGCTCTAAATCATCCCGATTTTAGAAATGGAAATTTTGATACGAGATTTGTAAATTTATTTATTGAAGATTTTAAGAATTCTTTTTCAAGTGATTTGGTAATGGATGCTGGTCTAGCAGCCATTTTTAAATTAGAAAAACTGGATGCAATAAATGTCTCTTACCTTCCATCTAAACCTAATAATTGGAAAAACAGTTAATTTTTCTGTCTTTATGTCAGTCTAATGGCATAGATTAATCACATTAGCTGACAATTTTAAATAATTAGAACCAGCATATATCGCTGGCATGTATTTTGGTATATGCAGTACAAATAATAAAATTTTTAAAATGGGAAAAATTATAGGCATTGATTTAGGAACTACCAATTCGTGTGTTAGTGTAATGGAAGGAAACGAACCAGTTGTAATTCCTAATAGTGAAGGCAAAAGAACAACACCATCAGTGGTTGCATTCGTAGATGGTGGCGAAAGAAAAGTAGGTGATCCAGCAAAGAGACAAGCTATTACCAACCCTCAAAATACTATTTATTCAGTAAAGAGATTTATGGGTAATAAGTTTGATGAAGTTACTACAGAAATCAGTAGAGTTCCTTACAACGTAGTTAAAGGAGATAATAATACACCTAGGGTAAATATCAACGATAGAAAATATTCACCACAAGAGATTTCAGCAATGATTTTACAAAAAATGAAAAAAACTGCTGAAGATTTTGTTGGTCATGAAGTTACTGGTGCTGTAATTACTGTTCCAGCCTATTTTAATGATGCTCAAAGACAAGCTACTAAAGAAGCTGGTGAAATTGCTGGGTTAAAAGTCGAGAGAATTATTAATGAACCTACTGCAGCTGCTCTTGCTTACGGAATGGATAAAGCAGGTAAAGACATGAAAATTGTTGTTTTTGATTTTGGAGGTGGAACACACGATGTTTCTATTTTAGAACTAGGTGACGGTGTTTTTGAAGTTCTTTCTACTGATGGAGATACGCACTTAGGTGGAGACGATGTAGATCAAAAAATAATTGATTGGTTAGCTTCAGAATTTAAAAAAGATGAAGGTTTAGATTTAACAAAAGACCCGATGGCTTTACAAAGACTAAAAGAAGCTGCAGAGAAAGCTAAAATAGAACTTTCTTCATCTGCTTCCACAGAAATTAATCTGCCTTATATAATGCCAGTTGACGGTGTTCCCAAACACCTAGTTAGAAGTTTAACTAAAGCTAAGTTCGAGCAATTAATTGACGATTTAGTAAAAAGAACAATAGAACCATGTAAATCTGCATTGAAAAGTGCTGGCTTATCAACTTCTGATATTGATGAAATCATTTTAGTTGGTGGTTCTACTCGTATTCCTGCCATTCAGGAGTCTGTACAAAAGTTTTTTGGCAAATCACCTTCTAAGGGAGTTAATCCAGATGAGGTTGTTTCACTTGGAGCTGCAATACAAGGTGGTGTATTAACAGGTGAAGTTAAGGATGTATTGTTATTAGACGTTACCCCTCTGTCACTTGGAATTGAAACTATGGGTGGTGTTTTCACAAAATTAATAGATTCTAATACTACCATTCCTACCCAAAAATCTCAAGTATTTTCAACTGCAGCAGATAACCAACCATCAGTTGAAATTCATGTTCTTCAGGGAGAAAGACCAATGGCAAAAGACAATAAGACAATAGGTAGATTTCATTTAGATGGAATTCCACCATCGCCAAGAGGAGTACCTCAAGTTGAAGTTTCTTTCGATATTGATGCTAATGGATTAATTCAGGTAAAAGCTGTTGATAAAGCTACCAATAAAGAACAATCTATTAGAATTGAAGCATCTTCTGGTTTATCTGATGAGGATATTGAAAAAATGAAAAAAGAAGCTGAGGCTAATGCAGACGCAGACCAAAAAATTAAAGAAGAGGTTGAAAAAGTAAATGCAGCTGACAGTTTAATTTTTCAAACGGAAAAACAATTGAAAGAATACGGAGATAAAATTCCAGATGAGAAGAAAAAACCTATTGAGGAAGCTTTAACTGAACTCAAAGCTGCACATGCTGCTAAAGACTTAGCAGTTATCGATACTGCTATGGAAAAACTTAATACTACTTTTCAAGCTGCTAGTCAAGATATGTATCAAGCTTCAAATGATAAAGGTGGTGCAGAACAAGGTCCAACTCCTGGAGCCGATGATAAAGGAAAGTCTGATGAAGAAGTAACAGATGTAGACTTTGAAGAAGTTTAATTTTTTATTCTAAAATGGAAAAAGCTGGCAATTGCCAGCTTTTTTTTTGGATAATCTTTTCTGAAATCTATTACTTTTTTACAAATCCGTCACAAAAATGTAGATTATAATAAGAGGATATTTTTATTTTAAACCTTATTTATAATATATTAAAGTATAATTTGATGGCTTGAATTATCCGATAATTAAATGTTTATTTTTTTTCTTTCTAGGTATAATAGTTGAAATTAATTTTAATTTTTTTCCAATAATTAAACCCTGGTTATTTATTCCAATAATTAGTTTATTAATAGTATTTGAATACAGAGTTAGCAATTCTACGTTTTTTAAAAAAATTAGTTCAGAAGTTTTAGTAATGTTGGCTTTGATATTAATGGGTGGAGCTTTAGTTCAGTCAAAAAATCAGTTCAATCACAAAAATCATTTTATTAATAGCATTAATTTTTTTAAAACCAACCATGATTTTCTAATTAAATTAGATGATCCAATTAGAATTAAAAAAGAAAAAGTAACAGTCACTGGTGAAATAGTAGGATATATCAAAGATCGTTTGCAATATCCTTTAACAGGTAAGGTTTTGGTTCACCTTGATCTAGATAATAATTCTAATAAACTTTTGCCAGGAGATTTCATAGAAGTTAATTCAAGGTTGAATAGCATACACTCTTTAGGCAACCCTAATGAGTTCGATTACTCAAAATATTTAAAAAATAAACAAATTGCAGCTCAGATTTTTCTTACATCTAATACAAGATGGATTAAATATAAATCTTCTTTTCCTTTGAATAGGTATTCAACAATAATTAGAAATAGATGTCTTAATATTTTTAAGAGAAGTGGTTTACAATCCCATAATCTATTTGTTGCCTCTGCATTAACATTTGGCTACAAAGATGATTTAAATACGTTTGTAAAAAACATATTCTCAAGAACTGGCACAATGCATGTTTTAGCAGTGTCTGGGTTGCATGTCGGAATAATATTTCTAATAGTTAACTCAATTGTAAGTCTTTTAAAGATCCCTTTTAGGTATGATTGGTTAGGTCATTTTTTTATTTTTTTAATAATCTGGAGTTATGCTTTAATTACAGGTTTAAGTTCATCTATATTAAGAGCTACAACGATGATGAGTTTTTTTATTATTGCAAGAGTTTTTAATAAACACACCAGTATTTATAATGTTCTTTTTTCTTCTGTTTTTTTTCTATTGTTCGTAAATCCTTTTTTAATTATTGACGTAGGATTTCAGCTCAGTATTTTAGCAGTTTTTGGAATTTTATTTTTCTATCCTAAAATATATGATCTCATTACTTTTGAAAATTATATTCTTAAAAAAATTTGGGCAATTTCTGCAGTTTCTTTAGCAGCACAATTAACGACATTTCCAATTAGTGTTTTTTATTTTCATCAATTTCCTAACTTGTTTTTACTAAGTAATGTTTTTGTAATACCATTGGTATTTATTCTCTTGTTAGTAGGGTTGTTCACTATTGTCTTATCTTTTAATAATCCTATTTTAATTTTATGGGGTAAGTTGTATTCTTTTCTCTTATCAGTCTTAATGAATTTTTTAACTACAATTGAAAGTATTTCATTTTCCACTACTAAGGGGTTGTTTATTTCAGCAGAAGAAACACTTTTAGCTTATTTAGCCATTTTATTTATGGTTATGTATCACAAGAAAAGATATGTTTTTTTCAAAATCACTAGTTTTTCAATTCTCTTCGTATTGATCTGTTTAGACCTTAAAGAAGATTACACAATACAAAACCAAAAAAAAGTAGTTATTTATAATATTCCAAATCATTTTGCATTAGACTTAATGGACGGGAATAGTCACTATTTTATTGCAGATGACGATTTTTTAAAAAATGAAAATTTATTTCATCAATATGTTATAAATAATTGGAATTTTAATGATTTGGCACCACCTAAATTACTTTCTTTAAATAAACTTAATTCTAAGACCATTAAATGGGAGAATATAACCATTGCATTTGTTGATGAAAATTGGAATTTTAATAATCATATTGACTTGGCCATAATAAATGAAATACCCAATAATATTAATCAACTATTTAGCGATAGTAATACAATAAAGGTTGTGAAAAATTCTAAATGTTTAAGAAACAGAAAAAAAATTGATTCTCGATTAACACAAGCAAACCCATCTGTTATAGATTTAGATGTTACAGGGGCATACACATATTGTTTATAAATTAATGAGCGAAATTAAAACCAAAAAAAAGTATTTAGATTTTTCTTTTTTTGATAAAAAGGGCTATAAAAATTTTGCTTCGAAAATGAAGTTGAATAGTGAGAAGTCCTCTAAAGCATTCAGATACTTTTTAAAGAACCTTAGTAATGAAGCAAAAGAAACTAAAGAGGCAAGTTTGTTAATTGTAAAATTTTTAAAAAAAGGCTCTTTAACCAAACGTGAGGAAAAAGAATTAAAGCTTCAATTTTATGATTTATTAAAAATAATGGGTGTCGGAGTTCCTTTTTTTATGATTCCTGGTTCTACTATATTAATTCCATTTATAATGAAATTAGCTAAAAAAGCAGGTATTGACATTATTCCAAGCTCATTTAAAAAAAAAGAAGATTAAAGCCATAGTTTTTTTTTTTAAATTAGTTATGTAAACATACTTGATGAATAAAATACTATCCCTTTTTCTTATATTTTGTCCTTTTTTAATTTTTGCAGGCGATTGGTCTGGAGAAGAAATCACTAATAATAAATTAGATATGTCTCCACTGTTATTTATAATTGTGAGTTTATTTATTGGTATTTTAACTAAGAAGTTTTTAAAAAAGCTACCTATTCCTTTCACTGTTATTTTATTGATTATTGGTCTCTTTATGGGGGTTGTAGATCGTTTCGATTGGGTTGCTAATGTCGGTTTTGTAACTAAAGCTATCTATTGGGCAGGACACATAAAACCAGAAATTATACTCTATGTTTTTCTTCCTACATTAATTTTTGAGGCTGCTTTTGATTTGGACGTCCATACTTTTAAAAAATCTTTTGGAAATGCGTTTTTGATGGCAGTTCCTGGAATTATAGTGGCTATTTGTATCAGTGCTTCTATGGCAATGGGAATTAGGTACTTTGGAATCGGATTTGGAAACTGGGATTGGTATGTGTCGCTGATGTTTGGCTCTGTTATTTGTGCAACAGACCCGGTTGCGGTAGTGTCTCTTTTAAAAGAACTTGGAGGTGGTAAAAAATTAAGAACTCTTATTGAAAGTGAATCCCTTTTAAACGACGGTACTGCCATCGTAATATTTATGGTGTTCTTTACCATTCTAACAGGTACTGCTGTAGATTCAAACCCTATCATAGATTTTTTCATAGTTACTTTAGGTGGTGTAGCAATTGGCGCAGGTATTGGTTTAATTACCTTGTTTTTATTTAAAACTGTATTTAACGACCCTTTATTTGAAATTACAGCAATAATAGGTTCTGCTTATTTAACTTTTTTTATTGCAGAAAGTTTTCATTTATCTGGAGTAATAGGTTTGGTTACTTTAGGGTTGCTGATGGCTGGAAGAGGGAAAACAAGAATTAGCCCAGAAGTAGGTCATTTTCTTCACGAATTTTGGGTATTAGCCGCTTTTATTGCCAACACCTTAATTTTTATTATTGTAGGAGTAATAATAGCGCATAGAACAAGATTTGAAATGGAAGATTTCATTGATTTAGCAATTATTTACATTGGAATCCATGTGATTAGAGGTTTCATAATACTGGTTTTATTTCCGTTAATGAAAAAGATTGGATATGGTGTAACAAAAAAAGACTCTATAGTACTTTGGTGGGGAGGTCTTCGGGGTGTAATTGGTTTAGCTATGGCTTTGATTGTAGCTGGTGAACCCAGTATTGCACAAGATGTAAGAGATCAATTTTTATTTATCACAGCTGGAATTGTTTTACTTACATCCTTAATTAATGCAACCACCATTAAATTTTTGGTAAAATCTTTAGGATTAACAAGAATTCCAGTAGCTAAAGCTACATTGATAGCTCATTCTATTGAGAAGTTAAAAGCAACTTCTGAAATGCGCATAGATTTAATGAAAAAAGATAGATTTATGGGAGGTGCAGATTGGAATACAGTTGAGAAGTTTCTACCTAAACTTTGGGAACCAAATAAAGAGGATCTAATAGAAGATACTGATGATGGATTACTTAAAGAAGTAAGAATTAATTTACTCAACAAGGAAAAAAAATCTTATTGGCAGCAATTCAGTAATGGTTTATTAGGGATAAGTGCTTATAATTTGTTAAACAATATAAACAACGAGTTACTGGATCAGAATGGTGAATCTCCCATTACCACTTCTAACCACATTAACGAATTATGGAACAGTTCAAATATGTTTATGGATGTTCAGTCATGGTCTAATATAAATAAAACATCCTTAAATAATTTATTTCAGCAGCTTTATACAAGCTACGATGCAGTAAGAGCTCTAATTAATGCTCAAGACGATCTTTTAGTTCTTATTAAAGATTTAGAAGATGATGCCACAAATACCAAAGATCAAAGTTCTGTTTTGAAAATATTAAGAGAAGAGGTGAATGAAAAGAAAATTCAGGGTCTTACTTTCTTAAGGAATTTAAAAAATGCATTTCCTGAAGTTTATAAAACAATTGAAACTCGACAAGCGAGTAGAGACTTATTAAATTTCCAAAAAAATGAACTTCAAAAAATGATTAAATTGGGAAGAGTAGATAAAGAAGATGCTGACGCTTTTCTATTAGAGATTGAATTAAAAATGAACAATCTTCTTTCAAACCCTCCATCTTTTAAGTTGCCACAAATAAATCAACTTTTGAAAAAAATACCATGGTTAGAAAAAATGGATGATGAAAAAATAAATCAATTATCCAGCATGGTTGAAGTAAAAATAT
Organism: Flavobacteriales bacterium; assembly: GCA_029251405.1. Taxonomy (GTDB): domain Bacteria; phylum Bacteroidota; class Bacteroidia; order Flavobacteriales_D; family Parvicellaceae; genus MED-G20. Next base: position 88,073 of record JAQXDK010000041.1, read on the forward strand.
TTCCTTCAGATTATTCATTTGATAAAGAACTAAGCGATAACACCATAGGAATTCTAATTAGAGGTAGTTTAGAATTAATAGAAGGAAGTAAAGCATCTGGAATGGCTGACGTTGGGTTTGTAGTTTCTAAGCTAAACCAAAAAATATCTAACAATTCTAAAATTAGTTCCGATTATCCTGTAACTATGGTTTGGGTCGCTTCCAAAAATGTTGTAGAATTTCAAAATTTAATTCCTGATTTTTCTAATCAAATTAATTAGGGGTAATTCTTCTATTTGTTCAATTGTAAAAAAAACTTAGTGTGAATTTAAAAAGCCTCAATGTTACTGGAGGCCTTTTTTGTGATCGAGACAAAAGACAGTGGGATTATAAACCAAAAGAGCAACAATAAGGAAGTCAACGAATTGATTCAATTATACAAGTCGGTATTTCTTTTGGAAAAAATCAAACTCAAAACGTAACATATAATTACAAAGGCTGTTCTTAGTTCTTACATAGGTTTTAAAGTTTATTTACATTTCTCTATTCTATTACTATATTTTTAAAATATTAAATTTTGTTTATACTTTAAGTTAAATAGTTAAACAAAAAAATTGTATATTTATAACATGAATATTTATGAAATTATTTTTATACTATCAACTTTTTGGGTAGGTCCATTCTGGTTTGCAATGTTATTACAGCCAAAGTCTGATAAAACTAAGAAGTTATTAGCTAAACCGTTATTTTTTTTCGGCCCAATTGTTCTTTGGTTTATTGTAATAATTATTTCACCCGACGGTCTATCAAAGTTTGGAGAAAGCTTCTCTCATGATCAAGGTTTTTTGATTGGGTTAATTGATTCTTTGTCTAGTGAAGCAGGAATAACAGCAACATGGGCTCATATGGTTGCTGGTGATATTTTTGCAACTAGATGGATTTGGAAGAAAAGCTTAGAACATAATATTCATCCAATTTTAAGATCAATTGCCATATTTTTTGGAGTTATGCTAATGCCAATCGGTATATTAATACTCATTCTTTCAACACTTAAAAAAGAAAAATATTTATAATCTTCGTGATCTTCACAGTAGGATAGGGTATAGTATGAATGTGAAACAACATCATTATATGAGAAATAACCCGAAACCATTAAAAACAAAAAACCTCTGTTAATCGATAAATTTCAGAGGTTTTGAAACATTTTGAAAATGTTCTAGTGATCGCGCCAGTATTTCTTGTTGCTTTATTAATCATCTGTTAATCAGTGTTTTTAGTAAATTTTCACTTTTTTTGGTGAAAAATTGGTGAAATTTTTTCAGCTCCGACTAATTTTACTTTAAAATCAAATATAGAAAAAACCACAAGCTTAGAATAGAGTAGTAGTCTAAATTTTAATGTAAGGTTACACCACCTTGAAACTTAATCCAGTTAGCGTGCTGGTCTGTGGGACCATAGATCAGGAGTTCG
>JAQXDK010000018.1 GCA_029251405.1 Flavobacteriales bacterium
ATTAAAACTGTTGACGGTAGAATTACTAAAACAGTGACTGTTCAATAACAGTTAACAAATTTAAAATTACAAAGGGAGCTTTTTTAGCTCCCTTTTTTTATATTTATAAAAAAAAATTAACAGAATGAAAAAAATTACTTTACTATTTATCTCAACTGTTTTAAGTTGTGCATTTTATGCTACTAATCACAATGTGACCACAGTAGGAAACACTTTTAGTCCAGCAAATATTACAATAAATCAAGGCGATACTGTTACGTGGACTAATGGTGGAGGAAGTCATAATGTAAATGCTACTTTAGCCACTTACCCAAATAACCCAGAAGGTTTTGGAAATAGCGTTAGTTCGTCTTCTTGGACTTTACAACATGTTTTTTCAATACCGGGAACCTACGATTACCAATGCGATCCTCATACTGGGATGGGTATGGTAGGGACAGTTGTTGTTAATACTGTCTCAACACCAAGTGATTTAACCTTCACTGCTATAATGGACCTTACTACACCTTCAGCGGGAAATACGGGTAAAGCACTTTTATTAACTGCTAACCAAAGTATTTCTGATTTAAGTATTTATGGAGTTGGTTCTGCTACTAATGGAACTGGGTCAGATGGAGAAGAATATACTTTTCCAGCTATTTCAATAAATGCTGGGCAACATGTTATAATTTGTAGAGATAGTACTGCTTTGTCAAATTATTTTAATGGTTGTCTAGAACAATTTGCAGGTGCACAATATCCAAATCTAATTATTCAAAGTTCTACTGAGCCTAGTGGAAACGGTAATGATGCTTATGAATTATTTGAAAACGGATTGGTCGTTGAAACTTTTGGTGATATTACACATACTTACGGTACTAATTATCCATCTATTCCTTGGGGGTATAGAGATTCTTGGGCATGGAAAGATACGGCTGCGTCAAATGTTGGTAATTGGGTGTTTGGAGGCGATAATTGTACAGACGGATCTACAACCATACAAACATCAAATTGTCCATTTCCTCTTTGTCCGTCAGTGGTTACATATAACGTAACGTTAGAAGTTAATACAGCTTCCATCTATCAAAATGGAGGAACTGTGGGTCCTAATGGGATGTATGCAGGTGGAGGATTTGTAGGTAATGCTATGGGTTTACAATTAACACAGAGCACAACTGATACTCTAAAATGGTTTGGTAATGCTACTGTTATTGCTGGGTCTGGACCAAATCATTATACTTTTTTAAACAGCCCAACTAATGGTGGAGACTGGAATGCTAAAGAAAATTTAGCAGGTCTTCCTTGTGGAGATCCAACAAACTATAATGATAGATTGTTGCCAAATATCTTTTCAGATACTACGATTCAACATTGTTTTGGAAGTTGTGAAACAGACGGTTCTTGTCCGCCACCGCCATCAAGTTTTGTAAATATCACCTTTACTTTAAACGTTTCCTCCATAATTAGTTCAGGTGGTGTTATTGATCCTACTGGAATGTTTATAGCTGGTGGTGGAAATTTTGGAATTCCTGGTGATAATCCTATGACAGATTTAGGAAATGGAACGTGGAGTTTTACTATTAATAAACCCATTGGTTTTACATCTGATTACACATTTACAAATGGAGATTCTGGATGGGGAGCTAAGGAAAACATATCTGGATTACCTTGTGCAGTACCTCCTTACGACGATAGAAATTTAGCACCTGTTTATTCTGACACCACGATACAGCATTGTTTTGGTACTTGTGATTATGATGGAACTTGTAATTCTGTTGTAAATCCTCCTGCTTCTGTAAATGTTACTTTTCAAGTAGATATGTCTGAAGTAACTGATCCTTACAGTGTTCCTGAAATCAATGCAACATTTAATAGTTGGTGTGGAAATTGTAATGCCATGAGTGATACGGATAACGATAGTGTATGGGATGTTACAATTGCTTTAATTCCTGGAGATACAATTGAATATAAATATTCAGCAGATTCTTGGACTATTCAAGAAACAAATGACCCAGGTGCTTCTTGTACAAATGGAGATTCAACTTATACAAATAGAGTGCTAGTAATTCCTAATTCTGATATGATTTTGGATGTAGTTTGCTGGGCAAGTTGTGATCCGTGTGTCTCAGTTCCACCTATTGGAATTGAAGATAACTTGAATAGCGTTTCAATTTTCCCTAATCCAGCCAGTGTAGTAATTAATATATCTTCTTCTCAAATTATTGAAAGAATTGAGGTTTTGGATTTAATTGGTAGGATAGTTAAAATTGATAATCCTAACAGTTCTTTCACTACTTTAGATATTTCAGATTTAAACGGAAATATATATTTTATTAAATACACAATAAATGGTGAGGTGAAATCTGAAAAGATTTTAATAAGGTAGATAAGAATTACATATTGGTAATATTAAGAGCAAAGCGACTGACTTTGCTCTTTTTTTTTTAATTTTAGTTTAAAAGTATATTATGAAAATAACCAGTTCAATTTTAATATTCATTGCTTTTGTTCTAAATATAACAAGTCAAGCAAGTTTAGAACTTGTGGGAATATTAGATTTAGATTTGCCTGAAGGTGGTTCTTCTGGAAAGGCTATACATTTAAAAGCCAATCAATATATAACAAACTTAAGTGATTACGGAATCGGCATTGCTAATAACGGAGGTGGAACTGATGGTCAGGAATATGATTTTCCAAATATAGTTTTAAATTCAGGCGATCATATTATTGTTTGTCGAGATACGTTAGCAATTAAATATTATTTTTCAGGATGTAATTCTTTTAATTTTATAATTCAAGACGATTCTTCTGTAATTACCCAAAATGGTGATGACGCCGTAGAGTTATATGAAAATGGTATTGTTATAGAAACATTTGGTGATGTAAATATTGACGGATCAGGGGAGCTATGGGAATACAAAGACTCTTGGGCTTATAAAATAGATACTGGTTCTATAATTTTTAGTGGTTTCAGTTGGATTACTGGAGGTGTTGATTGTACAGACTTTTCTGTCACGTCTCTTTCTTCAAATTGTCCGTATCCGTTTTGTTCTCAAATTAACACAGATATATCTATTCTAAATCCTCTTTCAGTAGCTATTTATCCTAATCCTTGCTTAGATAAATTGTTTGTCAATTCTAAAAATAAAATTAAACTTTTAGAAATATTAAATATTAGAGGTCAGATAGTTTCTAGTTTCTGCACTAACCAATCTTATATTGATGTGTCTGATTTAGAATTAGGAATTTATTTCATTAAAGTTTCCAATAATGAAAATATTTCGCTTTTAAAATTCTTTAAAAATTAACTATGAAAAAGTTTTATTTGGCACGAATCTGTTTTACTTATATCACTAGTTTAAATTCGCAAATTATCTATAATTGGCAAAACTCTACTGAAGGATGGGTTAGTGGAGGTAATTGTAATTTAACTGCTCAAACAGATGCAATGGCCTTTAAAAAGTTCATTGTAAATAATTAATCATGGTCAGATGTTTTATTTGGCTGATTATTTTCCTTTCATTTTCTAATTCATTTAGTTCACAAAGTTTAATTTTAGGTGATTATATTCCAGGTAATGGTATTGTTCTTGCTAGTACAGATAACAATTATAAAGTAGTATTAAGAGGGTATTCTCAGTCTTTATTCGAATCTAGAACCATTTCATATGATGATTCTTTAATTTCAGATAATAATAGATACAACAGATTTCGAGCAAGAAGAATTAGATTAAGATTATCAGGAATTCAATCTTACCCAGGTTTTAGTTACAGACTTCAACTTAATCTCGCAGAGTCTGAAGCAGATGACGGTTTATTATCTAATGTTTTATGGGACGCTTGGTTGGGTTACAATATCAATAAAACAAATAAAATAGTAATTGGTCAAAAGGGTACTCCTACCGATAATATGGAGGTTCAAATGGCTTCTAATACTTTACAACTTCCAGAAAGAAGTAGACTTACTGGTGCTTTTTCAAGTATACGAGAAATTGGCTTGTTTTATGATAACAGAATTAAAATTGGTAATAAAGCTGTCTTAAAATCTATGTTTAATATTACCACTGGAGATGGATATAGTTATAATGTTAATTCCAGAGATTATGGGGGTTTAAAATATGGTGCTAGAGTCAATATTCTTCCATTTGGACTATTTAGAAACTTTGGGCAGTTCAGGCAAGTAGATATGGTTAGAGAATTAACTCCAAAATTATTAATTGGATTTAGTGGAAGTTTTAATAATGGAATGAGCAGTAGAAGAGGAAGAAGAAATGGTGATTTTTTATTTTACAATATTACAGGTTCAGACACCAGTTTAAGATTACCTAATTATATAAAAATAGGTGCAGATTTACTTTTTAAATACAGGGGGTTTTCATTATTAGCAGAGTATGTCAATACTAATGCTTTTATTGCTGATGATATTACTCATAGAAACGATAGATATGGGAGCGATCCAACACAAATAATAAGTTCTTTCGGTGCTTTTAAAGAAAATACTTTTTCATCTGTAAATCCAGATGAATATGTTAAAAGACAACTCATATTGGGAAGTGGGTTTAATATTCAAGCAGGTTATTTATTTAAATCACTTTTATCTTTAGATGGGAGATTTACCAGGCTATCTCCAGACAAATTTTCATTTATGAATAATGCTACTTTTTATAATAGACAAAACTGTTACGAGATTGGTTGTAGTAAATATTTTAATAAAAATTATTCTTTTAAAATCCAAGCATCCTACAGGTTTGTTGATGATGCAAAATTAAGATTACAAAACTATGAAGGTACTGACTATGAAAGGTCAGAGTTTGATGCTTCTGAGAATATTTTCTATTTAATGGTTCAAATCGCTTTTTAATGAGGTTTTTCACTTTTATAATTTCCACTTTTATCTTCTGCATAATTGTACATGCACAGGATTCAAAAAAAATTTCTGAAAAATATTTTCCTGATTTTAATATTGATATTCCCACTCCAGCTTTCGATAAAAAAAAAGGATTTACAAACTATTCAGAAATGATGTTGTTCTTAAATAAATGGTGTGAAAAATATCCTACTAAAATATCTTACCAATTTATAGGTAAGTCTCAAAAAGAGAAAAAAATTCCTATGGTTTTTATAGGAGATGACAATCTTGATAATTTGAAAGTTTGTTTTATGGGTGGATTACATGGAAACGAACCTGCCAGTACAGAATCAATGTTATTTCTTATTCGCAATTTATTGGAAGTCGATACCTTGAAGAGCATCTCCAACAGCTTAAATATTGCAATTATTCCAATGGCAAATATTGATGGATATGAAAAACAAAGTAGGTATGCATCTAATGGTGAAGATCTAAATAGGGATCATACTAAGCTGTCAAATCAAGAAACAATAGCAATAAAGGAATCCATTAATAAGTTTTCACCAGATGTAATGGTTGATTTCCATGAATACAAGCCTTACAGAGCTGATTTTGTAAATTTTGGAGAGTATGGAACTACTTCCATGTATGATTGTATGTTTTTATATTCTGGCAATTTAAATGTTTGTCCTACTATTAAAACAGTAATTGAAAAGACTTTTTTGCCACCTGCAAAATTAAAATTAGACGAAAACGGTTTGAAATATCACAACTATTTATCTTCTAAACATAAGAATAACAAAATATACTTCAATTTAGGTTCCGTAAGTCCAAGATCAAGTGCTACCTCTTTTGCATTAGGAAATACAATCTCTATGTTAATGGAAATTAGAGGTGTAGGTTTAAATAGAAACTCTTTTAAAAGACGTGTTTATACCACCTATTTACTTGCTCATTCTTTTCTTAAGACTTCAATTGATAATTCTGAATATATTCAATCAATATTAAAAAACTGTAATAATTTTCCTGAAAAAATCACTATTAAATATAAAAGAGAAAAGTCTAATTATAAGCTCAATATGATAGATGTTTATAATAATGATATTATCGATGTGGATATTGTTTTGAATAACGGACTCAAATGTGAAAATCAAACTACCAGAAAACGTCCTTTTTATTACTTTATTGATAAAGATTTGAGTGTTGTAACAGATAAACTTAAAATTTTGGGATTAAACATTGATACTTTAAAATTTGATGAATTATTTGAGTTAGAATCTTATAAAATAATTTCACAAAAAAAATCATCTGTAAAGTTTCAAGGGTTTTATGAAAATATAGTTAGTACAACTATTGTGAAAGAACAAAAAGTTTTAAAAAAAGGAACCTTTGTTGTTCCAATGGATCAAAGAAAATCAAACTTAGCTGTTGAAACACTAGAGCCTGAAATGTTATCTGGTTTTTTAAGATTTAATGTTATTGAACCCAACGATATTCAAAAAATTTATCGGTATACTTTAAATAAAAAATTATGACAAGAATAATAGTATCCTTCTTTTTAACCTGTTTACTTTCATTGAATTTATCGTCTCAAGAGGTTCAATTAATAAATGAATCCAGTTATGATAAGAATAATAGTTACAAATACCAATTAGGATCTGGGTTAGTGTTTAATTTTGATGACAGCACCCATGTATTTAAAATTGGTGGAATGGTGCAATCCAGATTTTTGAATGAAAATTTTAAGGATTCACTTACAGAAGCATTTAATTATTTTGGTATAAAAAGATCTTATTTTAATTTAAGTGGTTCATTAAATAATGGAAGATTTTCATTTTTAGTTCAAACTAATTTTAGTGAATCTTTTCCTTTATTAGATGCTTGGATAGGTTGTCATCCAAATGAAAATATAAGTTTGTTTTTTGGTCAAAAAATGTCGCCGTTTAATAACCTTTCTATGCAGATAATGGAATATGATTTACAGTTTGCTTCCAGAAATTATTTATCTCAAACATTTACAAATTTAGGTAGAGAATTTGGTGTTTTCTTAGAAAGTAAATTTAATCTTGGTAAGATAGGAGTTAAATCTTCTTTAGCAGTAACGAGTGGAGATGGAATTAATTCCTTTGGACAAAATTCTTTAGATAGTGACCAAGGTGGCTTTAAATACGGTGGAAGAATTAATCTATACCCATTTGGATTCTTTAAATCTAATAATGAATTGGTTGGACATGATTTTGCTAAAGAGAATAATTTAAAATTATTAATTGGTGGCGCTTCTAGTCTTAATATTGGATCTAGTCATAAGTTAGGTGAGGGGCATTATAATGAAAATCATCTTAGCGATGCTACATTTATGTTCTTCGATTCTTCAGGAAATAAAATATTACCAAATTACTTGAAAAATTATGTTGATGTTTTATTAAAATATAAAGGATGGAATGTTTTGTTTGAGTATGTAAATACAGCTGGCTATAAATTACAAGGTAGTTCATTGAATTCATCAGGCTCTAATTTACTTGAACCCACCGAAATAAGTCAATATTTAATTTTGGGAAATGCCTACAACCTACAAGTTGGTTATTTATTTAATAGTAGCTGGTCTTTAGATGCAAAGTGGGGTCAATCTTTTTACGAGTTTAAAGAAACTTATTCATTGTTACAGAATTACGATTCAATGGGGGGAGGAATAACTAAATATTTTTCAAATAGAGCTATTAAAGCACAATTAATGGCTAATTATATAAATTTCCCAAACAATACTAAAATAAACAGGTTAAATATTGAATGTCTTTTACAAGTTGTTTTTTAGTTTTTTTTTAAACCTTTAATGATTTTAAAGGCAACTTTTTGAAATAACGGAGCGGTATTCCTTTCTGTTATTATGTAGTAAATCTTTTTACCGTCAATATTTTCTCCTTCAAATCTTCTAGGAAGTCCAATAGGACTCTCATTAGTGATTATAGAATAGAAAACACATGCCGAAAGGTATGTAGCATTTGGTGAGGGGTGTTTATTATCATCCATGTATAGCTTTATTTCTGGATTGTTTTTCTCAATGTATGAGAAAGCATTACCTACTGGAACATAAACCGCGCTATTGAGCTTAGATAGGGAGTCAAGTAACTCCATAGTATTGTGTTTTCTAGACTTAGATACATTTTGGAGATAAGGATATTCCCAAGTTCCATATACTAAAGGAATGGCGTTATTTGCTTTAGAATAATTAATAAAAAGGTTAAGATATTTCGCACACGTATCTATATTTAAGAGGGGATTGGTACTGTGATCATTAAGGACTACATAATTATATTTTTTTATTGGATAATTATTTTCTAAGTGTAAATTCCAGTGTTTTTTCAAGTCGCTTCCACCAATTGTAATTTGGTCAACCTCAATATTTTTATTGCTTTTAACAAACATGGATTCTAAAACCTGCGGTAAATTCCAGTAGAAAGTAAAACTATTTCCAATCATTAGAATCTTCGTACTCTTTGTCGTGTCACTAGTGAAATCTAAATTTTCAATGGAGTTGCTGTAACTTGATAAGCAAGAAAATGAAATATAAATAAAAAAGAAAAATTTAAAAATTACTTCCATCTGTTTTAGTTCCTGGAGAAAACAACGTTCCTGGATTAACACTGTTGTGTTGCACAAAATCCCCAGTTATGTCAGGGCTTCTAGTGTAAGATTCATCTGGACTATTGGATAACGGATCAATGTCAAATTCGATTAAAATATTTCCTAAACTATCAGTAAAAGTCATTAAATCCCCTGCAGAATTGCTACTACCATTATTAAGATTCATGACGACATTTGAAGAGATAAAAACTAACCCCCCACCAAATTGACCTACTGCAGTTCCACCTCCAAAAACTATTACTGGTTGGTTGGGGTTTACAAAAGTATTATTGGGAAACTGATGATTTGGGATCCCCGAAGTTAGATTGGATCTATCATATATTTTACAACCACTTATATCTATACAAGAGGAGGAGTTGTTTATAAATTCCACAAATTCATCTTGATTTGGATCTCTAGTCCCGTCATTATTTGCATCACCAGCTAACCCAGATGGTGGATCGTACAATACTTCATTTAATATAAAACCAGATGTGGTTGAATTTATATATACAGTATCATTAGCTATAGTTGTGGAAGTTGTGTCAATATTATTTTCTATTGGTTGTACATCATTTGTTTTAGCACAGCTAATATTTGCAGTGTAGATTACAGAAATTAAAAAGAACCAAAAAAATATTTTATGATGTAATTTAGATTTCATTTTAAAACTTTTAAATCAAATATAATCATTAATTTCACCTAAGTGAATATTCTTAAATACATAATATTTTCTCTTATTGTTGTCGTTTCTAGCTGTAGAAAAGATACAAATACTCCATCTAATTCCAATCCATTTGAAAATAATAATTATGGAATTTTTGAATTCACGGATTATGAACCACTCTCTAATAAACCATTTAACATACATTTTTATATTCCAACTTTAGCTAATAGAGAGAATTCACCTATAGTATTTGTTTTTCCAGGACAAAATAGAAATGCAAATGACTACTTACAATCTTGGATTCAATTGGCAGATCAATATCAAATCATGGTTTTCTCTTTTGAATTCACTGATGATTATTATCCAACTAGTACTTCTTATCAATTAGGGTTTGTCAGAGATTTCAATAGTAATTTTAACAATGAAGATGTTTGGACATTTTCTGCAATTGAACCTGTCTTTGATAAAATTAAAACCAATTTAAACTATAAAGGAAATTCTTACAACATGTTTGGTCATTCTGCAGGAGCACAATTTGTTCATCGTTTCATTCAGTTTAAACCTTTGTCAAGAGTTGAAAAGGCTGTTTCTGCAAACGCCGGTTGGTATACTTTGCCAGATACAACAATAGATTTTCCGTTTGGATTAAAAGGGACTTTAATAAGTACTAATGATTTGCAAAATTCTTTTTTAAAAACATTAGAAGTCCATCTTGGACAAAATGATAACGATCCTAACGATCCATATTTAAACACAACCGATGGAGCTAATAGGCAAGGTGCTTTTAGACTCTCAAGAGGACAATACTTTACTGCATACAGCGATTCAATTGCACAGTCTATGAATTTTAATTCCAATTGGATAAAGAAAGAAGTTCCCAATGTTGGACATCAACAGTTAGATATGGCCATTTTTGCAGCCAATGAATTGTTTTAATTATATTTCGAAATTAAACCCTGTTTTTTTCAGTCTTTCATATTTGTCTTTGTCAAAACTAAAAAGCTTTGCTGGACGGTGAGAAACACTTTTTTGGTTTTTGCCAGTGTCGATCAATAATTTCATAGAATTAATTTTTTTTCTAAAATTCCTTTTGTCAAATTTCTTTTCTAGAATGGATTCATAAAGGTTTTGAAGATCGGATAAGGTAAACTTATCAGGTAATAATTCAAATCCTACAGGTTTTCTTTTAACGTTTTTAACCAATTCTTCTTTACATGCAGCAAAAATTTTATTATGATCAAAAGCCAACTCACCAATTCTATTTACATTATGCCATTTAGCTTCTAAAGAGTAAGAGGAGGGACTGTTGTTTTTATTAGTAGGAGATAAATTATATTCTTTTATTTTTAATAAACTGTAATGCGAAATGGTGAATACTCTTCCCAATGGGTGTCTCCCCAAATCGCCAAAGGTTTTAACTTGTTCTGTAAATACGTTCTCCAGTCCTGTTAGGTCTGTTAAAACTCTATTTACAGCTTCTTCCGTATTTTCTTGAGGATGAACTAAATCCCCGGGTAAAGCCCAAAAGTCGACATAGGGATCGACACCTCTTTTTATTAAAAGAACTTTCAATGTAGTTTCATCATATCCAAAAATCACACAATCTACAGAAACCGAATAGCTGAAATTATTTTTAATCATAGTCTAAATATAATAAAAACATTAATTTTTATAAACTCTATCTTCTCCCAAAAATTCAGGTGACTGGATAGAAATAACTTTCATTGGAGTTTCGGAATTTGTTACCACACCATGCCATGTGTTTTTAGGGACAATTATTACATCTCCAGCACTTACAGTGTATAAAGAGTCTTTTAATTGAAAGATTCCTGAACCTTCATGAATTACAACATTTTCTGTGTGATAAACATGTTTATGTAATTTTACTTTTTGTTTTATCCATATGACAAAGGTGGTGGATAAAGAATCTGAAGAAATTTTATGGGCATGTATATTTTGATACTCATTCTTTGGATTTATATTTTTTAAATTTGATATAGTTCCTTGAGCATTGTAGTTCATGGATATAATTACGAATAAAGTTAAGATAAGAGTTTTCATAAAATTGAATAATCTACTATGTTAGAATAACCTTTCAAAAACTCATTGGTTTTCATTCTTTTCTTTCCTTCCATTTGAATTTCAGTTAGTTCTAATGCATTTCCATTAGTGCCAACAAAAAGTTTATCATCTGTAATTACCAATTTTTTTATTGGATATTTTTTATTCGATAGTTGCGCATTAAAAACCTTAAAATTTAATAATTTATTGTTGTAAGATAATTTAGTCCAAGCACCAGGATAGGGGTTAAGCCCTAAAGTTAATTGCCTAATTTCTTCAGCTGATTTATTCCAATTTATCTTTGTATTTTCTCTATTTAATTTAGGAGCCAATTTTAATTTTAAAGAATCATTTTGCTTTTTGCTTCCAGAATAATCAGAAGAAATTGTTTCAATAGTTTTCAATACTAAATGTGCTCCTTTGGTCATTAGTGTATCGTGTAGCTCGCCAGCAGTAGTACCATCATCAATAGATACTTTTTCAGTCAAAATAACAGCTCCAGTATCAATTTTCTCATCAATGAAAAAAGTGGTAATACCAGTATTTTTTTCTCCATTAATAATGGCCCAGTTTATAGGTGCAGCTCCTCTGTAATTAGGAAGGATAGAAGCGTGTAGATTTACGGTTCCCAACTTAGGGATTTTCCATACAACTTCAGGAAGCATTCTAAAAGCAACAACGACGATAATATCAGGTTCTAATTCTTTTAATTGGCATACAAATTTTTCATCTTTTAGTTTTTCTGGTTGCAAAAGATTTAATTGGTGTTTTAATGAGAAAATTTTAACTGCAGATTGGTTTATTTTATTGCCTCTGCCAGCAGGTTTATCAATCGAAGTAGCCACACCAACTAACTGATGATTACTATGATGAATTTTTTCAAGAACTTTAACAGCAAATGGGGGAGTGCCCATAAAAAATATCTTCATATTATTCAACTTTAAGAATGAGTCCTTTAAGATATTCACTTTCCGGATGAAAAATATTAATTGGATGGTCTGATGGTTGGTGCAATTGTTTTAAGATACTTACATTTCTTCCTGCTATTATTGCAGAAGAAAGAACCATATGTCGAAATAAGTTATTATCAATTACCTGAGAACAAGAAAATGTAAAAAGTATTCCGTTGGGTCTAATTTGCTCAATTGCTCTTGTGTTGAGTCGTTTATACCCTTGAAGTGCTTTATGTTTAACTTTCATATGTTTAGCAAATGCTGGAGGATCTAAAACAATGATGTCGTATTCATCTTCCATCTCTTTGATGAAATCCATGGCATCCTCAGCGATGGATAAATGTTTAATATTTTGATTTGCTAATAATTCAATATTTTCATCTACAAGATCGATTGCTTTTTGGGAACTATCTAAAGAATGAACTTCTTTGGCTCCTGCATTTAAAGCGTAGATGGAAAAACCTCCAGAATAACAAAATGTGTTTAGAATTTTTTTGTCTTTAGCTAATTCACCTAAAAATTTTCTATTTTCTCTTTGATCAATAAAAAAACCTGTTTTTTGTCCGTTTACCCAATCAATTTTAAATTTATTTCCATACTCAGAAACAACAGTGGAGGTAATATCTGAATTGTTATACAAGTAGCCATCCTTAACCGAAAACTCTTCAACATGTTTTTTAGGGATGGTTTTCACACTTTTATCATAAATTAATTCAATATTGGGTAATAATTCTTTTACTATTTTAGTAAACAATTTTCTTATTTTCCACATTCCAATAGAATGAAATTGAAAGACTGCTACTTCGTTGTAGATGTCACAAATGAATCCTGGTAAATAATCCCCTTCAGCATGAATTAGCCTGTAAACATTATTGTTTTTATCAATTTTTAAGGTCTCTTTTCTTTGTTGAAGTGCATTTTTAATTTTTTCTTTCCAGAATTCCTCATCGATTTCTTTGTTTTCAAAATCAAATATTCTTACCGAAATATTACCTTCAGTATAATGTCCAGTAGCAAGGTATTTATCTTTATTGGTGAAAATTTTCACCACATCTCCATCAAGAATGTTCTCGTCAATTTTTTTGATGGCTCCTGAGAATACCCAAGGATGTTTTCTTAATAATGATTTTTCTTTAGTAGGTTTAAGCGTTACTTTTTTCATATTTGAATGATGTTTTTGATAACCATTATTAAATTTGAAGCAAATTAAAATATTTTAATGAAATTTGGTCAAGTTGATAATTTGGATTTAGTAGATTTTTCTTTGCCTTTAGTAAGCGAAGAAACAAAAACAATTTTATCAAACATAAATAGATCCAATAATTTAAACTTTTTCTTTGGAGCTCCAGGTTGGTCAGATCAAAAATTCAAAGGCATTATTTATCCTCCTAAGACTTCTGCAAAGAACTTTTTATTCGAATATGCTAAACAATTTAACAGTATTGAGGTTAATGCTACTAGATATGGTGTTCCAAAAAAACATGTTTTACAAAAATGGTACGACAGTGTAAATGAAGATTTTAAATTTTCCTTAAAAGTACCACAAGTTATTACTCACAGAAAAAATATTAATGACGATCAAGCGAAGTTTAAGATGGATGAGTTTTTATTAGCAGTCCATCAAATGGGCTCTAAGTCAGGTATAAGTTTTGCAGTTATGGCTAATTATTTCAAGTCATCTCAGTTAGATGAATTAAGAACCTTTGTCAATTCTTGGCCTGTTGATTTACCATTGGCTATTGAATTCCGAAATCCAAGTTGGTTTAGTAAAGAAGTTGTAAGTCAATGGCAAAATCTGTTTTTAACTAAAAATATTGTACCTGTTGTCACTGATACACCAGGAAGAAGAGATGTGGTTCATTTTTCTTTAACCAATAATCATTTATTTATAAGATATGTTGGTGATTTTAATCATGTTAGCGGCTCATTGAGAGTTCAAAACTGGATAAATAAGATTGAGGAATTGGTGAATCTAGGTGTTGAAAACATATGGTTTTATGTCCATCAGCCTGGTGAGAATAGAGAAAGAATTCTATTGTTTTATAATTTACTTATACCAAAAATAAACAAGGTGTTAAAAACCAAAATACCATTGCTTAGAGATTTTTCAACTGCTACTTAGATGTAACCCATTGCGATGTAAGTGAGGTGACCAACCATTTCGTGAAATAATATTTTCCATCTAAATAAAACATTTGATTGAGGTAACATAATCCACTCTAAATCAAAGTGTTTAATTTCATTTTTTTTAATAAATGGATGACATTTTAAATTGGTTTTATTAAAACAAGCTATGGAGCGTCTCATGTGGTAATCAGAAGTAATTAACAAACATGAAATATCATTTCTATGAAGACTATCTGTTAATAGTTTATCAGAAAAATGAGCGTTTTCATAAGTGTTTTTAGACTTGTTTTCAGTAAAAATACAGGAATCAGGTATTCCAAGCTTAATAAAGTATTTTTTTAAGATTTCAGACTCTTTTAATTTAGAAGTGAGACTTCCAGAAGCGCCAGTAATTAATATTTTATCAATTTTTTTTTTAGAAAATAAATCTAAGGTGTTTAATATTCTGTCGTTGTTAGATGAAAAGTTTATATTATTTTCAGTAGATGTTAAACTAATCATACCACCTAGTAAAATCCCAAAATCATAATGGTTTTTTGATTTATAATGTAAATTACACCATAAGTCATTCACAAAGTTGTAAACTAATGAATTACTAAAGAGTATTAATAGCAGTAATCCTGTTTTAAAATATTTTTTTCTTTTATATATTTTACGATGAAATACTGCTGTTAAAAACAAAAAAATTATCCAAAAAAATGGATCAATAATAAATGAAATTACTTTAGAAAGAAAAAAAAACATTTTATTTGCAATAATTAATTTTCCTTAAATTAAGTAAATAATACTGTAATTAACCGAACAAATTATTGAAATAAATGGATCAAGTTCCTTATCAACCTAAAAATAAAATTAGAATCGTTACTGCTGCTTCTCTTTTTGATGGTCATGATGCTGCTATCAATATTATGAGACGAATTATTCAATCTACAGGCTGTGAAGTCATTCATTTAGGTCATGATAGAAGTGTTGAAGAAGTGGTGAATTGCGCCATACAAGAAGATGTACAAGCAATAGCTATGACATCTTATCAAGGAGGACATAACGAATATTTTAAGTTTATGTACGACTTGCTATTAGAAAAAGGTGCTAATCAAATTAAGATTTTTGGTGGTGGAGGCGGAACAATATTACCTGAAGAAATTAAAGTTTTGGAGGATTATGGAATTGCCAAAATATATCATCCAGATGATGGTCGAAAAATGGGTTTACAGGGAATGATCAATGATTTAGTAAAAAAATGTGATTTTCCAACAGGAAACAAAAATTTAAAAAATTTAAAAAATCTTACCCACGAAAAGCATTTGCAAATTGGGAATTTCATATCCTCAGCTGAAAACTATGGTGATCAAAATATTGATATTCTAAATAAAATCAAAATCACTGCTGTAAAAAATAACATTCCTGTCTTAGGTATCACGGGTACAGGTGGTGCGGGTAAATCGTCATTAGTAGATGAACTTGTGAGAAGGTTTTTAATGGATTTTCAAGACAAGAATTTAGCGATCGTTTCTGTGGATCCTTCTAAAAGAAAAACAGGTGGCGCATTGTTAGGGGATCGAATTCGGATGAATTCCATAAATAATAACAGAGTATATATGCGTTCATTAGCAACAAGGCAAAGTAATCTAGCGCTTTCTAAACATGTTGCTCAAGCTGTTGACATTTTGAAGTTTTCTAATTTTGATCTAATAATTCTAGAAACCTCTGGAATAGGACAATCCGATACTGAGATATTAGATCACAGTGATGTTTCACTCTATGTTATGACTCCTGAGTTTGGTGCGGCTACACAGCTGGAAAAAATTGACATGCTGGACTTTGCGGATGTAGTTGCTTTAAATAAATTCGATAAAAGAGGTTCTTTAGATGCGATAAGAGATGTTAAAAAACAATACAGAAGGAATCATAACTTGTGGGAGGCCAAAGATGAAGATATACCTGTTTATGGTACTATTGCTTCTCAATTTAACGATCCTGGAATGAATGTACTTTACAAACATTTAATGGATTTGGTAAATAATTTTTCGAGTCATAATTTTAAATCTTCCTTTCTATCTGAAAAAGAACTTTCTGAAAAGATATTTATAATTCCTCCAAATAGAATTAGGTATTTATCTGAGATTTCTGAGAATAACAGGCTTTTTGATAAGAATATAAACAATCAGGTTGAAATAGCTGATCGATTGTATGCATTGAATAAAGCATTAGTTGAATTTAAAGATGATGCTAAAGTAAAGAGCGAACTGGAGAATAAAATTAAAGCAATCGCGTTGGATTTTGAACCAAGAAATCAAAAAACAATTAACGAGTGGGAAGAGTTATGCAACTCTTACTCAAAAGATTTTTTCATTTTTAATGTAAGAGGAAAAGAAATAAAGATAGCTACATCTTCTAATTCTCTTTCTCATTCTAAAATTCCAAAAGTAGTATTACCTAAGTTTACCTCTTGGGGAGATATGGTAAGGTGGAGTAATCAAGAAAATGTTCCGGGTAAATTTCCATTTACTGCTGGTTTATTCCCGTTCAAAAGGGAAGGAGAGGATCCCACTAGAATGTTTGCTGGTGAGGGTGGTCCCGAAAGAACGAATAAGAGGTTTCATTACTTAAGCTATCAAATGCCCGCTAAGAGACTATCTACTGCATTTGATTCAGTTACTCTATATGGTAATGATCCGGGTTTAAGACCAGATATATATGGTAAAATTGGAAATGCTGGTGTTTCTATTTGTTGCTTAGATGATGCAAAGAAACTTTATTCAGGTTTTGATTTATCTTCTCCAAATACTTCTGTAAGTATGACTATAAACGGACCTGCACCTATGCTATTAGGTTTTTTTATGAATGCTGCTATTGATCAGAATTGTGAAAAGTACATCATAGAAAATAAATTAGAAGCTGCCGTTGAGAAAATCATAAAAAAGATTTACGGAGCTAAAACTCCACCCAAATATCAAGGAGATTTACCAAGCGGTAATAATGGATTAGGGCTTATGTTGTTGGGGGTTACTGGCGATCAAGTGCTTCCAAAAGAAATATATCAATCTATAAAATCTGCAACTTTAGCTCAAGTAAGAGGGACGGTTCAGGCAGATATTTTAAAAGAAGATCAAGCACAAAACACCTGCATTTTTTCCACAGAATTTGCACTTAGGTTAATGGGTGATGTTCAAGAATATTTTATTAAAAATAAAGTGAGAAACTTTTATTCTGTTTCTATTTCAGGATATCATATTGCAGAAGCAGGCGCTAATCCTATTACGCAGTTGGCTTTTACTTTATCAAACGGTTTTACTTACGTAGAGTATTACTTGTCTAGAGGCATGTCAATTGACGATTTTGGTCCTAATTTATCTTTTTTCTTTTCTAACGGAATCGATCCAGAGTATGCTGTAATTGGAAGAGTTGCAAGAAGAATTTGGGCAAAAGCAATGAAGTTAAAATACGGAGCTGGGGAAAGAGCACAAAAACTTAAATATCATATTCAAACTTCAGGAAGATCTTTACATGCTCAAGAAATTGATTTTAATGATATAAGAACAACACTACAAGCACTATATGCCATTTATGATAATTGTAACTCACTACACACTAATGCTTATGATGAAGCTATTACAACACCTACAGAAGATTCGGTAAGAAGAGCAATGGCTATTCAGCTAATCATAAATAAAGAATTGGGTCTGGCAAAAAATGAGAATCCTTTACAAGGTTCTTATATTATTGAAGAATTAACTTCTCTAGTTGAAGAAGCTGTTTTAATTGAATTTGATAGAATTAATGAAAGAGGGGGTGTTCTAGGTTCTATGGAAACAATGTATCAAAGAAGTAAAATTCAAGAAGAATCTCTACATTATGAGACTTTAAAGCACACTGGAGAATATCCAATTATTGGAGTCAATACATTTTTGAATTCAAAAGGATCACCAACCATTATTCCAAGCGAAGTTATTCGTGCAAACACGGAAGAAAAAGAATATCAAATTTCAATGCTTAAAGATTTTAAAAATTTTAATACAAAATTTTCACAAAGCGCATTAGATGATGTGAAAAATGCTGCATTAAACCAAGAAAATATTTTCGATGTTTTAATGGAAGCGACCAAGACTTGTTCTTTAGGACAAATTACCAACGCACTCTTCGATGTAGGTGGTCAGTACAGGAGAAATATGTAGCTATTGGTATTCGTGACTTCCTAAATCATTTGGGATTGTTCTGGGTAAATTCAATATGTCTTCTGTTACAATTGAGTTTGTGCCCTTATCAATAGCCTCTGAGTTTTCAGTCAGTTCAAAATTCCAGTTTTCTGCATTCTTGAACTGATTCAAAATGTTGAAATAGCAATTATTTAATATGTAATTTGATAAAGTGTCCTCTGATTTTAAAGAACAACTATTAAACAAAACATTGGTATTTAGTCCTGTAATTTCTTTCCCAACAGTATCACAAATAAATTCAGTAATTCCATTTCCATCAAAAATACAGTTGGTAAATTGAGCATTGTTAAAAGGTCTAAATACAATCTGTTCATTAATGCTTTTGTAGTAATCCTTAAATAAGAATGAGGGTGTATTTCTATATCCTTGAGAGTAGTTTGCAAAAGTACAATGCTCAAAATTCACATTACCTCCAATGCTAACTATTGCCGAGTAATTATCACTATTTCCAAATAAACAATTGGTAGCATTTATATTCGAACCTTGTGTTAAGATATTGCTATACAGGGAGTTGTGAACACTAACTTTATTTAAGTTCACGGTGTTATTCACGGTGAAAGTATCTATTTGTACTCCAATTACAGCATTTTTAATCTGAGTATGAACCAACTCAGAATTTAATGGGCTAGAAAGATATATTCCTCGCCATTGTCCAGAAGTTGAATCAGCTGGATAAAGCAAATAATCTTCAGTTCTGTCTTGTTGGAAAATAACGGGATCATTTATATTTCCATTTACCATAATACTGCTTTTGTAAACATAGAGAACAGAGTTAGCATGACCGTGTATTTTAGTTCCAGCTTCTATTACAAGGTTTAGATTAGAGTCTGTGTTTGGATATCCAACTGCTGCAACACCGTAAATAACATGAGGTTTGTCATTTGACCAAGTGCCCTGTACTATTTCATTTACATGAAAATAGGCATCTTGCCCCCAAGCGTTTAAAACAATTTTTTTTGTATTCCCATTAGTTTCGAAAATGATTTCATCTTCAACCACTAGCGGTAAATTAGTTCCATTAGGATCAATGGTCACCTCAATAAATAAGAAAATACTGTCTCTACCTTTTATGGCTATGTCTTCAAATAGAACTCCAGCTTCACCGTCTACATTAATTCTAAATTGTGAATTTTCTCCTGACAGTAGCCTTATTCGACTGATGTTTATAGTTCCATTGTTGTTGTTGTAACACTTAATTCTTTTAGTGGTAGATCCAATGGTGGTAAATAATGTATCGAATAAAACAGTATCAGTAGAAGTATTAATGTCGTAACTGGAGCCGTTAAGAATGTTGTCTTTATTGCAACCGAAAAGGGACAATAATAAGATCAATAATGGTATAATAAATTTATTAGACTTCATTTAATTTGCAATATATATACAACTAAGAAAACTTTAATTTATTTTTAACTATATTTTTTTTTGTTAATTTAATTTTAAAGTTAAATTTGCAGCCACAAATAAAACCATGAAAAAAGACGTCCACCCAGAAAATTATAGACTTGTAGTATTTAAAGACATGTCAAATGATTACTCATTTATAAGTAAAAGTTGTGCTCCTTCAAGTGAAACTACAGAGTGGGAAGACGGAAACGAGTATCCTTTAATTAAATTAGAGATTTCTCATAAGTCTCATCCTTTTTTCACTGGAAAAATGCAGTTAGTAGATACCGCTGGTAGAATTGACAAGTTCAAAAACAGATACTCCAAACAAAAGAAATAAGCTTTTACTTATTTAGTTTCTCCTTTATTATTTATAAATTAACCATAGATTGGTTAATCTAGATAAATTCCTATGTCAAAAAAAATAAACTACGTTTTGTTCGATGGTGTGTATCATCAAAAATTAAAACCTCTTACATTGACGAGACCTGTAGCAGATTTAAGGGTTGGTATTTTTAAAATTCATGAAAAATGGGAATATCTATTAGGTGAGAAGGTTGGTATTCGAACAAAAGACTATTTAGGGAAAAGTTATAATTCTTTTAATGATAATGCAGGTGTTGGAATTTCAGGTGCCTTAATTCCCAATCTTGAATTATGCGATGCAATAAATACTTTAAAAGAAAAAACAATAATGATGAAGGAAGGTAAAGTTTTAGCAATTAAACCTTTACCAGTGGAGAGCTTCGATGTAAATAATGAACTTGAAGGATATAAAATTGTCCAATACACGTCAGAAATTTCCATGATTGAAAAACCAATGGATATTTTCAAATTAAATGGTGATCAAATTGAAGTGGATTTAAAATTCTACATCAAAAATAAAGATCTAAATTCAAATCCCGAATCGGGTAACTTGATTATTGGAGATCGAGTTTATATTGAACATGGTGCAAAAGTTATGGGAGCAACCCTAAATAGTTCTGATGGCCCTATATTCATTTCCAAAGGTGCTGAAGTTATGGAAGGTTCTAATCTAAGGGGGCCACTTATTGTCATGGAAAATTCTGTTATTAAAATGGGTTCTAAGATCTACGGTGCAACTACAATTGGGCCATTTTGTAAAATTGGTGGTGAATTGAGTAATGTTGTATTTCAAGGATATTCCAACAAAGCTCACGATGGATTTATGGGTAACAGCGTTATTGGTTATTGGTGTAATTTTGGTGCTGATACGAATACTTCAAATCTTAAAAATAATTACGGAATAGTTAAATCTTGGAGTTACGAAACAGAATCTTATGAAAGTACAGAAACTCAATATTGTGGTTTAATTGCAGGTGATCACTCAAAATCTAGCATCAACACCATGTTTAATACAGGATCTGTCTTGGGCGCTTTTGTGAATGTTTTTGATGGAGATTTTCCTCCAAAATTTATTCCTTCCTTTTCATGGGGAAATAAAGAGAAGATGAAAATCTATAAGTTCGAAAAGGCTATGGAAGTAGCTGAGAACGTAATGTCAAGAAGAGGAGTAGCTTTAGACGAAGAATCTATAAAAATATATAAAACTATATCTAAACAATCGTCAAACTAATTTAGTTTGGCACACCAATTGAACTACATTATATTGTAGTTTATATTTCAAATTTTTTGTGGGGTTTTTCCATCATTACGTTTGTTTTACTAAAACTTACCAAGACATTATGTCATTAAAAAATAAAACAACTAGTTATGAGTGACTTTTTTACAGATAATAAATTTATGGGTCTAAGTGGCTTAGCAGACGGTGAAACTGAATTCATCCCCTTGATATCTTCAGAAGATGAAGATAGGATGAATCTTGAGGATGTTCCGGAGAAATTACCGATACTTCCTTTGAGAAATAACGTGCTTTTTCCTGGTGTCGTAATACCAATAACATTAGGAAGAGATAAAAGTATTAAGCTAATTCAGGATGCGAATAAGGGGAATAAAATTATTGGGGTAGTGTCTCAAAAGGATTCTAAAGTAGAGGAGCCAACGTATAAAGATTTATATGAAATTGGTACTGTTGCTCAAATTGTGAAAATGCTCAAAATGCCAGATGGTAGTAGTACCATTATTATTCAAGGTAAAAAAAGATTAAAGTTAGAAGAAGAGATTTCTAACGATCCTTATTTAATCGCTAAAATAAGCGAGTTCGATGAAAAGAAGTTGAAAAATATTTCAAAGAAATCTGTTGCTTTATTTGATACTTTAAAGGATATGGCTTTGAATATCATTAAAAATTCACCAAATATTCCTTCTGAAGCTTCATTTGCAGTCAAGAATATTGAGAGCCCTAATTTCTTAGTTAATTTCATCAGCTCACATATGAATGCTGAGGTGTCTGAAAAACAAAAAATGTTAGAAGTACCTAACATAAACGATCGTGCACAGTTGCTTTTAAAGCATTTGAACAAGGAGTTACAAATGTTAGAACTAAAAAATGACATACAGTCTAGAGTAAAAACTGATCTTGATCAACAACAAAAAGAATATTTGCTACATCAGCAAATGAAAGAAATTCAAAACCAACTTGGTGAAAACCCTGTTCAGCAGGAAATTAATGAGTTAAGAGAAAAATCGTTTGGTAAAAAATGGTCAGACACTGTTAAGAAAATTTTCAACAAGGAATTAGATAAGCTTGAAAGAATGAACCCGTCTGGTGCTGAGTACGGGGTACAAATTAACTATTGTCAATTATTAATTGATTTACCTTGGGATGAGTACACAAATGATAGTTTCAATCTTAAAAAAGTCCAAAAGGTGTTGGATAGAGATCATTTTGGATTAGAAAAAGTTAAAGAAAGAATTGTAGAGTATTTATCTGTTTTAAAATTAAAAGGAGATATGAAATCTCCAATATTATGTTTGTATGGCCCTCCTGGTGTTGGTAAAACATCTCTAGGGAAGTCAATTGCAGAAGCAATTGGTAGAAAATATGTGAGAATGTCATTAGGAGGACTACACGACGAATCAGAAATAAGAGGTCATAGGAAAACATATATTGGTGCTATGCCAGGTAAACTTATTAGTAATTTAAAGAAGGTTGGCACCTCAAACCCTGTTTTTGTGTTAGATGAAATTGATAAGGTCGGTAGGTCAGGACATGGAGATCCTTCATCTGCGTTGTTAGAGGTTTTAGATCCCGAACAAAACGATACCTTTCAGGATAACTTTGTAGAAATAGAATACGATTTATCAAAGGTATTGTTTATTGCTACTGCTAATGATTTATCTACCATTCAGCCTGCGTTAAGAGATCGAATGGAAATTATTCCTATTAACGGATATACAATTGAAGAAAAAGTTCAAATTGCCAAAAAACATTTAATGCCTAAATTGATTAAAGACCATGGAATTGGTAAGGAAAATATAAAAATCAATCAAACTATTATTGAAAAGGTAATAACATCCTATACAAATGAAAGTGGAGTAAGAGGCTTAGATAAAAAGTTGGCTAAATTAATTAGAAACAGAGCAAAGCAAATTGCTTTCGAAGAGCAGTACCATGTGCAAGTTTCAAAGGAAGATGTATTAAAATCTTTGGGGCCAGGTATGGACCCCAGAAAATATTCAGAACATGTTATTCCTGGGGTTGTTACCGGTTTGGCATGGACCAGAACTGGAGGAGATATTTTATTTATTGAAAGTTCAAAAACTAAAGGGAAGGGGAAGTTGACTTTAACAGGTAACCTCGGAGATGTTATGAAAGAATCTGCTGTGATTGCTTTAGAATATATTAAAGCAAACGGAGATAAGTTTGGAATTAAACAAAATGATATTGAGGAAAGTAATTTTCATATACATGTTCCAGAAGGAGCAACTCCAAAAGACGGTCCTTCTGCAGGTGTAACTATGATTACTGCTTTAGCTTCATCCATCACCGGGAAAAAAGTGAAAAAATATTTAGCCATGACTGGCGAAATCACCTTAAGAGGAGAGGTTTTAGCAATTGGAGGTGTAAAAGAGAAAATTTTAGCTGCTAAAAGAGCTGGAATTAGATTTATATTGTTACCAGAAGCTAATCAAAAAGATGTAAACGACATCAAAAAAGACTACTTGAAAGGGCTTACTTTTAATTACGTTAAAAAAATGGAAGATGTCATAAATTATGCCCTTACATAGGTTTTTATCGATATTCAGTTTAAAGTGTTGATAAGTAACTCTGTCAAATATGTTTTTTTTTCTATAAAAAAGTATTTTTAAACCTTCTAAATCAATTATGGCAGAAGGTAAAGTCGAATACACCGAAGATAATATACGTTCCTTAGATTGGAAGGAGCACATAAGGATGCGTCCCGGAATGTATATTGGTAAATTGGGAGACGGTTCTTCTTCTGACGACGGTATTTATGTCCTGGTAAAAGAAGTTGTAGATAACTCAATTGATGAGTTCGTAATGGGCAACGGAAAAAAAATCTCTGTAAAGATAAATGGAGATGAAGTTCAGGTAAGAGATTTTGGTCGAGGAATTCCACTTGGTAAAGTGAAAGATGTAGTCTCAAAAATGAATACAGGTGGTAAATACGATTCTAGGGCTTTTAAAAAATCCGTTGGTTTAAATGGTGTTGGGACTAAGGCGGTAAATGCTTTGTCTACAGATTTTAGTGTTGAGTCTATTAGAGAAGGAGAACTGAAAAAAGTATCTTTTAATCGTGGTGAAGTGGTTAAAGACTTTCCCTTAGAAAAATCAGATCTAGATAATGGAACCAGAATTATCTTTAAGCCAGACAGTGAGATATTTAAAAAATTTAAATTTAGAGATACCTACTTAGAGAAAATGTTCTGGAATTACTGTTATTTAAACAGGAATTTAACGATTAATTATAATGGAGCTAAGTTTATTTCTAAAAATGGCTTAAAAGATCTTTTAGAGGCCAATATGGATGGTTCTCCACTATATCCCATTGTTCACTTGGAAGGAGAAGATATTGAAGTTTCGTTTACTCACTCAAGAGGTTACGGTGAGGATTATTCTTCCTTCGTTAATGGTCAGCATACAACTCAGGGCGGTACCCATCAAAGTGCTTTCAGAGAGGCAATTGCTAAAGTGATTAAAGATTTCTTTAATAAATACGAACCTGTTGATATCCGCCAAGGTATTGTAGCTGCAGTCAGTATTAAAGTGATAGAGCCAGTTTTTGAATCTCAAACTAAAACAAAATTAGGTTCTACTGAAATTGAGCCAAATGGTAAGTCTGTTAGGGGATTTGTTATGGATTTTTTAAAGGAAAAACTAGACAATTTCCTGCATAAGAACCCTGATGTGGTTCAGCAGATGGAATTTAAAATAAAACAATCTGAAAAAGAGAGGAAAGAACTTACTGGTATAAGAAAATTAGCAAGAGAAAGAGCTAAAAAAGTTAGTTTACATAACAAGAAATTAAGAGATTGTAAAATACATTTTAACGATTTCAAGAACGAGCGAAGAGAAGAAACCTCCATTTTCATTACTGAGGGTGACTCCGCAAGTGGTTCTATTACCAAATGCAGAGATGTAAAAACACAGGCTGTCTTTAGTCTCAGAGGAAAGCCTTTGAATTCGTTTGGATTATCTAAGAAGGTAGTTTACGAAAATGAAGAATTTAATCTCATTCAAGCAGCTCTAAATATTGAAGAGGATATGGATGCGCTCAGATACAATAAAATTATTGTAGCTACTGATGCAGATGTTGATGGAATGCATATTAGACTTCTTTTATTAACTTTCTTTCTGAGATTTTTCCCTGATTTAGTTAAGAAAAATCATGTTTTTATTTTACAAACTCCACTTTATCGTGTAAGAAACAAAAAAGAAACTAGGTATTGTTATTCTGATGAAGAAAGAAAAGATGCCATCAACTCTCTAGGTAAAAATCCAGAAATTACAAGATTTAAGGGGTTAGGAGAAATTTCTCCTGATGAGTTCATACATTTTATAGGTGAAGATATCAGGCTTGAACCTGTTCTAATGTCTAAAAACAAATCAATTGAAGATATTTTAAATTTCTATATGGGTAAAAACACCCCAGAAAGACAAGGCTTTATAATAGACAACTTAAAAGTTGAAGAAGATTATTTTGTAGAGGAAAATTAGCAAAATGGATGAAATAAATTCAAATATTGACGAAGATTCTAATGACAAGGATAACATTACTTATTTATCTGGCCTTTATAAAGAGTGGTTTCTTGACTACGCTTCCTATGTTATACTTGAAAGAGCAGTTCCAGCATTAGAAGATGGTTTAAAGCCTGTACAACGTAGAATTTTACATTCCATGAAGGAGTTAGATGACGGCAGGTACAATAAAGTTGCAAATATTATTGGAAATACAATGAAGTACCACCCGCATGGTGATGCTTCTATTGGTGATGCGATGGTGCAGATTGGGCAAAAAGATTTATTAATTGATTGTCAAGGTAACTGGGGAAATCTATTAACGGGTGACGGTGCAGCTGCACCTAGGTATATTGAAGCTAGAGTTACTAAATTTGCTAATCACATTCTTTACAACCCAAAAACTACTAATTGGTTAAGTTCTTACGATGGCAGAAACAAAGAGCCACAGTATTTACCTGTAAAATTTCCAATATTGTTAAATCATGGTGCTGAGGGGATAGCCGTTGGTTTAGCTTGTAAAATTCTTCCACATAATTTTTTAGAACTTATCGATGCATCTATTAATGTTTTAAAAGGTAAAAAAATAGAACTATTTCCAGATTTCCCTAATGGAGGTTTAGCAGATTTTACTCAATACAATGACGGGTTAAGAGGAGGCAAAGTTAGGGTAAGAGCATCAATACAAAAATTAAATAATAAAACACTAATAATCAATCAGATACCATTTGGTACTACAACTGATTCTTTAATTGACTCTATTGTAAGAGCAACTGAAAAAAACAAAATTAAAATTAAAAAAATTGAAGATAATACTTCTGCTGTAGCAGAAATTATTATTCATCTTCCTGCAGGTGTTTCTCCTGACAAAATGATTGATGCATTATATGCTTTTACTAATTGTGAAATGTCAATCTCTCCTAATTCTTGTGTTATTGAGGGAAATAAGCCTGTTTTCATTGGTGTAACCGAAATCTTAAAAAAATCTGTTGATAGAACTGTAGAGTTATTAAAGTTAGAGCTTGAAATAAAGTTACAAGAACTTGAAAATCAGTGGCATTGGTTGTCACTTGAAAGAATCTTTATAGAAAATAGGATTTATCGTGATATTGAGGAGGAAGAAACATGGGAAGGAGTTCTTTTAGCAATTAAAAATGGTTTAGCTCCTTTCATCAAGAGTTTAAAAAAAGAGATCTCAGAAGATGATATTATCAAACTAACTGATATTAAAATCAAAAGAATTTCGAAATTTGACAGCTCTAAAGCTGTTGATAATCTTATTAAAATTGAAGATCAAATAAAAGAGGTAAAAGGTAATCTTTCCAATCTTATTGAATACAGCATAGCATATTATAAAGATGTTAAAGATAAGTATAGCGAGGGTAAAGAAAGAAAAACAGAAATTAGAGTTTTTGATAACATTACTGCACGTAAAGTTATAGTTTCTAATAAAAAATTATACGTCAATAAAGAGGAAGGTTTCATAGGGTGGTCTCTTAGAAAAGATGAATTTATTGAAGACTGTTCCGATTTAGATGATATTATTTTATTTTTTAGTAATGGTAAAATGATTGTTACAAAAATTGCAGATAAGAAATTTGTAGGTAAAGGAATAATCCACAGTGCTGTTTGGAAAAAAGGAGATGATAGAACCATTTATCACTTAATTTATCAAGCTGGAAAAATGGCTCCTTCCTATATGAAAAGATTTTCTGTAAACTCCATAACAAGAGATAGAGAATACGATATTGTTGGAAATGCCAAAGAATGTAAAATTCATTATTTTTCTGTAAACCCAAATGGCAGAAGAGAAACTATACAAATAAAGCTTAGACCCAAACCAAAGTTGAAAAAACTAAAAATTGATATAGATTTTGGAGAGTTGATGATAAAAGGACGAGCCAGCAAAGGAAATCTAGTAACTAAAAACTTCATTTCAAAAGTCGAACAAAGAGAAGTGGGAGGTTCCACACTTGCTGCAAGACAAATTTGGTGGGATGAAGTAGTGTCTAGGCTTAATAACGAGCAAAGAGGAAAATCTCTGGGTAGTTTCAAAGGTGATGATAAGATATTGACAATCTATAAATCTGGTAGCTACCTCATAAGTGGTTTTGAACTTTCTAATAAGTTCGATGATGATTTAATTCATATTGAAAAATGGCATCCTTCTCGAGCAGTTTCTTGTGTTTATTGGAACCCAAAAAAGGAATTGTACTTTGTAAAAAGATTTTTGATTGAGGTTACAACAAAAAAATACAGATTTATTGAAGAAGAATGTGAGCTTACTGTAGCTTGTGTTGACTATCAACCAAAAGTTAAAATTTCTTTTAATAAAAGATTAAAAGAAACTAAAGATTTAAATGACAAAATCGTTGATGTAAATAAAATCGTTGATGTTAAAGGAGATAAAGCTAAAGGTAATCAGCTGACACGTCTTAAAGTAAAAGAGATTACTTTAATGGATGTTTTAGATGGGGAGTCCTGGCCTGTTGTGGAGGAAGCTACAATTATAGATTCAGAAAACGAAAATAATGAACCAGTATCTTTAGATTTTCATGAAAACATGGTATCAACTGAGACTCCTAAATCAAAAGTTGAAAATAAAGAAGTTAAAACTGAAATAATTCAAAAAACAGACTTAACTGATGATAATAGTGATTCGAATAGTCCAATAAATGTAAACACAAACTCAGAAGGATCAGTTGAGTTGGAATGGGATGTGGAGTTGCCAAAAGATGAAGACAATTCAGATGAAGACGGTCAAATGAAAATATTCTAATGAAGAAATTCTTACTTGTATTTCTATGTATCCCACTAATCTTTTCAGCACAGGATTCTTCTTACGTTTCAGAAAAAACAGATTCCAATTCCTATTTTCACGAATCTGAAAGAAATTATTTAGGTTTAAATCTATCGCCAATGGTTGCTGGATTAGTAACCAACCAGGGAGAACATAATATAAAACTAAGTGCTTTATATAAGAGAAATTTTGGAGATCATAATGTGAGAATGAGTTTTAATTATTTAAAAAATATTAGCAATTCTAATTTTGATTTTAATATGCCTGTTTTAACTACTGATACTTCCATTTTTTACAGATATTTTAATACCGACTATGATTATTTTGATATTCGTTTTGGTTTTGAAGAACTTAGAAATTATTCTTCAACAAGAGTTCATATAGGGATAGATGTTCTATTTGGATATGGTCAACAAAAATCAAATTATTTTCATAATGCCTATGAACTTGATTCTTCAGGATATTATTTACCTTCCTCAAACTATTCAAACCATCCCTTAACAAATGCTGAAGGTAAAAGAACATCTAATTACCTAATTACTGGTCTGGATGTTTCTTTTGGTATGGATGTTTTTTTAAGCGAATCTTTCCTTGTAACGCTCCAACTAACACCGCAATTTAATTACTATATTTTTTCATCTGATCAAACCTTTGAAGATCCTTTAGGTGAATACATACAGTACGGTGATTTTTCAGACTTTAAGTTAGGTTATTTAGATATCCAGTTAATTTATAAATTCTAAGATTGCATTTCAGCAATTAATTTTGGCATAGCATTCATAATTTCCTTATTCGCAAATTCCTCATATTTTTTAAAGTTTTCGTTGAATTTTTTAGCTAAAAATTGTGCTTTTGCATCGTAGTCATCTTTATTCTCCCATGTTAGTTTAGGATTTAGTGTCTTACTGGGTACATTTGGACAATATGTAGGCATTTTCAAACCAAATATTGAATGTTGTTCATATTCAACATTTTCTAATTCGTTATTTAAAGCTGCCATTATCATAGCTCTAGTGTGAGAAAGTTTCATTCTTTCACCAACACCATATGGTCCTTTTGTCCATCCTGTATTCACAAGCCATACATTAACGCTGGATGCATCAATTTTATCCCCTAACATTTCTGCATATTTAGTCGGATGTAAGGGGAGAAAAGGAGCTCCAAAACATGCAGAAAAGGTTACTAAAGGTTCGTTAACACCTTCTTCAGTTCCAGCAACTTTTGCAGTATATCCAGAAATAAAATGGAACATTGCTTGTCCTTTATCTAATTTAGAAATTGGAGGTAAAACTCCAAATGCATCTGCAGTCAAAAGAAAAATATTTTTAATATTCTCTCCTTGATATCCTTTTGCAGTGTTTTTAATATAATCTAGCGGGTAACTTACTCTTGTATTCTCTGTTATGGAACCGTTAGTAAAATCAACATCCTTGGATCCGTCTTTGAAAGCGATATTTTCTAAAATGGCACCCTTTTTTATAGCCTCCCAGATTTCAGGTTCTTTTTCTTTGGTTAAATCAATACATTTAGCATAACAACCACCTTCAAAATTAAAAACAGTGTTATCAGACCATCCATGTTCATCATCACCAATTAAAAATCTATTGGGATCTGCAGATAAAGTTGTTTTTCCAGTGCCAGAAAGTCCAAAAAATACAGCAGTATCTCCACTTTTACCAATATTTGCTGAACAGTGCATTGATAGTGTGTTGTGATTGTGGGGTAAAATGAAATTTAATACTGAAAAAATTCCTTTTTTAATTTCTCCAGTGTAACCAGTTCCACCAATTAGGATCATTTTTTTTGTAAAATCTATAATTGAAAAATTTTCTTTTCTTGTTCCGTCTAATTCAGGATCAGCTTTAAATCCAGGTATGTTAATAATATGCCACTGAGGAATAAATGATTTAATTTCTTCATCCTTTAAATCATGAAACATATTACTCACAAAATGATTGGACCAAGGATATTCATTAATAACTCTTATTTTTAGTCGAAATTTCTCAACAGAACAAGCATAAACATCTCTTACATAAATATCTTTATTTTCTAAATATTTCATAGCTTTTTCATAAAGACTATTGAATTTATCAGTTTTGAAAGGGATATTTATATCTCCCCACCAAACGATGTCTTTAGTAAGATTATCCTCTACAATAAATCTATCTTTAGGAGATCTTCCGGTGAACTTTCCAGTTTTGATAGCTAGAGCACCAGATGAGGCTAGAACTCCCATATTTTTAGATAATGTAATTTTAGTTAATTCTTCGGGTGTCAAATTCCAGTGAACACTGGCAACGTTTCTAATACCTAGATCTTGTAAATTATTAAAATCAGGTAATTTTTCGCTTGTCTTCATATTAGAGTTTAAATAATATTTAAATATATATACACTTTATGTTTTTTTGACAAAAATTACTTTTAGATATTCACAATCTATAAACATCATATTTTGAAAAAGAATTTATAGATTAGTTAGGTGAGGAGTTTGAAAAATATTTTTAGAACAGAAGTAGATACATCAATTGAAATAAATAACAGAAAACATACTGATAAATTTATTTTAATGGGTTCTTGTTTTAGTGATGAAATGTTCAAATACTTCTCTAAATTTTGTTTTGATATTTTAAAACCTTACGGGACTATTTTCAACCCAATTACATTGTCTAAAAATTTAGAAAAGGCTATATTAAATATAAAGTTTCAAGAAAAAGACTTGTTAAAAACTGATGATTTTTATCTAAGCTGGAATCATTCAGGAAAATATTATAATAGATATGAGAAGTTGCTCTTAAAAATTCTAAATGAAGAACAGCAAAAAATAAATAAATTCATTGAAGAAAAAGCAGATTTAATGGTAACATTTGGAACTGCAACTATTTATGAGTTATCCAACAACAATACTATTGTGGCTAATTGTCATAAAGAATCTCAAAATCTTTTTGTTAAAAGAAGATTAGATGTTGCAGAAATTGTTGAAAGTTGGCGAAGCATATTAAATAAAATTGATAATAATATAATTTTCACTGTTAGCCCTGTAAGGCATGTAAGAGATGGTCTAATAAATAATAACTTAAATAAATCCACATTATTAATAGCAATTAATCAGCTAAAGCAGGAATTTAGCAATGCTCATTACTTTCCTAGCTATGAATTATTGATGGACGAGCTCAGAGATTATAGGTTTTATGCCTCTGATTGGATTCACCCTTCT
The DNA here is from genome assembly GCA_029251405.1 of Flavobacteriales bacterium. GTDB lineage: Bacteria > Bacteroidota > Bacteroidia > Flavobacteriales_D > Parvicellaceae > MED-G20. The sequence goes on from JAQXDK010000018.1 coordinate 31,995, forward strand.
TTTGAAGCAACAAGTTTCATTTGGAATAAACTTTCTCGTCAACTTTTTACTGCTGATACATTGTTAATCATGGAAGAAATTAACAAAATAAGAAACGAACTTAATCACCAATCAAAATTTGGAATGACAAAGCAACATATGTTATTTCTAGAAAAAACTTTAAAGAAAATTTTAAAAATTAAAGTACACACTAGGCAATACGATTGGAGCAAAGAAATTTCTAATCTTAAATCCCAATTGAATAAATAATTTTCACTTATTGTTGTTTATACAATAATTAAAATGTTAAATTCATAACAGATTAACCAAATTACACATGAAAAATAAAAATTATTTACTGTTCATAACAATTATTTCTGCTTTAGGAGGCTTACTCTTTGGATACGATACTGGAGTTATTAATGGCGCACAGTTTTACTTATCAGAATTTTTTGATTTAAATCCTTTTATGAAAGGTTGGGTAGTGTCAAGTGCGCTAATTGGTTGCTTAATTGGAGCAATTGTTGCGGGTCCACTAAGTGTTAAATTGGGGAGAAAAAATTCATTAATTATATCAGCTATATTTTTTACACTTTCTGCTTTTGGATCTGGGTTACCAGAATTCTTTCCTCAAACAGTTTCTTTTTTAGTAGCATTTAGAATTTTAGGTGGTTTGGGAATTGGAGTAGCATCTATGAATGCACCTATGTATATTGCTGAAATAGCTCCACCTGCCAAAAGGGGTTATTTAGTTACTTACTATCAGTTAGCGATAGTTGTTGGTTTTTTCATTGTTTTTTTAGCTACTTATTTTATTGGAAATAGTCTAAATCAGCAAGAAAATATTGATTTTGGATGGAGAAGAATGTTTTGGTCTGAGCTTCTGCCAAGTACCTTATTTTTAATCTTACTCTTCTTTGTTCCTAAAAGTCCAAGATGGCTAATCATGAAAGGTTATAACGAAGAAGCTAAAAACGTATTGTCAAAAATTGTACCTGCAAATCAACTAGAAAAAGAAGTTTCTTCCATTGAAGAATCTATAAAATCTGAAAATCTAAACGAAAAAGTCAGTTTTAAATCCAAAGCAGTTCTAATAGTAGTATTAATTGGAGCCATACTTTCAGGTCTCCAACAATTTACTGGTATAAATGCTGTTTTATACTATGGAGCTGATATTTTTGAAAAAGCCTTGGGTTATGGAGAAGAAGATGTGCTGAAACAACAAATATTACTGGCTTTTGTAAACTTGATATTTACCTTCATTGCCATGTTTACAGTTGATAAGCTGGGAAGAAAACCATTAATATATATTGGTTGTGCTGGTATGGCTTTTGGATTTCTTCTATTATCTTACACATTAATGCAACAAAACTTAGGGATACTGTCTCTTTTAGGAGTTTTAATTTTTGTGGGTTCATTTGCACTATCGATGGGTCCTGTAGTTTGGGTAATTCTTTCAGAAATGTTCCCTAACAAGATAAGAAGTGTAGCAATGTCCGTTGCTGTTGCAGTACAGTGGGGAGCGAATTATTTAGTTTCACAATCATTTCCAGTAGTTACTGAAAGCGCTATGAATCAAAATGAATTCTGGAATGGATCTTTGCCTTATTTTATTTTCATTGGTTTTATTCTAATAATAGCATTATTTACCTATAAATTTATTCCTGAAACTAAGGGTAAATCTCTAGAGGAAATGGAGGAGCTTTGGGATATTTAGTATTTTAATATCCAAAAATTTCTTCTAAAGAAAGCTCTTTTAATTCTCCCATTTTTTCAAGAACATTCATGTCTACTAATTCTTTGTTTCCTATTACTAAATAGGTATAGTTATTACCTTTTATTTTAGTGTTGAAAAATGACTTAATGTCTTTCAATTCTAGGTTTTTAATTTGAGGATATATTTTTTGATTGATATCATAATCTCTTCCCATTTCTTTAGATGATAAATATTTCCAAAACAATGAAGATCTCTTAGTTCTAGAAGTTTCTATTTTCTTTAAAGCTGCAATTTTCGCAGAATTAAATTGATCTTCTACTTCAGGCATATTGTTCATTAAATCAATCATTGCAATCTTAGCTTCTTCAAGTTTGTCTACTTGTGTTCCAATATATGCTCTTACATAATGAGACTGGTCTTTTTTTCTTGGAGAAGTAAAAACAGAGTAGGCTGAATAAGCTAATGCTTTTGATTCTCTTATTTCTTGGAAAACAATAGAGGACAGACCAGATCCAAAATACTCATTAAATACCTTAGTTGTAGCAGAGAGATTCTGGTCATAAGATCCAACGTTTGAAAGCATCATCAATTCTGACTGAACCATGTCATAATTCACAAAATATACCTTATTTGAATTAGTAGGTAATTCTTTGAATTTTTTTGCAGGAATGATAGGTTTTAAGTTTTCTGGTGTTTGGTGATATTTATTTAATAAAGTTTTAATTTCTTCAATATCTTTTCTTCCATAGTAGTATACATAATGATCATAAGAACTTAGTTTTTTGATTTTCCAAACTAGACTGTCCGGATTAAGGTTGATTAGTTCTTCTTTGGAGAATTTATGTTTAATAGGCGAATTCTCTCCATACATTCCATAATTAAGAAGACCTCCATATAGGATTGATCTTTTACTTAATTTGGCGTCTTCTCTTTCTTTTAACTTGTCTGAAACAGTATTCTTCAACGCAATTTCGTTAGGTTGTACGTTACTGATAATATGTTCAAATAGTTGAATGCCATTTTCGATAGATTCGTCAAGTCCAGAAAGTGTGATGTAGACTCTCTCAGATGCAGCGTAAACGTCGTAATTCAGACCCAGCTTAAACAATTCCAATTGTAATTCATTGGCAGAAAATTGATCGGTTCCTAAATATTCTAAATACTCTACAGCCATGGCCATTTCTTTATCGCTAAAAGAACCCATATCTAAAATATAGTTCAAACTGAAAGTTTCATTGTTTTTGTTTTCTACGTAATAAAGGTTAATTCCAGAATCTAGAGAATCTAATTTAATATCGTTTTTATAATCGTCAAATACAGGGTCAAGTCGAGAAGATACATTTGAATAAAAGTCTTTTGCAAATACAGAAGAAGTATCTCGATTTAACTGAACTTGTGTTATTTCAGGTTTTTCGACTTTAGGGTTGCTTCTTTCTCCATTTTCTTTATATACTACGACATAATTATTCTTGAAATATTTATTGGCAAAATTAATCATGTCGTCCTTAGAAACTTTATTTAATTTTTCTTTAATATTTACTACATCTGACCATTGTTGACCTAAAATAAATGCATTTGTCATCATACTCGTTCTCATTCTGTTATATAATAATCCTTCTTGCTCCCTAAGTTTAAAATTCTTGATTACAGCTTTAAGCATCCAATCTTCAAAATCACCAGATTTGATTTTTTCTATTTCAGCTAATAAAAGATCTTTTACTTCATCTAAACTTTGACCGTCTCTTGGAACTCCAGACAATTCAAATGTGGAATAATCTTTCATAACATCGCTTGAAGAATAGGCGTCTAACACTTTTTGAGCCTTAATTAAATTTAAATCAATTAATCCAGCCTGACCATTATTTAATAAACCGTCAAATAGATCTATCATGTAAATGTCTTCGTTTCGAACTCCAGGTAATCGATATCCGATATTTAACCAAGCCGTATTACTGCCTGTTACTGTAACATATTCAGGTTCTAAGATTTCATCTTCTACCGCAGGTTCGAATTTTGGTGTGGCTTTAGGTTCAAATGATCCAAAGTATTTTTGAATCAGATCAACAGTTGAGTCGGGGTCAATATCTCCTGAAAGAATTATAGCCATATTATTAGGAACATACCAGTCGTTGAAATATTGATGGATTTTCTCCATGGAAGGATTTTTCAAATGTTCACTAGTACCAATAGTAGTTTGGGTTCCGTAGGAGTGTTTTTTAAATAACCTTTTAGCCATTTCTTCGTAGGCCAACCAATAATCATTATCCCTAGACCTGTTATATTCTTCATAAACAGCTTCTAGTTCTGTGTGGAAAAGCCTTAAAACTAATTCACTAAACCTCTCTGCTTCAATGGAAAGCCACTTTTCAAATTCATTGGCGGGTATTTCATTGATATAAACTGTTCGTTCACTTGATGTGTAGGCATTAGTACCTTTAGCACCAATAGAACTAATCATTTTATCATATTCGTTTGGAACAGCAAACTTTGCTGCCAAGCCAGATAAACTGTCAATATCTCTGTAAATTGATTTACGTTTATTTTCATCAACCGTATTTCTTCTAAGTTCATATAAGTCAGAAATTTGTTTAAGAACTACTTTTTCTTTATCCCAGTTAATTGTGGCCATTTTAGAAGTCCCCTTAAAGACCATATGTTCTAAATAATGTGCTAAACCAGTAGCGTCAGAAGGATCTTGCTTGCTACCTGTGTTTACAGCAATATTTGTCTGAATTCTTGGTTCATCTTTATTAATAGACATGTAGATTTTTAAACCATTATCAAGAGTGTATATTAAGGTGTTAGTTATGTCATTTTCTACCGTTTCATATTTGTATTTAGAAGTAGACTCGGTCTTGTTAGAACAAGAATTAAGAAAAAAAACAGTTAATATTAATGTACAAATTTTAATTTTCATATTATATTTCTTAAACGATGGGGGTGATGCAATAATTTATTTCAATTTAACAGATTTAATTTAAAATCTTTTAAGGATTCTAATATTTTAAATGATTTTTTTGCCCACTTAGGGTGAGACCCTTTTTCAGGAATTACCACGGTTCTCATTTTGGCAGCAAGACCTGCCATCATTCCAGCTTGTGAGTCTTCTAAAACCAAACAGTTTTCTGGACTTATTTCCAATTTATTTGCAGTTGTTAAAAAAACTGCAGGATCTGGTTTTCCAGCAACTTCATCTTCTGCAGAATGAATAACTTTAAAGTAGTCTTTGATTTTAAGAGTTTCTAATGTCGTGTTAATTAATTTCATCGAGGAAGAAGAAGCAAGTGCAATAGGGATATTTAATGAAGAAAGTAATTTTAATGAATTTAATACTCCTGGTAACATTTCCCCTTTCGAGATAATTAGCTTTATCATTTTATCTTCAATGGCATACACTACATCTTGCTGAGAACATTTATCCCATTTTAGTTGTTTCCACCAATAATGAACAACTTGGTCAATTCTCATTCCAGTGGTAAGAGCACACATTTCAACTGTGAAATCAAATCCTATTTCCTGAAAACTTTCAATTTCGGCAATTTTCCATAGCGGTTCTGAATCAATAATTAAACCGTCCATGTCGTAAATAACTGCTTTAATTTCTGTGTTCATTATCCAAGGAATGGATATCTGTAGTCTGTTGCTGGGACTAGGGCCTCTTTAATAGTTCTAGGAGATACCCATCTTAATAAATTTAGATAAGATCCAGCTTTATCATTGGTTCCAGAACCTCTAGCACCTCCAAAAGGTTGTTGACCTACAACCGCTCCAGTTGGTTTATCGTTTATGTAGAAATTTCCAGCAGAGTTTTCTAATTTTTTCATAGCCAACTCCAATGCATATCTATCTTGACTGTAAACAGCTCCCGTCAATGCATATTCAGAAGTTTCATTAACAGTTTGTAAGATAGACTCAAAATTTTCATCTTCGTAAACAAAAACTGTTACAACTGGTCCAAATATTTCTTCACACATTGTTTTAAACTTTGGGTCGGTAGTTTTAATAACAGTAGGTTGTATAAAATACCCTTTAGACTTATCACATCTACCTCCAACAATAATTTCAGCATTATTAGCTTTTTTAGCGAAATCAATAAATTCTGAAATTTTATCAAATGAAGTCTCTGAAATAACAGCATTAATAAAATTTGATGGATCGTTTGTAGCGCCCATTTTAAATGAATTAACGTCTTCAATAACCTTTCTTAAAACACTGTTCTCCATTGATTTAGGAATGTAAACTCTGGACGCTGCTGAACATTTTTGTCCCTGAAATTCAAATGCGCCTCTAGATATCCCAGCTGCCACTGCCATTGGATTTGCAGATGTATGAGCAACAATAAAATCTTTCCCCCCAGTCTCACCTACAATTCGGGGGTAAGAGCGATACTTATTAATATTGGTACCAATAGTGGCCCACAAGTGTTTAAAAACAGCAGTTGACCCTGTGAAATGAAGACCAGCAAAATCTTTATGATTGAAAACAACATCCCCAGCAGTTGGTCCATCAGCAACAACCATATTAATAACTCCATCTGGTAATCCAGCTTCTTTGAATAGTTTCATAATAACATGAGCGGAATACATTTGCGCTTCTGCTGGTTTCCAAACAACTACGTTACCCATCATAGCAGGAGCTGCACAGAGATTTGCTGCAATTGCTGTGAAGTTAAAAGGAGTTATTGCAAATACAAATCCTTCTAGTGGTCTGTATTCAAGTCTATTTAATATCCCATCCGCTGATTCTGGCTGTTCTGCATAAATCTGTTGCATGTAAGCAACATTAAATCTTAAAAAATCTATTAATTCACATGCAGCATCTATTTCTGCTTGAAAAACATTTTTTGATTGGCAAAGCATAGTTGCAGCATTCATTTCATCTCTGTATGGTCCTGCTAAAAGATCTGCTGCTTTTAAAAATATAGTTGCTCTATTTTCCCAAGACATGTTGCTCCATTTCTCTTTGGCTTCCATTGCACACTCAATAGCTTTTTCTACATGAGAAGCATTCCCCATGCTAAATTCACCAAGTTTATGTTTATGATCATGAGGAGGGTTAACAGGATATTTAAGATCTGTAGTAATTTTATCTTTTCCAATGTATAAAGGAATATGAATCGGTTTTTGATGATACATCTCATCATATTTATTCAACAGACTAACTACTTCTTTAGATTTTGGTTCGTAATTTCTAACTTCTTCATTAACGGGGTAGGGCATTTGATAAAAACCTTTAGACATAATTTTTTAAATTTAGTTTACGCGAATTTAAAATTTAAATACGATTAATTTAATAAGGTTGATGAAATTAAATAATTTTAAACTAAATACAGATTAATTATGTATACATCTTATCTAGCAAATACTACCAAATTTCCTTTCGGAATAGACGTTGATAGAGCTGATGGTACTTTTATTTTTGATAAAAATGGTACTAAATATTTTGATCTAATCGCAGGAATTGCAGTTTCCAATCTGGGTCACCAACATCCATACATTATTAAACAAATTAAGAAGCAGATAGATAAACACTTACATGTAATGGTGTTTGGTGAGTATAGTCAAGATGTTCAAAATAAATTAGCCATTGAATTAGCTGGTTTAATGCCAGATAGTTTAGATTGTTTATATGTAGTTAACTCAGGAACAGAAGCTAATGAAGCAGCTTTAAAACTTGCTAAAAGAGCTACTAAAAGAACGAGAATAGTTTCTTTTAAAGGAGCCTATCATGGATCTACACACGGCTCATTAAGTATATCTGGAAATGAGGAGAAAAAAGGATCTTTTCGACCTTTACTTCCGGATGTATTTCATCTGCCCTTTAACGATGTTGATGCATTAGATTTTATTGATAAAAATGTTGCAGGTGTAATTTTAGAACCTATACAGGGCGATGCTGGTGTGAGAATTCCTTCTAGAGAATTTATGACTAAACTTAGAAAAATATGTGACGATAATTGTATTTTATTAATTATGGACGAAATTCAAACTGGTATGGGAAGAACTGGTAAATTATTCGCTTTCCAACACTTTGATGTAGTTCCTGATATTCTAACTATTGGTAAAGCGTTCGGTGGTGGTATGCCTATAGGTGGTTTAGTTACCAGTCAAAAATTAATGTCACTCTTCAATAATAATCCTACACTAGGTCATATAACTACTTTTGGAGGTCATCCAGCATGTTGTGCTGGGGCATTAGCTTACTTGGAAGTATTGAAACAAGAAAATATTATTGAAAATGTAGAAACAAAAGGGAAATTATTCGAAGAGTTAATTGCCCATCGTTCAATTGTTGAAATAAGGAGAAAAGGTTTATTTTTTGCAATAGAAATGAAAAGTAAAGAAATTGTTCAGAAAGTTGTTGAAGGTTGTAAGGATAGGGGAGTTTTAAGTTTCTGGTTTCTTTCTTGTCCGGAAAGCTTTAGAATAGCACCACCTTTGAACATATCCAACTCTGAAATTAAAGAATCTTGTAAAATAATTAACAAGGTAATGGACGAGGTTTGTTAAATATTTAAAGATTTTTTGACAAGTGAAACTAAGCTCCCAATCTCTTTCTCGTTATTAAAAACGTTGATAGAAACTCTAATGTTTTTACCTCTTAGAGAAACATAAATATTATTTGATTCTAATTTTTCTTTAAATTTTAAAAGGTCAACTTTTTCAGAAAGACCAAGTGAAAATAGGTGTGGTTTAAAATAATCTTCATCTTCAAATAAGATGCCTATTGGTTTTAACTCATTAACTAAGGTTTCAGCGAGCGCACTGCAATAATTTTCAATATTGGAGATTCCCCAATCATTTATTTGTTGTAAACCGGCTAGCATTATAGGGGAGAGTAGAAAATTGGTAGTTTCTCCAACATTATATCTCCCAGCCATAGTTTTATAATTTGGATCATAGTCCGTTAGATTGCTGAAATCTTCTGCATTTGTCCGATTCATCCACGATTCTTCAATGGGTGTTCCATTGTGAAATTTTTCAGAAAAATATCCTAATGCCATTGAGTAAGGACCAAACAGCCATTTATATCCTGCACAAATCATGGCATCAATATTCAATTCTTTTACATTAATTTTAGAAGCACCAACAGATTGAGTGCCGTCAACAATAAAGTAAGCATTAACCTCTTTGCATTTTTGACCAATTTTATGAAGGTCAAATTTTGTTCCATTCATCCAATGAATAGAAGAAAGAAGAACCACTTTAGTTTCAAGGTTAATGGAGTCTATAATTTTTTGATTCCAGTCTTTTGCTTTTAATTTTTCTCTTTTAATTATATTTAATAGTACTTTATTATTCGCACACCATTTTTCTAATGCAAAATGACCACTAGGGAATTCATTTTCAATGGTTACAGCATTGCCGCCATGGGTTATAATATTATTAAAAACATTAGCAAATCCATAAGAAGTAGAAGGTAGTATGGCTATTTCCTTTTGATGAGAATTTATAATTTTAGAGTATTCTTTTCTAATTTCATTAGAAATTTGAAAGTAGTTGGGTGCTTTTAGTTTAAATGGATTTCTCTCATTTTCTATTGCTTCAAAAATTTTCTCTTCACTTTTTTTAAGTAAAGGTCCTTTATATGCGCAATTTAAATAAGTAATATGTGGCTCTAAACTAAAAAGGTCTTTTTGACATTTTAACATTTTTTAATCTTATTTTATTTAGACAAACTGTTTTTCTCGATCAAAATATTAAATATTTATGATATTAATCCTGTAAAATTGGATTTTACAGAAAAAAAAACACTAAATTAGTGTACTTAATACAATAACATAACGTTTACTTTACAATTAATAAAATTAAATTTTAATATATGAAAAAAATATACACACTTATTTTTACAGCCCTTTCTCTGAGTTTTACAGCTCAAGTTGAAGGTACTTGGAAATTATCCCAAACCCCAGGTGCATTAGGAGTTGGTCCAACACAAGGAGACATAGGTTGGTGGAGTAATTCTGCCGCAGATTTAACAGCAAGAGCTTGTTTATTTGATGATTCAATATCATTTAATGCAAATGGTGATTTTATGCATTATATGGACGGGTCTACTTGGATTGAAACGTGGCAAGGAGTTGCTGCTGAACAATGTGGTACACCTGTTGCACCTCATGATGGATCAGGATCTTTTACATATGTTTTTGCTAATAATCAACTTACAGTAAATGGTACTGGAGCTCACATTGGTTTAGCTAAAGCTACAAATAGTGGAGAGCTAAGTGCTGCTAATCCTCCAGCTGTTCCTACTTCAAATACCTACGAAATTATGATGTCTGCAAACGGAGATACACTTACAGCGGATATTGATTTCGGTGGTGGATGGTGGAGATTTGTTTATACAAAAACAGGTTTGGCTCCAGCTCCTCCAGCAGCTTCTCATACAGTTACTTTTAACGTACATACAGATTTAATTGCTGGAAATGTTTCTGCTGATGGTATCTACATTGGTGGTGGATTTGTTGGAAATAATGATGCTTTATTATTAGATGATTCTGATGGTGATGGTATTTGGTCTGGAAGTACAACTTTACCTGCAGCAGGTGGTCATTTCACTATTTTAAATGGTAATTGCTCTGATTGGTCTTGTAAAGAAGATATTTCTGGTCAACCATGTGCAGATGCTGGAAACTATAATGATAGAAATAACCTATTAGGTGGTTTCTCTCAAGATACAACACTAAATTTACAATATGGTTCTTGCGATACACCCGGAACAGGTATTAACGAATTAGATAATAAACTATCTATTTTCCCAAATCCTTCTAACGGTGTTCTTAATATAAAAGCATCACAAAACATCAGTTCTGTGAATATTTATAACATGATTGGGAATTTAGTAATGGTTAAGAGTATTGCTAACAATCAGTCAATATTAAATATAGAAAGTTTAACTAATGGAGTTTACTTCATAGAGTTTAACCTAAATAACGGTTCAACATTAAATTCTAAAATTATCAAAAGATAGTTTTAAAGTTTAATATTTATTTAATTAAACCTGCCCATAGCGGCAGGTTTTTTTTGTTTATATTGGTTAACAAATGTTAATTATTACGAACCAATATAATTGAAATGAAGACCTTTTACACCTTATTATTTATTCTCATTACTTTCAGTTTTTCAGCTCAGATTGAAGGTACTTGGAGATTGGCTCAAATCCCTGGAGCCTTAGCAGTTGGTCCATCACAAACTGATTATTCATGGTGGTCTAGTTCAGCAACCGATATTATTTCTAGAAATTGTCTGTTCGACGATTCTATTACTTTTAATGTTAATGGTGATTTCACACACTATATGGATGGAGATACTTGGCTAGAGCCTTTTCAAGGAGTATCTTCTGAACAATGCGGTGTTCCAGTTGCACCACATGACGGGGCTGGTTCTAATACCTATTCTTTTTTAAATAATCAATTAACTGTTTACGGCACTGGTGCACATATTGGTCTTGCAAAAGTTGTTAATTTAGGAGAGATTAGTACTGGATCTCCAGTTCCAATGGCAATAACTTATGAAATTTCTATGTCTTCAGATGGTGATACCATGACAGTGGAAATTGATTACGCTACAGGTTGGTGGAAATTTATTTATCAAAAAACAAGTCTTCCTGTTGGATCGCTTCCTACAAATTATGATGTTACATTTAATGTTTCAACAGACATAATAAATGGTAATGTTTCAACAGATGGTATTTATGTTGGTGGTGGGTTTATCGGAGGACATGATGCTTTACTCTTAGATGACTCGGATGGTGATGGAGTTTGGTCAGGTACTGTAAGCTTACCTGAATCAGGTGGACATTTCACTCTTTTAAATGGAAACTGTTCGGATTGGTCTTGTAAAGAAGATATTTCAGGACAATCTTGTGCAGATCCAGCTAATTATAACGATAGAAATAACTTATTAGGTGGGTTTAGTCAAGACACTACATTAAATTTACAATTTGGTTCGTGTGATAATTTTACACATATTGGACAAATAGAAAACAACATTTTCCTTTATCCTAACCCCACGAAAAGATTTTTAACTATTCATTGCAATAATAATATTAATACTCTTAAAGTATTTAATATGATTGGGAACTTAGTCATGGATAGAAACATATTTAAAAACCAAACTACTTTAGACATTGAATATATTCCAAATGGCATGTATTTTGTCGAGTTAAAATTTGATAATGGTAGTATAATAAATTCTAAGTTTATTAAAAAATGAGTTGCTGAAAAATAAAAAACCCGCACTTAGCGGGTTCTGGTTGTTAAAAAAGTATATTTTTAATTAAAACTATACGAGTTCATTTTTATTAAAATGAAAATTTGATTCTATTTGAGCATTTTCATCAGAATCTGAACCATGTACAGCATTTCTACCTTTAGATTCAGCATATTTTTTTCTAATGGTTCCATCCTCAGCTTCAGCAGGGTCAGTAGATCCAATTAATATTCTGAAATCAGCAACTGCATTATCTTTTTCTAAAACAGCAGCTACAATAGGGCCAGAGGTCATGTATTCAACTAATTCACCATAAAATGGTCTTTCTTTATGAACTTCATAAAATTCTTTTGCTTGATCTTTTGTTAGTTGAGTTAATTTCATAGCTTTTATTGTAAAGCCAGCATCTGAAATCATCTGTGTTATATTTCCTATGTTGTTAGATTCAACCGCATCTGGTTTAATTATTGTGAAAGTTCTATTTCCTGACATTTTATTATTTTTGCTGCAAATATAATTTTTTGTTTTAACAACTGAATATTTTTTTTAAGATGTGTGATCGTAAATGATTTTCCAGTCCTTATCTTTTTTAATCCAAATTAAAGTATAATAACCGCCAATATTTTTGGAGCTGTCTAATCTGTAAATGCTCCATTTTCCAGTTACTATACTGGTGGTGTCGTTTAGAGATTTACAAATTAGATTGTTAAATTCTAATCTCCCCATTTCAATAGTATTTTTATAGGTGTTTTTATAATTGTTATTTATTTTTCCCCATCCATAATTAACACCAGATTTTCCTAAGAAAATAAGTGAATCATTTTTCCAGTATGGTATCATGAAATCGTCTATATTTCCACTATTCCAACTTTTTTCTTGATCTTCCATTAAATAGTAAATTTCATCACAACTGTCAAAATTCTTATTCAATTTTGATCCATCACATTTAATAAATAAGAATAAGAAAAAAAAATATTTAATTCTGTTCACTGAATTCTTTAATTTTTTCATTAGTTGTCAGATTTGAGTTTTTTAAAAAAATAATGGCTTCATCAAAAGAATCTACCAATATATTGTCGCCAGATTTAAAATTATTATTCAATAGTTCTTTTGATAAAGCATTTAAAATTTCTTTTTTAATAAGTCTTTTTATTGGCCTTGCGCCATATTGAGGTTCAAATCCTTTATTGGTTAAATATTCCAAAGCATATGTACTAAGACTCAAATGAATATTTTTGGGAATAAGTAGGTTGTTAACTTCTTCAATTTCAATTTCAACTATTTTAGAAATTACTTTTTTATTCAGGGGATTAAAAACAATAGTTTCATCGATTCTGTTTAAAAACTCAGGTTTAAAACTGCTTTTAAGTTCATTTATCACTAAAGATTTTATTTTATTATGATCCAAATTTTCGGAATTATCATAAGCTCCGGAAATGTGAGATGCACCAACATTTGAGGTCATAATAATAATAGTATTGTTGAAGTTTACAGTTCTCCCTTTATTATCTGTTAATCTGCCGTCATCCAATACTTGTAATAATATGTTGAAAATATCTGGATGTGCTTTTTCAATTTCATCGAGTAGTATGACAGAGTAGGGGTTTCTTCTAACAGCTTCAGTGAGTTGTCCACCTTCATCGTAGCCTACATACCCTGGAGGAGCACCAACTAATCTAGAAACTGCATGTTTTTCTTGATATTCAGTCATGTCTATTCTTGTCATAGCATTTTCGTCGTTAAAAAGAAATGAAGACAATGTTTTGGCTAATTCAGTTTTACCCACTCCTGTCGAACCCAAAAAAAGAAAACTTCCAATAGGTTTGTTTTCATTTTGAAGACCCGATCTACTTCTTCTTACTGCATCTGATATAGCTTCAATAGCTTCTTCTTGTCCTATCACCCTTTTAGAAAGTACATCCTCTAGTCTTAGAAGTTTATTCTTTTCACCTTCCAGCATTTTACTTACTGGAATTCCGGTCCATTTGGCAACTACATCTGCGATTTCTTCTGCATCAACATCTTCTTTTATCATTTTTGAGGTAGTTTGTAAACCAGCAAGCTTTTGTTTTTCATTTGAAATCTTCTGATTTAATTCTTTGAGCCTACCATATCTAATTTCGGCCACAGTACCAAAGTCACCATTTCTTTCTGCTTGTTCAGCTCTAATTTTTAGTTGGTCAATATCTTTTTTGGCTTCCTGAATTGCATCTACATGATATTTCTCTGCTTCCCATTTAGCTTGTAAGCCAGATTTTTCATCGGTAAACTCTGCAATTTCTTTACTTATTTCTTTTTCCTTTTTTTTATCATTTTCTCTTTTAATAGCTTCTCTTTCTATTTCGAGTTGCATTATTTTACGGTCAATTTCGTCTAGTTCTTCAGGTTTACTATTAATTTCCATTCTTAATTTAGATGCTGCTTCATCAATAAGATCGATAGCTTTATCTGGTAAAAAGCGTTCAGTAATATATCTTTTAGAAAGCTCTACAGAAGCGATTATTGCTTCATCTTTTATTTGAACTTGATGATGGTTTTCGTATTTATCTTTAATACCTCTTAATATGCTGATAGCATCTTCATTTGATGGTTCAGTAACTATAATTTTTTGAAATCTTCTTTCCAAAGCTTTGTCAGTTTCAAAATATTTTTGATACTCGTTTAGTGTCGTCGCTCCAACTGCACGCAATTCTCCTCTTGCTAATGCGGGTTTTAGAATGTTAGCTGCATCCATTGCTCCCTGTCCACCACCTGCACCAACTAAGGTGTGAATTTCATCTATAAATAAAACAATTCTACCATCTTCATTAATAACTTCCTTTACAACAGCTTTAAGCCTTTCTTCAAATTCACCTTTAAACTTAGCTCCTGCTATTAAAGCACCCATGTCTAGCGAGAAAATTAGCTTGTCCTTTAAATTTTCTGGAACATCTCCTCTTATGATTCGATGGGCAATTCCTTCAGCTATTGCAGTTTTACCTACGCCAGGTTCTCCTATTAAGATGGGGTTATTTTTCGTTTTTCTGGTAAGAATTTGAAGAACACGTCTTATTTCATCATCCCTCCCAATAACTGGGTCTAATTTCCCATTTTCTGCTCTCTCATTTAAATTAATCGCATATTTATTTAATGAATTATAAGTTTCTTCCTGAGTAGAAGATGTTACTTTACTACCTTTTCTTAATTCGTTTATTATTGTGGTTATTTCTTTTACGTTGAATCCGTTATCTTTTAATAATTGACTTGTTGGATCATTAGATTTTAACATACCTAAAATTAAATGCTCAATTGAAATAAAATCATCATTCATTTTTTTTGATATTTTAATTGATTCATTTATTGTTGTTTGTGAGTTTTTACTTAAATAAGCACTTGAATTATTAACTTTAGGGTAGTTTTGTAGAATGCTTTTGTTTGCCTTATCAATTATTGTAGTATTGGCACCTATTTTTTTAGTTATAAAAGGAAATACATTTTTATCAATTTTAATTAGGGCACTTAGGATGTGAGCATTTTCTATTGCTTGATGTCCATTTTCTGTAGTTAAGTATTGTGCATTTGAGATAATCTCTTGAGATTTATTAGTGAAGTTATTTAAGTCCATAATTGGTATGTTTCACCTTAAACGCATCAAATCTTGATCCAATAAATTTAAAATGACATTTTTTCATATTCACACTAATTAAAGTGCTGTAAATCAGTCTTTTTAAGTAAAATCAATAGATTCTCTTAATTGAATGTAGACGATGTGTCAGTTGTCCACTCTTGATGTGTTTAATTCCTTCGTCTGAAAGACCATCTACTCTAACTTTTCCTGAAGCATGGATGATTTGCTTATTCTCTAATGCTATTCCTACATGATTAATTTTATTGTGTTCGTTCTTAAAAAAAACCAAATCAGTTGGTGCTGTATTGTTAATAGCTATTTTTTTGCCTAATTCTACTTGTTGGCTCGCGTCCCTGGGAATATCAATGCCAGTAAGACTGTAAATTACTTGAGAAAAACCACTACAATCAATCCCAAATTTTGTTTTACCACCCCATAAATAAGGAGAATTGATAAATTGATGGGCGTAATTAATTATGTCCATTGTTTTTCCAGAAGAAACTTCACCATTAAATCTAAATTTTTCATTTCTTATTTTAATAATTCCATTATTAAAAAAGGGTAGTGTTGATCCAGTTGAAATTGGAATAATTTCTTTATTTACTAGTGACTGTACAGTGGCATTTGAATTTAAAACTTTTGGAAACTCGTTTATAGATAGATTTTCGTAATCCTCATAGGTTATTTCTTGATATTGCTTTGAGCAAATCCATCCTTTATAATCATCTTTAGCTAATTGTATAAATATCCATTTAGTTTCGATTTTTAAAATTTTAAAGTATTCTCCAAATAGTACTTGAGAAACCATTTCGCTTTTGTCATTTCCTTCTTTTCGAAGAGGTATTACTGCTAGTTTACAAATACCAAATTCCATTATAATTTTTGCATTAAAAGTTGGTACAGTTCAACCATGTGCTTCACATCGTTTTTATGAACTTTTTCATCTGGTGAGTGAACAAAATCTTCAGGAGCTCCAATAAAACACCAGTCAAAAGGGTAAGGAGATTTTTGAAGTTGATTCCCATCGCTTCCACCTGTTGATTCAACTTCAATCTGATAAGGAATATTGCT
This sequence comes from Flavobacteriales bacterium, assembly GCA_029251405.1. Lineage (GTDB taxonomy): Bacteria > Bacteroidota > Bacteroidia > Flavobacteriales_D > Parvicellaceae > MED-G20. The sequence continues at coordinate 48,580 of JAQXDK010000018.1, forward strand.
TTTATCAGCTATTTCAATTATTCTATCTACATAACTTCTTCTAGGAAGTCCAGAATCTCTTCTCGATATAACTACACCCTCTCCATGCTTAACTCCATTAGTAACCCATGTGATGTCTGAAATCAGTGCTTGATTTACCCCCCATTTTTCATAAATATATTTACCTAAAAACCCAACACTCCCACCACCTACTTCTTCATATGTTGAAAAACAAATGATTCCATTTTCTAGTGTTTTTGCTATTTCAAGAGCATTCCAAACGCCTAATCTGTTGTCCATATAACAACATTGGATAAATTGATCATCTTCTCTCCAATTGGGTTTAAACGTCAGTTCTGTTGCTCGGTCAATTTCTCTATCTAACAGGTATTCAATGTGGTTGTTTCCGTGATCGTCTTCATAATTGTAGATTTCGGTTTCTATTTCACCAATTGAATCTTTTCCAACAAGTTTTATACCGTCGTAAGACTTTGGACCTCCAATTTTAACCAATTCTTTATCATATCTTACTGTAAAACCTATGGAATCTAAGTGGGCAAAAACAGCTGTTTTAGGTTTTCCAAACTTAAGGACAAGACAATCTTGTATACCATCAGAAATTACTATTGGCTTAACTTTAAAATTAGAAATATTTTCATTTAAATACTCAAGGATGAATTTTTTCATTGGTGCTTCATTTCCAGATGGAGCAGCGATTGAGCATAACTTTTGAAGTAATTCCATATAAAAAATATAATTTCACAATATATTATAAAAAATCGTATTAGATTATTATAGGATAAATAACTTAAAATTATTTTTAATTATATATATTTGCCCGCATAAATGGTGGATGTAGCTCAGTTGGTTAGAGCATCGGTTTGTGGTAAAAATATATAATTAAAAATAATTTTAAGTTATTTAT
>JAQXDK010000022.1 GCA_029251405.1 Flavobacteriales bacterium
GCTGCCTTGCATGGAAGAGTAATCTAGTTTTTGTATACACCTTCCGCTTGGAGTATAATATTTAGCTACCGTAAGCTTAATTTGGCCTCCAAAACTAACGGGTTTGGTTTGTTGTACCAGCCCTTTTCCAAAGCTAGTTTGTCCAATAATTACTGCTTTATCCAAGTCTTGTAAACTGCCCGCAACAATTTCACTGGCAGAAGCTGAATATTCATCTATTAAAACCACCAACTGTAGGTCATCTGCAATTGGTTGTTCTTTGGTGGTATAAGATCTGTTCATTTCTTTTAATCGACTTTTGGTACTCACCACCTCTTTGTCTTTAGGAATAAAGAAATTAACAATTTTTACTGCTTCGTTTAGAAGTCCTCCCCCATTAGATCTCAGATCAATTATTAAGCTTTTTATTTTATTTTTTTGTAAATCTGTTAGTGCCATTTTAAATTCCGATGCTGCAGTACTTGTAAATGAGGTGAGCTTTATAAGTCCAGTGCTTTCATTTATTTTTTTTGAAAAATTAACCGCCGGTATTTGTATTTTTTCTCTTGTAACTTCTTTGATGCTTTCAGTTTTATCTCTTATTATTTTTATCTGTAAGACAGATGCTGCTGGGCCTTTTAAAAGATTCCCCACCTCTTCTAAAGACTTTTCTTCCACTAAAACATCGTCAATTGACACTATCTCATCTCCTGGAATTAAGCCATTTTTACTTGCTGGAGAATTTTCATAAAGTTCAGAAACTATCGTTTTTTTGTTGCTCTTTTTTATTGTTGCTCCTATTCCTCCGTATTCTCCCGTTGTGGCAAACCTGAAATCTTCTATTTGTTCTTCTGAAATATAGACTGTGTAAGGGTCTAAAGATTTCAACATGGCGTCGATGCCTTTTTTCATTACCCTACCTGGTAAAACTTCATCTACATAATGGGTGTTTATTTTTTCATAAATAGAAGACATTAACTTTAAATTTTTACTTATCTCAAAGTAATCGTTGTCTGTTTTTTGACTAGAAGTTAATCCCGCACATAAAGCTAAAGCTGCTGCAATTTTTATTCCTCTCATTCTATTTGGCTTTTTCTTGCAAGGGAAATCATGGTTTCTTCTAAGTTTTTGTATTCCACTTTTTCGTTTCCAAAATAAACAAAGCTCATGGCTTTAGGTTGTTTTGTTATTGTAAATAACTCATAATTTTTTAAATATATTGCGCGCATTTGGCGTTTTATTTTATTTCTACTTACAGCTTTTGAAATCTTTCTTTTAGAAACCGAGAACATAATAGAAAAGCGCTGGTTGTCTAAGGAAACAAATGTTAAGTTTTTGTTAGATACCTTTTTTCCTCTTTGAAACAACAAAGAAATGGTCTCTCTGTTATTTAGAATATGCTTTTTATTTAACATTTATAAAGCACTAAAATAATTAAAAGAAATGGTTGTTAGTGTTCTTTATCTGCTTTTATAAATTTTTCAATAGCCATTGTCATGGAAGGTATTCCTGGCATGGGAGCCTTAATGTCTATTCGTAATCCCGCGTTTTCGGCTGCTTGAACAGTTGTTTGCCCAAAAGCTGCTATTTTTGTGTTTTTTTGCTCGAACTTTGGGAAATTTTTAATTAACGACTGTATTCCTGATGGACTGTAAAAAACTAAAATGTCATACTTTACGTCTTTTAAATCAGATAAGTCACTGCAAACAGTATTGTAAAGTGTTGCGTTTTTAAACTTTATTTGATTTTTTTCTAATTGATCTGGAATATTTTTCCTTTGTATATCTGAACAAGGAACTAAATATTTTTCTCCATTGTGCTTGATAACTAACTCCATTAAATCTTTGAACGTTTGTTTTCCGTGGAATATTTTCCTCTTTCTATAAACAACATAATTTTGGAGGTAATACGCAACAGCTTCTGATACGCAAAAATATTTCATTTGATCAGGTACTGTAAATCTTGTTTCTTTAGCTATTCTAAAATAGTGATCTATGGCCATTCTGGATGTAAAAATGACTGCTGAATAGCTGCTTAAATCAATTCTTTGTTGTCTAAAGTCTTTTGAAGGAACACCTTCAACGTGAATAAAAGGCCTAAAGTCTACTTTAAGCGAATGTTTGCTGGCCAAATCATGAAATGGGTTTTTATCATTTTTTGGTTTCGGCTGTGAAACTAGTATGGATTTAATATTCATTGTACCTATTTTAAAAGTTAAATACTAAATTTCTTTCAACTAATTAGAAAGCATGAAATAATTCCTAAGGGTAAAATTTCAAGTGTGCAAAGGTAAAAAATTATGTGTAAAAAAGAAACTTTCACCTTTCTGTTCAACCAAATAAAATTGATTAGCCTCAGCAATATGTATATAAAAATAACCAGGAAAAAAACTGCGTTTATACTTTTTACAGAGTTAACAGACAAGGATTTAAAGTGTATTATTTTAATTAGTAGTATTGGAATAGTCAGCCAGCCTATATGAATAACCATGACAATGAATGAAACCAAATGGGTTTTTATTAAGCTAGGGGTTTGAAAAATTTTCTCTGAAAGAAAAAATGAAGCTCTTTTTCCTATGATTAAGGCTATATAAAGTAAAGTAATTAATATCGAAAACTTATTCGCTTCAAAAAGGTAAAGAGATAAAAAAATTAACTGCAAAACGATGGAAAGCCAAAATAAAACAGTGATTACCTGATCTTTAATATTGTTATAAACGTATTTAAAATGCATCTTTCTTGCATGAGCAAGTGTTAGGCTTTTTAAAAGTATGGGCCTGTTTTTAATACATATGCTTAATACTAAAACAGCAATAAAGACCGCTGATAGTAATATAATTTGATGATTAAATATTCTTTCTCTAAGAAGCACTTGCTTTATTTTAATATTATCACTCTATAAAATTAAACTAATTAAACAGGAATTTATATTTTTGCATTCTTAAAACTTACTCCATCATCTTGGCTAGAGACATCACACATAATAAGTTAAATCGAATATCTGCTCATAAAGTCTTGTCTAAAGAGCTGTTCAAAAGAACTGTTCTTTCTTTTTACAAGTATGTAGAAATTAATGACGTTGATAAGTTGCGAGACTTGTTATTTGCTGAATGGTCCAAACTAGGTGTTTTAGGGAGGGTTTATGTCGCTAAAGAAGGGATAAACGCTCAAGTTTCAGTTCCTGAGAACAAAGTAAATGAATACCGACTTGCTGTGGATGCAATTTCAATATTTAAAAATATTCTATTCAAACAGGGGGTAGAGTCGGAAAAGCAATCTTTTTATAAACTAACTATAAAGGTTAAAGACCAAATAGTTGCTGATGGACTAAATGATGGGGACTTTGATTTGACCAACATTGGTAACAAGCTAGGTGCGGCTGATTGGAATAAAAAAATGGAAAAGGGCGCTGTCGTTGTAGACATGAGAAACCATTACGAAAGTGAAGTTGGGCATTTTAACGGTGCTTTGTTGCCGCAATCTGTTACGTTTAGAGAAGAACTTCCAATGGTGATAGATCTTCTAAAAGGCAAAGAGAAAGAAGAAATACTTTTGTATTGTACGGGTGGAATACGATGCGAAAAAGCTTCTGCGTATTTAAAACACAAGGGTTTTAAAAGTGTTAATCAATTAAATGGAGGAATTATTAATTATACCAAAACCGTTAGAGAAAATGGTTTAGAAAATAAATTTAAAGGAAAAAACTTTGTTTTTGACGACAGACTTGGCGAACGTATTTCTAATGACGTTGTTAGTAATTGTCATCAATGTGGTAGTTCTTCGGACCACCACACCAATTGCTCCAACTTGAATTGTAATTTGCTATTTATACAGTGTGAAAACTGCGCAGAAAGTAACCAGGGGTGTTGTTCTCCGGAATGTATTGGTGTATTTAATATGCCTTTAGAAAAGCAAAAAAAATTAAGATCCAACAGAAAGAAAAAAGAAATTTTTCACAGTCATAAAAAAATAGATTTAAGTCTAAAATTTAATCGGTAAATATTATGAGTAAGTATAACCAAAGAAAAGGCTTAAACCTCTCTGCTATTGCAAGTTCTGTTCTTGAAGAATGGTCAAAAAACAAAACCTTTGAAAAAAGTGTTTCTTCTCGTGAAAACGGACCTTCTTTTGTTTTTTATGAGGGGCCTCCTTCATCGAATGGTTTACCTGGAATTCACCACGTCATGGCTAGGACTATTAAAGATGTTTTTTGTAGGTACAAAACTCTAAAAGGGTATAAAGTTAACAGAAAAGCTGGTTGGGATACCCATGGTTTGCCTGTAGAGCTTGGGGTAGAAAAAGAATTGGGGATTACTAAAGAAGATATTGGGAAAAGCATCTCCATAGAAGAATACAATGAAGCCTGCAAGAGTGCTGTTATGCGCTACACGGACGTCTGGAACGATCTTACTCATAAAATGGGTTATTGGGTAGATACTAAAAACCCATATGTTACCTATGAAAATAAGTATATTGAGTCTGTTTGGTGGCTGCTAAAAGAGGCGTTTAAAAAGGGGTTAATCTATAAAGGCTATACCGTGCAACCTTATTCACCTATGGCTGGAACCGGCTTAAGTTCTCATGAAATTAACCAACCTGGTTGCTATAAAAATGTAAAAGACACTTCTATTACTGCTCAATTTTTATTGGAAAATAATGATGCTGAATTTTTTAAAACAAAGAACAAGATTTACTTCCTCGCTTGGACTACTACCCCTTGGACCCTTCCTTCAAACACCGCACTTGCAGTTAACAAACGTGTTGAATATGTTGTTGTAGAAACTAAAAATCAGTATACCAACGAGCCTATGTCTGTTGTTTTAGCAGAAAAATTAGTTTCAAAAGTTTTTTCCGCGCCTTACACTATTTCTGATAAAGCTGATGAGGGGAAAAAACAAATTTTTTATAAAATTGTACAAAAGCTAAAAGGTTTTGATTTAGAAGGTTTAAAATATAAACAATTGATGCCTCTAGCCCTTCCTGTTGAAAATCCTGAAAAGGCGTTTAAAATAATTCATGGCGACTTTGTATCAACAGACGATGGTACCGGAATTGTTCATATCGCTCCAACCTTTGGTGCTGACGATGCTAAAGTTGCTAAAGACGCTGGTATTCCGCCGATGTTGGTGAAAAACAAGTCTGGTGATCTTGTCCCTTTGGTTAATCTTAAAGGCGCTTTTATTGATGGGTTGGGAGAACTTAGTGGAAAGTTTGTTAAGAATGAATATTATAAAAATATTGAAAAAAACACCAAATCTGTAGATGTTGAAATTGCTATTCAACTTAAGGAGCAAAACAAAGCTTTTAAAGTTGAAAAGTACGAACATTCTTACCCACATTGCTGGAGAACTGATAAGCCTGTTTTATACTACCCCTTGGACTCTTGGTTTATTAAAGTTTCTGCATTTAAAAAAGACATGGTTACTCTAAACAACAGTGTCAATTGGAAGCCCGCCTCAACAGGATCAGGTAGATTTGGAAATTGGCTGGAAAACGCTAACGACTGGAATTTATCTAGATCGAGGTTTTGGGGAATCCCTATACCTATATGGAGAAGCGAAGACGCAAAAGAGGTTTTATGTATTGGTTCTGTGGAGGAGTTAAAACAAGAAATTTCGCACTCTATTAAAATGGGAAATATGGACCATAACCCACTTGAAAGTTTTTTAAGTAATGACTTTTCAGAAAAAAACTATAAATTTTTTGATCTACACAAAAGCTACGTTGATAAGCTGGTACTTTCTTCAAAGAATGGAACACCTCTTTACAGAGAGGCTGATTTAATAGATGTTTGGTTTGACTCTGGCTCTATGCCTTTTGCTCAGTGGCATTACCCTTTTGAAAATAAAGCGCTAATAGATAACAACGAGGCCTTCCCCGCAGATTTTATTGCAGAAGGAGTAGATCAAACAAGAGGATGGTTCTACACGCTTCACGCGATAGCAACTATGACCAAAAAGTCTGTGGCCTATAAAAATGTTGTTTCCAACGGATTAGTTTTAGACAAAAACGGTCAAAAAATGTCTAAAAGATTAGGAAATGCTGTTGACCCCTTTAAAACCTTAGAAAAGTATGGCGCAGATGCTACTCGTTGGTATATGATTTCCAACTCACAACCTTGGGATAATTTGAAATTTGATCTTCAAGGCATAGAAGAGGTTACTAGAAAGTTTTTTGGAACCCTGTCTAACACTTACAGCTTTTTCGCTTTGTATGCTAATTTGGATAATTATTCTTATTCAGAAAACAATTTTTCTAACTCGTTAAGTGAAATAGACCTGTGGATTCTTTCAAAAGTTAACTCTCTAAACCTGCAAGTTGACACAGCTTACCAGGAATATGAACCCACTAAAGCTGCTAGGCTCATACAATCTTTTGTTATTGACGATCTTAGTAATTGGTACGTTAGGCTGTGTAGAAAAAGATTTTGGGTAGGTGAGTTTTCGGAAGATAAAAAGGCAGCATACGACACGCTTTTTACTTGTCTAAAAAGTGTTTGTGTCTTTATGGCGCCTATTGCCCCTTTCTATAGCGACTTTCTTTTTAAGGATCTTGGAGAAAAGGAATCTGTTCATTTAACTAATTTTCTTAGTCCCAAGACTGATTTAATAGATCAATCCTTGGAAGAAAAAATGAGTCTTGCACAAAAGGTTTCGTCCCTAATATTAAGTCTTCGTAAAAGAACGCAAATAAAAGTACGTCAGCCTCTTCAAAGAGTGTTAATACCAACTTTGGATAGCAATTTTGAAAATGCAATTAAGAGCGTTAAAAACATAATAACTAACGAGGTAAATGTGAAGTCTATAGAATTTATTTCTTCGGACGATTCTTTACTAAAGAAAAAAGCAAAAGCTAATTTTAAAGTTTTAGGTCCTAAACATGGTAAAAACATGAAAGAAATTGCAGCAGCTGTTAGTAAATGGACCAATGAAGAAATCGCTTTTTTTGAAAAAAACAATGGCTCTAGTATTGTTTTAGAAAATAAAGAGATAAAATTATCTCTTGAAGATGTTGAAATAACAACTGCAGATGTTCCTGGTTGGGAAATAGCTACAAACGGTACAATTACTGTTGCTTTAGATATTTCGCTCACTAATGAACTCAAGGAAGAGGGGGTTTCAAGAGATTTTGTAAACAAAGTTCAAAATAAAAGAAAAGAGCTTGGTTTAGAGGTAAGTGATTTTATTAAAATACTGGTTTGTGCAGCTCCCGAAACAAAAAACGCAATTAATAACAATTTAAATTATATTTGCTCGGAAACACTTACAAAAACATTAGATTTTGTGGAGAACATTAACGGTGATAGTGTTTTTGTAGATGATGATATTAAATACGTTATTGAAAAATTAAAATAAACACCATGGCAAAAGAGAAAAACCGATATGGAGATGCTGAACTTGATGCGTTCAGAATAATTATAGAAAAGAAACTTAAAGAAGCTAAAGAAGATTTACTGGTTTTAAAGGGTTCTCTTTCACATAAAGACGACCATGGAACTAATGATACCAGTCGTACATTTAATATGATGGAAGATGGTGCTGAAACACTAATGCGAGAAGAAAATGCTCAACTAGCAGCTAGGACTGAAAAATTTATTACCAACTTAGAGCACGCCATTAATAGAATAAATAACAAAACTTACGGGATCTGTAGAAAAACTGGTAAATTAATTAATAAGGATCGCCTAAAGTTAGTTCCTCATGCTACCCTAAGTATTGAAGCTAAAATGGCGGAAAGCTAATTATCTTTGTTTAAAAAAATATTTCCTTTATTCGTTGTTTTACTGGTCTTATTTCTGGACCAGGGTCTTAAAATATGGGTGAAAACGTCCTTTCACTTAGGAGAAAACATCTCAGACTTTGGGTTGCTACGTTTAGATTTTGTCGAAAACCCCGGGATGGCTTTTGGGCTTTCTTTTGGAGGGGTAATAAGCAAGTATATTCTTGGTGTTTTCAGGTTAGTGGCCATTTTTTTTATTGGCAAATATCTTATTAAGCTTGTTAAAACCTCCGCTCACGGTGGTTTCATTACTTTAGTTTCCTTAATATTTGCAGGAGCCTTAGGTAACTTACTAGACAACCTGTTCTACGGTTTAATTTTTGATTCTGGAACAACGTGGAACCGAGTTTTTGAGTATTGGGTTGGATATAACGGTATTTCTACTCTTTTTTCCGGGCAGTATGGTGGTTTACTTGAGGGGTGTGTCGTCGATATGTTACATTTTGTGTTTTATTGGCCCAGTTGGACACCATTTGGACTTGCAAATGAAGAGGTTTTTCCTCCTGTTTTTAATATCGCCGATGCGTGTATTTCTTCTAGTGTTTTTTTAATTATAATTTTTTATAAAAAAATTATAAGCAAAGAGGATTTAGAATTTTCTTTTTTTTAAACCCCGCTCCTAAATAACAATGTTCACTATTTTTCCTGGAACTACTATTACTTTTTTAGGAGTTTTTGAGTCTAAATAACCCCCTGTTCTTGGGTCTTTTAACACCTTGGCTTCTATTGTTTCTTTATCTAAATCTAAACCTAACTGTATTTTAAATCTCATTTTACCATTAAAAGAAACCGGGTAGCTGTAGTTCGTTTCTACCAAATATTTTTCATTGTATTTAGGCCAAGGTGCTTTAGTAATCGATTCTGTGCTTCCTAAGGTTTCCCAAAGTTCTTCTGTAAAATGAGGGGCAAACGGTGAAAGTAAAACCAACAAATCTTTAAAAACCTTCTTACTCGTTGTCTTTAACTTGATTAGCTCATTAGTAGTAATCATAAACGTGGATATCGCTGTGTTAAAAGATAAGTTATCAATATCTTCAGTTATTTTTTTAATGGTTTTATGAAGTAACTTTAATTCTTCCTGACTGGCTGCTTTATCTGTAAACCCATGTATTAGTTTCCATGTTTTTTTAAAATAATTATAAACCCCGCTTATTCCGTTGATGTTCCAGGGTTTGTGTTCTGTTATAGGGCCTAAGAACATCTCATAACACCTAAGGGTGTCTGCTCCAAATTCGTCACATATTTTCTCAGGGTCTATGGTGTTAAAATACCGTTTAGACATCTTTCCTTGCTCTGTAACCAATTTAAATTTGAGGTTTTCTTTTGCTGATATTTCTTTTACTGTAAAGCTGGTTTCCTTTACTTTAAAAATAGCATTTTTATATTCAGGCCTCCATTTTATGAAACTTTCAAGTTGTTTTTTATTAAGGTGTGCTGTTTTGGTGCCTCCTTCCGAAACAAAATCGATATGACAAGCTATTTTAATACAGCTGCTTTCTCTGTTTTCTAATGTGTTTTCAACGAACACCGGTTGGTTATTTACTTTGTCTTTTTTTAGTAATATAAAATGAATAGGCCCACCTATCATTCCTTGATTTACCAACTTTTTAAACGGCTCGTTAAAACTAATTTTTTCATGGTCGTATAAAAATTTAGTCCAAAATCTAGAGTACAACAAGTGTCCTACAGCGTGTTCTGCGCCGCCAACATACAAGTCCACTTGATTCCAATATTTTAAATTTTCTGCTGCTGCAAATTCTTTATCGTTGCTAGGGTCCATAAACCTAAGAAAATACCAAGACGACCCTGCCCAGCCAGGCATGGTGTTGTGTTCCATCCTGTCCCCTTTAAATATGTTCCAGCTACTTTCGGTTGCTCTGGCTAAAGGTGGTTGACCGTCTTCTGTGGGTAAAAATTTACTTATTTTTGGTAGTAATACTTGTTGTTGTTCTATTGTTTTAGGGGTTGAACCATCGTAATAAACAGGGAAAGGTTCTCCCCAATATCTTTGTCTTGAAAAAATGGCATCTCTAAATTTATAATTAACTTTTGGTGCTGCTGTGTTGTCTTTAAACATTCGTTGATTGACCTCCTCAGCTGCTTTTATAATATTAAGTCCATTTAAAAAATCTGAGTTTTTTAGATTGGTATTTTTTTCAATATAAGCACTTTTTGAGCAATCTATGTTTTCAAATATTTCTGGAATATCAAGTTTAAATTCCTTTGCAAAGTCGTGATCTCTTTGGTCGCCTGCAGGGACAGCCATTACAGACCCTGTTCCATAATCGTTAAGTACATAGTCACTTATCCAGACAGGAATTTGTTTTTTAGTTATTGGATGGATGGCATATCCTCCTGTAAACTGGCCTGTTGGTTTGGTTTTATCGGCCAACCTCTGTCGTTCTGATTTTTTTAGAGTTTCTTGCTTATATAAAGCTACTTTGCTTTTAAAAGCTTCTGTAGTTATTTTATTTACTATCTTGTTTTCTGGTGCTAACACTAGAAAACTTACACCAAAAATTGTTTCTAACCTTGTAGTAAAAACATGAATGTCTGTATTATTTTGTGTTTTGAAAGTAACTGTTGCTCCGTTGGATTTACCGATCCAGTTCCTTTGTTGTTCTTTAAGTGATTTTGAAAATTCTACTTGTTCTAGCCCTTTTAGCAGTCGTTCAGCGTAAGCGGATATTCTTATACTCCATTGTTTCATTATTTTTTGTTCTACAACATAGCCTCCTCGCTCTGACAATCCGTCTTTTACTTCATCATTTGCCAAAACTGTTCCTAACTTAGGGCACCAATTTACGGTTCCTTCAGATAAATATGCAATTCTGTAATTCATCAACACTTCTTCTCTTTTCACTTCACTAAAACTTTTCCAATCATCGGAAGAAAAAGAATGTTTTTTTGTTACAGAAGCATTGACGTCTTTAGTTCCTGATTGATTAAACTTTTCTATTAAGGATGTGATTTTTTTTGCTTTATTACTTTTATTGTCGTACCAAGAATTAAACATCATTATAAAGAACTTTTGAGTCCATTTATAAAATTTTGGATCGGATGTTTTAATTTCTCTATTCCAATCATAACTAAAACCAAGTCGGTCTAGTTGTTGTCTATATCTTTTGATGTTAATTTCAGTTGTTAACGCAGGGTGTTTTCCTGTTTGTATAGCATATTGTTCTGCAGGTAACCCAAATGAATCATAACCCATAGGATGAAGAACGTTAAATCCTAAGTTTTTTTTATATCTGGATACAATGTCCGTAGCAATATATCCTAATGGGTGACCTACGTGAAGGCCTTCTCCAGACGGATAAGGAAACATGTCTAAAACATAATATTTAGGTAATTTATAATTATTAGATGTTTGATACGTTTTATTTTTCAGCCATTTTTTTTGCCATTTTTTTTCTATCTCCTCGGGTTTATATTCCAACATTTTTTTTTTGCTTTGGTGCTTTATCAATAATAACTACTATTTCCCCTTTTACTTTTTTCGAACTAAAATGTAAAAGTAATTCTTCTGCTGTTCCTCGAATATTTTCTTCATGTATTTTTGTTAACTCTCTTGAAATACTTACCATTCTGTTGTTAGATATTAAATCATGTAGTTCTTTTAATAGTTTTAATAATCTATGTGGTGATTCCAATAATATTATCGTAGTTGTCTGATTTGTAATATTTTGTAGTTTGTTTTTTCTTCCTTTTTTGTGTGGTAAAAAACCGTAAAAACTAAATTCATCTGTAGCGAATCCCGATTGAACAATTGCTGGTATTATGGAAGTGGCTCCTGGTAAACAATAAATATTAATGTTATTTTCTTTTGCTTTATTAACCAATAAAAAGCCAGGATCACTAATTCCTGGAGTTCCAGCGTCTGAAATTAAAGCTATACTTAAATTTTTATCTTTTACTTCATTTATTAATGTATCTACAATTTTGTGTTCGTTATGCTGATGATAAGAAAATAGTGGAGTGTTTATATCGTACTTAACTAATAATTTTTTACTAGTTCTGGTGTCTTCAGCGTAAATTTTATCTACCTGAATAAGTGTTTCTTTTGAGCGATAAGTAAAATCTCCTAAATTTCCAATAGGTGTTGGTATGATAAATATTTCACCCATTATTTTTCTGTTGGTTATATATGTATCCTCTATATTCCAAATACTTGATGTTTTCTGTACTTTTTGGGAGTACTGTTTTTTTAGAACTTATATAACTAATTAATTTAAAATTTTCTCCAAGTGTAATTATTTTTTTATCAGAATTATTTAAATATTCAAAAGTAAATTCTGGTTGATCGTTTTTAAAATTAGTAACCGTAATTCTTCCTGTTTTTTGATGGTTTACATTATTAAATTCGGTGTGAATATTAACTATTTTAGAGTTTTTTATTACATACCAACATAAAAGTTTATTATCTAAAATAGATCTTAATAGATAATAATAATCTCCTTTATATTCTACCGCATAACTATCTAATACTTTTCCTTTTGTATTTAGTTTTTCTTTATTTTCCATTCTAAGAATAACAAATAAATTTTGAGGTTGAAAACTCATTAAATGTTCCTTCAAAAAAATGTTTTTATTATTTTTTTTAACTATATATTCTACAGTATTTTCAGCTAAATAGTTAAGTTGATTACTACTTAAATTTTTTGATAAATTAAAATAAATAAACTTCTGATTTTCCTTACTGTTTATTTCAAAAAGATGTAAGCTATCTTTTATTTTAAATGATAATTTCCAATTATGTTTTCCTAAATACTCATGTCCATTACCTATAGATATAATACCAAAATTTTTAATATTTACTAGACCGTTATTGGAATGTATATGTTTTATACTAAAAAATAAAACTAGTATAATTAGTAGCTTTTTCATTGTCTAATCTTTATTCCGTCTCTCTTTATTTCAATTCCTCTTTTATATACGTATGATATTTTTTTTTCTCCGTTTTCATTAAACGAAATCCATTCACCATTTTTTAAACCATCTTTATATTTTCCTACTTTCTTAATTAATCCATTAGGGAAATAAAAAGTATGTTTTCCTATAGGTGTATCGTTAATATATTCTCCTTGAAATTTTATTTGCTTTTTATTAAGATAAGTTGTTTTCCATTTACCTGTTTTCATTCCTCCTGTAAACGTTCCCTCTTCTTTATAGTCATTGATTATATAAAACCAATCACCTTCTCTTTCTCCATACGAATATTCTCCATGTGTTATCAAGTTTCCAAGTGTGTCGTATTCTTTAACTTCACCATTTTCTCTACCATTTAAGTATTCTTCTGATCTTCTCTTTACTCCATTTTCGTACCACCATTCCCATAAACCATTTGGTTTATTTTTAACGTAAATTCCTTTTTGTTGTAAATAGCCATTTTTGAAGTAATATTTCCATTCTCCTTTTTTATTATTTATTTCGAATAAACCTTCTTTTTTAATTTGTTGATTTCCCCAGTAATATATCCATTTTCCTGTTTTTTTATTAAAGTTGTTATATTTTCCTTTGCTAGTTAATGTATCATTTTGATAAAATCTTATACCTATCAAAGAATCTTTATTATTATACACTTTAAATAATCCTTTTTTAGATTGGTTCTCGACTTTTCCCATCATGTATTTATCGCTGTCTAATTTAACTTTTGATATTTCTAATTCTAAAGAAAGGTCTGTGTTATTTATCTTTCCTTTATTATAATTTTGTAACTCCTCTACTTGCCCCTTCTCATTAAATTTTCTTTCATAACCATTTTTTTTTCCATGAAAAAAAATATTTTCTTTTTTAACGTTGCCGTTCTTATAAAAATCTTTCCAAACTCCTTGTTTTTCACCTTCCTTATCATATCTATTTATCTCTTCCTTACTTGAAAGAACACCTTTATCATAGTTGAATATGGTAATCACCTTTTGATTGGTATCGTATTCTAAAGATGTTCCATTTTTCTTATCATTTATATAGGTATTAGTTAACATTATTTGATTAGTATTTTTATTAAATAATCTTTCAAATCCATTTTTTTTACCGCTTTTATAATTAGTTTCCCTTATAATGTTGCCTTTTATATCGTATTCAATGGATTTACCATTTTTTAAATTTTTACTGTATCTTTCTCTTAAAATGATATTTCCAAGTGTGTCATAAAAGGTCCATACACTGTCAAGTTTTGAATCTTTCCAAAAACCTTCTGATTTAATATGGTTATTTTTATGGTAGCTTATCCATTTACCAGCAGGAATGTTATTTACAAGATACCCCTCGCTACTTACTTTTAAATTCTCAAATAGAAATTTTTTGTAAATAGAATCTTGGGAATTAACAGTATTAACAAAGAATAAAAAAATAAAAAATATTTTAAATAAACTTTTATTATTATTAGTGCTGTTAATATGTTTATAAACTAACAAAAAAAGATATATATAATTATAAATAAATTTGTAATTAACATTTTATAAACACAAAGTTAAAAACTAATGTATTCTAGACCAATAGTTTACAGAGTTATTAATAAATAATAAGAATTTTTTAATATATATTGGCAAAATAATTAAAGCTGATTTATTTGTTAATATTTATATCGATATTTTATTAATTAAAAGACCTATTTCAATTAGGTTTTTTATAAAATTAAAATAATGAGTTTATTATTTATAAATCCAAAAAAATATTTTAATTGTTTACTAACAAATTAATAACATGAAAATAGTAATAGGATCTGATCACGCTGGTTTCCAATTAAAAGAACATCTAAAAAAAGATTTAAGTACAAACAATTTAATATTTGATGTTGGCACATTTTCAGAAGAAAGAGCAGACTATCCAGACTATGCACATTTAGCTGTAGAATCATATAAGAAAAACAATTCAGATAGAATTATTCTAATATGTGGTTCAGGAAATGGAATACAAATGGCAGCAAATAAACATAAAGGTGTTAGGTGTGCACTATGTTGGAATGTTGAAATAGTAAAATTAGCCAGACAACATAACGATGCAAATGCAATCTCTTTACCAGCTCGTTTTATAAGCGACAAAGAAGCATTAACAATTGTAAATACCTTTTTAAACACTTCTTTTGAAGCTGGAAGACACGAACTAAGAACAAAAAAAATTAATGCAAAGTAAAATACTATTATATGTAATTTTTCCGATAAGTTTTTTCTCTTGCCAGCTTTTAAAACAACAAAAGACTTACTTGAAAACCAACCTAGATAAAGCAGTTGAGTATTCTAATAATATAAAAGCAGCTGAGCTAAACAAACACTTATCGGTACTAGCATCAGACGAATTTGAAGGCAGAGAAACCACTACCCCAGGTCAAAAAAAAGCCGCTGATTATATAAAAAAACACTTTATTAACTCTAACATATCCCCTGCAATAGATTCAAGTTATTACCAGCAATTTAATGTTGATGTTTCTAATTTTTTAAATGTAGAATTTAAAACCTCAAATAAGGAGTTTAAAATAATAGAAGAATATTATTCTTTTGGTAATCCAATAAACACCACAATTAAAGAAGTATTAATAGTAGATGTTGGTTATGGTGTTGCAAACAAAGAAAGAAACGATTATAATAATATTGATGTAAACAATAAAATAGTCGCCATAAAAAGAGGCCTTCCTGTAGGGTTTAAGCATTCAGAAAAAGAAGGTAACTGGAGAAGAAAATTAAAAGAAGCAAAAGAACAAGGAGCTTTAGCAGTCATTTTTAAAGAGCCGAACTATAAAAATACAGATACAAGAATTAAGCAATACTTAAAAAATCCAGTGATGAAAATGCATGGAAATCAAAGAGCTAAACCTCATTTGCCTGTTTTTGTAATGAATCAAACAATTGTGGACTCCTTAATAATAAACAAAATTCCTTCTTCTTTTTCGACCAATGTGTCAGCATTAAAAACAGCAGAAAATGTTTTGGGTTTTATACCAGGAAAAAGTGATGAGATAATAGTTTTGTCAGCGCATTACGATCACATCGGCTATGATAATGGTGAAATTTGTAACGGAGCAGATGACGACGGATCAGGCACAAGCGCATTATTAGAAATAGCAAAAACTTTTCAAAAGGCTTATGATTCTGGTATTAAACCACAGAGAGGTATTCTTTTCTTATCGGTATCTGGAGAAGAAAAAGGTCTTTTTGGCTCACAGTTCTACACAGACCACCCAGTATTCCCTTTATCAAAAACAACAACCAATTTAAATATAGATATGGTGGGCAGGCAGGATACGGTTCAAGAAAACAATAATTATATATATTTAATTGGAGCCGATAGAATTAGCAATGAGTTGCATGAAATTAGTGAAAATATAAATGATCAGTATATTAATTTTAAGCTAGACTATACATACAACGATAAAGAAGACCCTAACAGGTTTTATGAAAGATCGGATCATTATAATTTTGCAAAAAATAATATTCCTGTAATTTTTTATTTTGGTGGTTTACACGAAGACTATCATAAACCAACAGACGACGTAGAAAAAATTGATTTTTTAAAACTAGAAAAAGTTTCTAGATATGTATTTTTAACTGCATGGGAATTAGCATATCGAAAAAACGCAGTACAAAAATAATGGAATTAGTAGTATTAGTAGATAAAAGCGACAACGCCATTGGACACATGGAAAAACAAGAGGCACACCTAAAAGGTCTTCTACACAGAGCGTTTTCTGTTTTTATTTTTAACAGTAAGAATGAATTATTACTCCAAAAAAGAGCTCTGGATAAATATCATTCGGGCGGTCTGTGGACAAACACTTGTTGTAGTCACCCTAGAAAAAATGAAACTGTCTTAAATGCAGCTAATCGAAGATTAATGGAAGAAATGGGAATGTCATGTAAATTGACACCAAAATTTAATTTTATATATAAAGCAAAGCTTGACAACAATCTTTATGAACACGAGTTTGACCATGTTTTCTTTGGATTTTCAGACACACTACCTATTTTAAATAAAAACGAAGTAGATTCTTTTAGCTATAAGTCTTTAGACTTTATTTCCAAGGACATGTTGTCTAATCCTAATAATTATACGGAGTGGTTTAAGATTTGTTATAATGAAGTATTAAAAAACAATTCTAATAGATGAATATTTCTGTAATTGGTGCTGGAAGCTGGGGAACTGCTATTGCCCATATAATATCAAAAAACAATAAACTTACTTGGTGGGTTAGAAGGGAAAAACTAGCCAAGCAAATAGTTAACAAAAAAAGAAACACTAAATATTTAACCAATTGTAAGATTAATACTAAAAATATATACGTTACTACTGATTTAATTAGCGCCTTAACAGAAGCAACTATTATCATAGTTGCCGTTCCATCTTCATTTGTAAAAACAGTTTTTAATGACCACGCAGCTCTTCTAGACAATAAGATTTTACTTTCAGCAACTAAAGGAGTCTTGCCCGATCTTTTAATAACACCAAAACAATATTTTTCTAACCTTTCTAACAAAATAGAATATGGTGTAATTTCAGGTCCATGCCATGCAGAAGAAGTTGCACAAGAAAAAACAAGTTTTCTTACCATATCGTCTAATATACCACCCAGAAAAAACGATTTTATTAAAGTATTTAAAACACCGTTTATCAATGTTAAAATATCCAGTGACATTATAGGTTGTGAATATGCGTCCATCTTAAAAAATATTTATGCAATAATGGTAGGTATTGCTTCTGGGCTAGGATACGGAGACAACTTTTTAGCAGTTTTAATAACAGCTTCGACAAATGAGCTAAAGCGCCTTCTTAATCACATGGACCCGAAAGAAAGATCTGTTTCTCAACCCGCCTATTTAGGAGACCTTTTGGTTACTTGTTATTCAACATATAGTAGAAACAGGAGTTTGGGCACAGCTATTGGTAAAGGACTTTCTGTTGAAAACGCTATTGAAGACATGACCATGGTTGCCGAGGGTTACAGTGCAACAGCTTCGTTAAAGAAAATTATAACACAAATGAAAATTAAAAAAGAAGCCCCTATTGTCATGCGAACGTACAATATTTTATATCTCGAAAAAGAACCCAAAAAGGAAATCAAGCAACTTTTTAAAGTAATGTCTTGAAAATGAGCCTGTTATAAAAAAACAATTTTAATTGCTTTTAAAAGAACAACTAACCATATTTAAGTCAACACACCGTTAAGGTTAAGAAGGTGCTTTAAAAGCTATTTAAATAAATAATATATCAAACTAGAGTATTCTCCGTCTTTTTTTGCTTTAGCGTTTGATATTAAACCAATTAAAAACCCTAACAAAATTGATTTAGATGATTTTTTAGAACTTAACATACTTATGTAGAAAGCGTCAAAAAATAGTTTTTGTGTTTTAGTATGCTTAAATTTATTTTTTTCTGCAAGAAGTTTCATGTTGCTCTTTCTAAAGTGAGAAACATGTATAGGTGCATCATATGCATACCAATTTTCTTTATATATGTTCGCGTCGTACGAATTGCTATTTGGAACACCAATAACTAATAAGCCATCCTTTTTTAAAAGACTTCGAAGTTTTTGCATGTAATCATTTAGGTTGTAGACATGTTCTAGCACGTGCCACATTGTTATTACATCATATTTTTCAGAATCAACAAGGCTTATATTTTTATATACTTTAATATTAGAAAGTTGTGCTATCTCTCTTGCTTTTTCGTCCGTCTCTACACCTTCAGCGTTCCAACCATGAAGATTCAAGTGGTTAACAAAATTACCAGTTCCGCAACCAACGTCCAATACTTTTTTTCCTGGTGTTATTTTTGTTTTTTCTATAGAACTTTCCTTTATTTTAAATTGATAATTTCTCACAAGATGGTATATCTTATTGATCAACCCTTTTTTTGTAGAGTTGTGAGAGATATAGTTTTCGCTTTTATAATAATTACCTATAGTACTTTCAATAGGACGTGGGTTTGTAAAACGGTATCCACAACTCACACATTCGCTAATGTTAAATACATCACCACTGTAATTATGATCTATAACGCTAATAAAATCTTTTATATCAGCGCCTTGACAAATTTGACAACAGTCTATTTTTTCTAATCTACGTTCCACGTGAAACTACCTTCCTAAATATATTAATAATATCGAAATATCAGATGGTTTTATACCGCTTATTCGTGCTGCCTGACCTATATCTACTGGCCTTACGGAGTTTAGCTTTTCCTTTGATTCGTTTGATAGTGATGAGAACTTATGATAGTCAATATCTTCTGGAATTTTTACATATTCCAACCTTTTTAACTTATTAGCATTTTCTTTTTCCCTTTCAATATATCCGCTGTATTTAATATCTATTTCTACCTGCTCTATGTTGCTGTTTTCGTATTGGTTTTCCGAAATGTGCCTTTTTAAATCTCCACAATTTTCTATTAACTCCTTTAAGGTTATACCCGGTCTAGAAACCACACTTGGTAGTTTAACTTTCTGTTGTATAATGCTTTGTTTTTTCTTTTTTAGCAGAATATTTACCTCATCAGGTTTAACAGAGTGCTTTTTTACAAACCCGTTCAATTTTTTTGTTTTCAGCTGTTTTTCCAAAAACTCGTTATGTTTTTTATAAGACAGCAACCCTAGTTTGAAACCCTTTTCTGTTAAGCGTGCATCTGCGTTATCTTGTCTCAGTAGTATTCTATATTCAGCTCTAGAAGTAAACATTCTGTAAGGCTCTTCTGTTCCCTTAGTTATTAAGTCGTCTATTAAAACCCCTATATATGCCTCGTCTCTTGTAAGATAGAAAGGCTCCTTTCCCGCGCATTTTAAATGTGCATTTATTCCAGCCATCATCCCCTGACACGCAGCTTCTTCGTAACCTGTAGTGCCGTTTATTTGACCACTAAAATATAAGTTTTCTACAATTTTTGTTTCTAGACTATGCTTTAGTTGTGTGGGTTGAAAATAATCATACTCAACAGCATAACCAGGCCTAAACATTTTTGCATTTTCAAACCCTTTGATGGATCTCAATCCTTGTAATTGTATTTCTTCAGGTAAACTACTGGAAAAGCCGTTGATGTAGTATTCTATTGTGTTCCACCCTTCTGGCTCAGCAAATATTTGGTGTCTTGGCCTGTGGCTAAACCTGTTTATCTTATCCTCAATTGAAGGGCAATACCTAGGCCCGATAGAATTGATTGCCCCGTTAAACAATGGACTTCTATCAAAACCGCTTTTTAGGATCTCGTGTGTTTGAGAATTTGTATAAGTTATGTAGCAACTTTTTTGTTTTATTAAAGGTTTAGTTCCGTTAAAAAAAGAAAACTTTCCAGGATTTACATCGCCCGGCTGTTCTTCCATTAATTTAAAATTGATTGATCTGCCGTCTACTCTTGCCGGTGTCCCAGTTTTCATTCTTCCAGAAGTGAATCCCAAGCTTTCTAGTTGCGCCGTTATTCCCTTTACCGCCTTCTCACCCATTCTACCTCCACCAAACTCCTTTTCACCTAAGTGAATGGAGCCGTTTAAAAATGTACCACTATTTAGTACAACAGCCTTGGACTGTATAATTACTCCCATAGCTGTCTTTACACCTGCAACCTTTCCCTTTTCAACAATAATTTCATTTACCACATCTTGCCAGAAATCTAAATTTTCAATTTTTTCAAGTTTTTTTCTCCAAGTTGAACTAAATAATGCTCTGTCGCATTGCGCTCGAGGACTCCACATGGCGGGTCCTTTAGACCTGTTCAAAAGTTTGTACTGTATGGCACTAATATCAGTTATTTCTCCTGTTAGTCCACCAAGAGCATCAATTTCTCTAACTATTTGACCTTTGGCAATTCCTCCTATAGCTGGATTACAACTCATTTGACCAATGGTTTCCATATTCATGGTAATCAGCAGCACTGACGACCCCAAACGAGCAGCGCTTGCAGCAGCCTCATTACCAGCATGACCCGCCCCAACAACAATTATATCGTATTTTTTAAGCATAACGTTCCACGTGAAACAAGTTTTAATAAGCTGATTTCCAGTCTATTAGATTGATAAAAAAATCTTCTTTATTCCTCATTTTAGTTTGATCATCTTTAGATTTATCATTAAATCCGCACAAATGTAAAACACCATGAATGATAACCCTAAAAATTTCCTCATTAAATGTTACATCATAAGTAGTGGCGTTATCTTCAACTCTTTCAACAGAAATGTAAATATCGCCCTTGATTACTTCTTTGTTAGAATAGTCAAAAGTTATTACATCCGTAAAATAGTCGTGATTCAAATAATCGTTATTGATTTTTTTTAAATAACTATCGGAGCAAAAAATAAAGGTAAGATCCGATTGTTTGTGTCCTAAAGAAAAAAGAGAGCTTTTAATCCAATGTTCAACATATGTTAGATTTAAATCAAGACTAACATTTTCTTTATGAAAATAAATATCCAATAAAATTATAGATCAAAAGTCATTTCGACTCGGTTTCCAGGCTCTTCAAAAGCAACATGGTCAGATAAGTGATTCATTAAAAAGATACCCCTACCTTGAGGTTCTTCTATGTTTTCAGGAAGCGTCGGGTCGGGAAGCGTAGAAAAGTCGAAACCCTCTCCTTCGTCAGAGACGGTAAATATTATTTTTTCATTTTCTATTTTTGAAACGACCAAAGTGTTTTTAGAAACATCGTTTTGGTTTCCATGAGTAATAGCATTATTAACCGCCTCTGATAAAGCAATTAATATATTTCCATAAAGCTCTACACTTATCTTATAAGACTCGCAAATGGAGTTCACCCAGCTTTCTAAAGAAAGAAGACTTTTGGGTTCTGAAGCTAAGGAAAGCTGCTTTTTTTCTGTATGGGCAGTATTAATCATAATTCTTTTCAATAGATTTTATGTACTCATTTACTTTATTTTTATAATAAGGTTTCAAATTTGTAGGAATAGTTTTTAACATTTCGGTCTCGCTTTGTTTTAACTTGAGATATTCTTCAAAAAGTAAAGAATTATTTTGTTTGTAAACAGCATCTGACTCTTTCGATTCTCTTTCTTCTTTTTCTTCTTGATTTTTAGACGCTTTATCCAGTTCTAAAAGTTTTATTTTAATTTCTTCTTGTCTTTTTATAGAAGAAAGAGAAATGTCATTATTTATTATTTCGTTCTCTACCTCTTCTATCTTTTTTATTAAGTCCTTAAGGCCATTTCCTTTTCCCGAACCATTTTTATTAAGATCTTGGCTCAACTCTTTCAATTGCTTTTTAAGGGCCGCTTGCTGAGCAGCCATCCTTCCCAATTGTTCAAAAGAGGATTTATTTTTACCTGGGGTTTTGCCGCTTTTTTTACCTTCAAGAAACTTTTTCATAGCTTCTATTTGTTTTTTCATTTGTTCAGCGCTGTTTGGCATTCCCTTCCCCGGCTTCTTGTTTTTACCCCCTGGCTTATTACATTGACCAGACCCAGGCATCTGGTTTTGCATTTGATTCATTACTTCACTAAGCAACAATCCAAGCTCATTAGTGTGCATCATTACCGTCTGCTGTTCAATTTGCGCATTTTTCGTTTGACGTTCTGTTAAGTTTTTTATACTTGAAGTTAAAGACCGTCTAATGGACTGCACTTCTTTATTGATCTTACTACTTAACATTATTTGTCGAAGACCTAAAGCAGTAAGGGAGTCGTCAATTATTTGGATTTCGTCATTTAACCTTCTTTGACTCTGCCCAATTTTTATATAATTAGGATCCTGAACCTTTGTGGATTTCAAATCTTTAAGAACAGACTCTTGGTCAATTGAAAAGCTAATCAGCTGTTCTAAAAGAACTCTTAATGATTCTAGGTCTTCTTCAGCTTGTTGAGCCCCTCCACTAGACAATTTAGACATTGCCTCTGATAGCTCTTTCATGTTTTCAGCACTTTTATCTTGTTGATCCTTAGCTTTTTTCATTTTATTCTCCGATAAGTTTTCTAAACTTTCCTCCATAGATTCGTTAATGTTTTTTTCCGATTCCTCAGTATCTATTTTTTTAGGCTTAACAAGTTCATTATTTTTATTTTTTAAATTGAAAAGATCATTTTGAATCTTATTAAATTCATCTTTTATTTCCTCTTGTTTTTTGTTTTTAGTAAAGTCAGAAGTTTTCTTATCAAGGGTCTTATTCGCTAAATCTTCTTGTTTTTTTGCCAAATCCATTAGGTCCTCAGAAATGTCCTTTGCTAACTTTTCCATTTCTAATTTTTTAAAGTGCTCTATTGTTCTGTCCAGTTCTTTAAGCATGTTTTCTTGATTAAAATCAACATCTTCCAGCTTTTCTAAAACTTTTTCCTTGTTCATTTCTTTTGCAAGTTGACTCAGTTCATCTAAAAGCTTTTTCATTTCATCTGACAAAAGATCTTCCATCATTTCGTTAATTTTTTCTTGCTTTTTTAGAATTTCATCTGATTTGTTTTTTTCTTTTTCACTTAAATCATTGGTTAACTGCCTCTTTAGTTGCTCCAATTCTTTCTGTAGTTTTTCGTGGTTTTTAATAAAGTTGTTAAGACTGGCCTTGTCTTCCCAGTCTAGAGATTTTTTGTTCAACATAGAGTTTTTTATTTCGTCGAGTTCGGAGTTAAGGTTAAAAAGCTTTTTTTCTAAGGAACTAAAGGATTTTTTTTGTGAGTTGCTTTTGGTTTTTAGTAAGGCCCTTTTTTCCTCTTTATTGAGTTCTCGATAAAACTGTTTTTTAGATAAGGTTTCTTTAGGCCCATTCACTCTATCATTATCCTTTACTTTAAAATAATACTCTACTAAAGATCCAACCTTAAATTGGTCATCACCAAAATCAAAGTTAAAACTGAAGACAGACCTTGAGCCTTTTCCAAAAGGTATATCTACTTCTTTTAACAAGGAGTCATTCGCAGCACAACAGAAAGTAAGCTCTGAAAAACCATAATCATCAGAAATTTCACCCAAAAAAAGGTGTTTTGTAGGGCGGTTACTATCAGCCACATCTTTAAATGAAATAACAGGATATTGGTCTTTAACAAGATCAATGTTATAGATAGAGGAATCTCTATGTTCAGAAAAAATGTTTTGGACATAAACGGTATAACTTTGAGGAGCAGAAGGAGTGTAAGTAAAACTAAAAACCTCCTCCCCAAAGAAAGTAGTGTCAATAAACCGAACCTCACTCATAGAACTATTAAAGGAACTAACCACCCAATTAACAATAGAGCCTTCAGGAACAACCAACCTGTTTAGGTCGTAAAAAGTGTCCGTCTCTAATTGTGTATACTTAGGGTACTCCACCACTTTTTTTTCTGAAAGAATCCTAGCTTTGGGCAGTGTACGAACATTAAATATAACGGTGTCTAAATTTCCATCTAAAATTTTAAAAGCAAACGACTCCTTAACAGATCTAAACACATGAGAAAAGGTGTTTTTTTTAATTTTAATTGGAAAAAACTTTTGATTTTCAACAAACAAGTTAAGCAGCTCGGGGTCTGTTAACCCTACCGTTTTAATATCTATTTTTAAATTTTCTCCTTCCAAAACAACTAAATTAGAAGCGCTATTTATAAGTAAGGAAAAAGGGTTGGGCTTGCTAAACTCATTTTGAAAAAGGATCACTCGCTTTAATGGTGGAAGAATTTTTTCTGAAAAAACAATGGAGCAAAAAGTAAATACAGCAAACAGCAACACAACATAAGACAGAAATTTTTTGTGTTCACGAAAGGAGATAGCGCCTAAAAGATCATACTTTAGAGAAGTAAAAGATTTTTTCTCAATAGCAGCAGCTAATAAATCGGATTGGTTCATTTTAAATTGTTTTTGAAGCCCTAAAACATTTATCAGTTGATCGTTTAAAGTAGGAATTTTTTGAGCCAACAAAAAGGCTGCGTTTTCGTTAGAGATACGACTTAAAACACCGTGTCTTTTTAAAAAAGGAACAACACTGGCTTTTACAAAAAAAAGAACCACTAATGAAGAGGCCCCAAAGAAAAGAGACGCACGAACTCCGGAGGAAAACCTAAAAAAACTTTCAAGCCCCCAAACCCCAATAACTACTGCTAAACCAAAAACAGCAGTCATAATCAACCCCCTTAAAGAAGTTATGTTATAATGTTTATTTATGAATAGTTCCAACTCATTAGAAAGGGAAGTAAAACTATTTTTTTTGGAATACATTTTTCTAATGTAATTTAAAAATATCCAACCCAAAAATTAACCTAATGAATTATTTCAACCGTTGAATTAAAAAAGTTATGTTTTAGTTGTAATTTTACTCCCATAATTAACATTGTGAATATAAGAATTACCAAAGCATTTGATTTCGAAGCCGCACATGCTCTTGATGGATATGACGGAAAGTGTCAAGACATACACGGTCACAGTTACCACTTAGAGGCGACTTATTTAGGATCCCCTAAAACAGATAAAACCATATCAGATTGTGGGATGGTGGTTGACTTCGGAGATATAAAGAGAATTATTAAAACAGAAATCTTAACACTTTTTGATCACCGTTTAATACTCAGAAGAGACACCAGGTTTAAAGATCTGAAAGCTATAAATGAAAGAATAAGATTTGTTGACTATCAGCCAACATGTGAAAATATGCTAATAGAAATAGTAGAAATACTCAAGCAACAAGAACCAAAAGGCACAAAACTTATAAAAGGTTTTTTAAGAGAAACAGCTAATAGTTATGCTGAATGGCACGCTGAAGACAATAAAACACGAAAAAAGAATGAATAACATAGAAGAAAAGAAAACAGCTGCCACAGACTGGTTTAGATCTTTGAGAGACCAGTTTTGTACTTCCTTTATGGAAATTGACGGGGGAGTTTTTGAGAAAAAGAAATGGAAACATAAAGGAACAGGAGGAGGAGAAATGAGCGTAATGAAAGGAAAAGTGTTCGAAAAAGTAGGGGTTAATATTTCTACTGTTTCAGGAGCTTTTAGCGAAGAATATAGAAGTAAAATAAAAGGCACTGAAAACTCTCCAAATTATTGGGCTTCTGGGATTAGCTTAGTAGCACATATGCAATCCCCAAAAGTGCCGGCATTTCATTTTAATACAAGGTTTTTAGTAACAGGTCAGGATTGGTTTGGGGGTGGAGCAGACATGACACCAACATTTGTTAATAAAAAAGATACAGCGCACTTCCACTCTAAAATGAAACAGGCATGCGACCCTCACAACAAAGGTTATTACCCTGAATT
Source organism: Flavobacteriales bacterium (assembly GCA_029251405.1). GTDB lineage: Bacteria > Bacteroidota > Bacteroidia > Flavobacteriales_D > Parvicellaceae > MED-G20. Next base: position 25,901 of record JAQXDK010000022.1, read on the forward strand.
TAAAAAAAAATGTGACGAGTACTTTTATCTCCCCCACAGAAAAGAATCAAGAGGTGAAGGAGGAATTTTTTTTGATTATATGAATTCAGGAAACTGGTCCAAAGATTTTGAATTTGTAAAAAATGTTGGTTTAAAAACAGTTGAAGCCATCACAGAGATAGTAAAAACACACAAAGATCAAAGCTGGAATGAAGCAGAAAAAGAAGAACAGCTGCTTAAACGTGGCCGATACGTAGAGTTTAATTTGATTTGGGATAGAGGAACACTATTCGGATTAAAAACAGGGGGATCAACAGAGGCAATAATGATGTCCATGCCTCCTACAGCTAAGTGGAAGTAAATGGGGGTTGGTTTACAAGAAATAGAACAAACAATCTCCAAGATACCAGATCCAGAAATTCCGGTTATTACCATCAAAGAACTCGGCGTACTCAGAGAAGTAAAAAAAATTAAAGACAAAATAGTTGTCACGATAACCCCTACCTATTCAGGATGCCCAGCAATGGACAGGTTTCAAACAGACATTCAAGAGCAATTAGCAATTTTAAATGTAAAAAAATATGAAATAAAAATGCAATACGACCCTCCTTGGACAACGGATTGGATTACTGAAAACGCTAAAGAAAAATTAAAAAAATTTGGTATAGCTCCACCTGCTCACAAAACCTATGACAAGAATATTCTTTTAGGTGAAAAGAGGCTAATAGGTTGCCCAATATGTAATAGTAATGAAACAGAATTAGTAAGCCAGTTTAGCTCCACCGCGTGTAAGGCAATGTATAAATGTCTTTCTTGTTTAGAGCCATTTGAATATTTCAAGTGTCTATAGAAATCAACACAGAACATTAAAGAAGATGCTCTTTAATAAAAGCAAAATACCATTAAAAGGCTATAAAAAGAACCCTAGAAGTATTATATTTTTGTAAAAATGAGAGTATTTACTTTGCAAAACAGTTTATTTTTTCTGACTATAATATTAGTTTCTATTCAATTTCTTCCTTTGCAAGGAACGAATGTTATTTCGAGTCCGGCGGAAGAAATACTTATTAAAAACAGCGCTTCCACTGAGGTAAAAAAAATATTAAAAAGCGCTTGTTACGATTGTCATTCTAACCAAACTAAGCGACCTTGGTTTTCCAAAATAGCACCATTTTCTTTTTGGATTAACCACCATATTAAAGAAGGAAAAGAGCACTTAAATTTTTCTATTTGGAACACGTACAGCAATAAAAAGGCAAACCACAAAATAGAAGAATGTATCGAAGAAGTGGAGAAGAATAAAATGCCGCTGAGTTCGTATGCTTTATTCCATCCAAAAGCAAAGTTGACCACAGAAGAAAAAGAAGAACTAATTAATTATTTTAAAAAAATGATTAAATCTGGTGAAAATGATCGGAAACAAACTTTAGAACACTAGGAAGAGCAGACCTCCAGTAAGTCCAGTTGTGCTCGCCGTCTCTAACGCGGTATTCATGAGGAATATTTTTCTTTTTAAGAGCAATATGAACTAAAGAATTTCCTTCAAATAAAAAATCATCATCACCACAATCTATATACCATCGTACACTTTTTAAGTTTTCATTAGTTTGATTTTTTATTATAGACAGCGCATTGTGGTTTGAAAAGTAGTTGTAAAGATCTTCTCTTTTGCGCCCCTGAAAGGAGTTTTTGTTTTTGTTGTAAAAAACATCAAAAGAGCTATCTCCCATTGCAGCGCTGAGGGCACAAGACGAGGAAAAAAATTGAGGATGTCTTAGAGCATATATAAAAGAACCGCCACCACCCATGGACAATCCGGCGATTGCGCGAAATCTTTTTTCTGCTTTAATACGATATTTTTTTTCAATATAAGGGATCAAATCTTGAAAGAAAAAATCTTCGTAATTCCATTTTTCACTAATAGTATTAAAATACCCTTTATGACCTGTCTGAGCATCCGGCATGACAATAATCATACTCGTGGAATTGCCATTTTTAATCGCTTGGTCAGCGATTTTAAGAACCTCACCAAATTGAATCCAACCTGACTGATCGTCTCCTGATCCGTGAAGAAGGTATAACACCGGGTAAGACCTTTCGCTAGACTCGTAATCTGCAGGCAAGTAAATGGCATATTTTCTATCGCTTTTTAAAATGTCACTTCGAAAAGAAAGGCTTTCCATTACTCTACCCGACTGACCTACAAAAGAAAGACAATTAATAATGCTCAAAAAAACAAATATACCTTTCATTAGAACTAAATTTCTAGTGTTTTTACCCACATAAAAATACAAATTATATTGTATTTGCCTAAACGTCAGATTAGCGCCACTAAAGAAAAAGAATAGAACTCTAACTATTTTAAACTCTTTTTAATTAATTTATTTATGGTTTTTGTAAACTCCAGCTGAGAGTTGTACCAATCCCTATTTATCTTACTGTATTTAATATATCCAATAGGAAAATCCATTAAAGTTTGTAATTCTTCTTTGTTTTCTAAAGAGGCTAATAAGTCCTCTTCGATTAATTCCACTACTAAGTCAAAAAAGGGCAATACCAACAAATCATCTGGGACGTCAGTATTAAAAGCTACTCTTTTTGTAACGTGACCAGGGCAAACAAACTCCAAAAGAACATGTTTATTTACATCTATATCGATAGAGTGATTGGCTTTTTCAGCGTAAATAGTATCGCTAAAACCATCTTCATAAACTTCACGAACAATTAAATTGGTAAGTTCTCCAAAAGCATTGTTAACCTTAAAATGAATATGCAAGTGTCTATCAGATTTTTTTTGAGAAAAAGCTGCAGAATGAATTATAAAAAGAAGAAAAAAAAGTAAATTTTTCATATTTAAAAACACAAAACTAGCGTTTAAAAAATAAAATCAAAACACTTTTCAGTTTTAATTTCAGTGGGTTTAAGAGAAGGATTTATTATTTAATGCGCTAGAAAAAACGATTTAACATTTAAATGGAGTGCTAATTTTTTATGATTTTAAATTGCTTGAATTGATCATCACAGAAAACATTTAACAAATAAACTCCCTTAGGATAATAAAATAAGCTTATGCCTTCCCTTTTAAAAACAGCTAATTTATCGCCCAATAAGTCATACATCTCTATTTTTTCAAAGTTTTTATAGCCTGTAATTTTAATTTGGTCTCTAGTAGGGTTAGGATATATTGAAATCATCTCTAGATTATCAGAAACAATACTAGTGTTATTTGAACCTAGACAATAACCAGCTGTGTCAACGCTTATTCTATTGTCTAAGTAAGGACTGTAAAAGGGAGAAGAACTTATGTCGGAGCCAAGTAATAAATATTCATTGTTGAAAGGTATTATCTTTTTGATTTCAGCACCTAAAGAGTCGCTTTCATACTCTTTCGACCAAATAGTAGCGCCATTCAAATCTGTTTTTAATAAATAGCATTGGTCTAGTGAAAAATATTTCGATCCACCAAAAAGATAATTTCCCTCAAGAGTAACTTCCACAGCATTAAGAACATCACCCGACACATTTTTTGTCCACAAGGTATCTCCAAGAGGGTTTATTTTTACTATTTTTGAACTACTTGAACCAGAATTAATACCGGCTTGAGATGCAATAATAAAATTTTGGTTTGCATCAATTTTAAGTGAACTAAAAGATAAATCGTCATACGTTTTAGCCCACAAACTATCACCAAGAGTGCTATATTTAAAAATGTAGGAATAATCTTCGGGAGGGTTATTTCCAGAAGATTCATTTATAGTACCGGAAACGATTAAGTCCCCATTATTTGTTTCAGTAATGGTTTTAACCCGATTCCTGAACTGTGTTGCAGAAGAAGAATATAAGATGTTTGTTTTAACCCAAAGGGTGTTTCCCAACACATCTGTTTTACCAACTAAAGTAGCTAAGCCCATTAAACCATATGAAGCAGTAAAGAAAAAACCGCTATCTGAGGTTTGAATAATATCGGAGAGATTTACATAGTTCAGTCCAGGATAAATTAAATCACATTCTTTTTTCCAAAGGGTATCACCGACAGAGTCAAATTTATAAAGATATGGAGTAAGATTTCCTCCTGCTCCTATAAAGCCATTATCAAATGTTGGATTTAAGGTGTTTAAACTATTGCTGGTAAAGTTTAGATT
>JAQXDK010000003.1 GCA_029251405.1 Flavobacteriales bacterium
CTTGACGGGCGGTGTGTACAAGGCCCGGGAACGTATTCACCGGATCATGGCTGATATCCGATTACTAGCGATTCCAGCTTCACGGAGTCGAGTTGCAGACTCCGATCCGAACTGTGATATGGTTTATAGATTCGCTCCTATTTGCATAGTGGCTGCTCATTGTCCATACCATTGTAGCACGTGTGTAGCCCAGGACGTAAGGGCCGTGATGATTTGACGTCATCCCCACCTTCCTCTCTACTTGCGTAGGCAGTCCCGTTAGAGTCCTCAGCATGACCTGCTAGCAACTAACGGTAGGGGTTGCGCTCGTTATAGGACTTAACCTGACACCTCACGGCACGAGCTGACGACAACCATGCAGCACCTTGTGATCTGTCCGAAGAAAACTCTATCTCTAAAGCTGTCAGACCACATTTAAGCCCTGGTAAGGTTCCTCGCGTATCATCGAATTAAACCACATGCTCCACCGCTTGTGCGGGCCCCCGTCAATTCCTTTGAGTTTCAATCTTGCGACCGTACTCCCCAGGTGGGACACTTATCACTTTCGCTTAGTCACTGAGCTTATGCCCAACAACTAGTGTCCATCGTTTACGGCGTGGACTACCAGGGTATCTAATCCTGTTCGCTCCCCACGCTTTCGTCCATCAGCGTCAGTACATTCGTAGTAGACTGCCTTCGCAATCGGTATTCTGTGTAATATCTATGCATTTCACCGCTACACTACACATTCTATCTACTTCCAAATGACTCAAGACTGACAGTATCAAAGGCAGTTCCACAGTTGAGCTGTGGGATTTCACCTCTGACTTATCAGTCCGCCTACGGACCCTTTAAACCCAATGATTCCGGATAACGCTTGCACCCTCCGTATTACCGCGGCTGCTGGCACGGAGTTAGCCGGTGCTTATTCATATAGTACCGTCAAGGTTTCTCGCAAGAAACGGTTTCTTCCTATATAAAAGAAGTTTACAACCCATAGGGCAGTCATCCTTCACGCGGCATGGCTGGTTCAGACTTTCGTCCATTGACCAATATTCCTCACTGCTGCCTCCCGTAGGAGTCTGGTCCGTGTCTCAGTACCAGTGTGGGGGATCATCCTCTCAGACCCCCTAAACATCGTAGTCTTGGTGAGCCATTACCTCACCAACAAACTAATGTTACGCATGCCCATCTTCTTCCGCCGGAGCTTTAAATATTTTAACATGCGAAAAAATATTATTATGAGGTATTATTCCAAATTTCTCTGGGCTATTCCTCTGAAGAAGGTAGGTTGCATACGCGTTACGCACCCGTTCGCCACTCGTCAGCAAAAAGCAAGCTTTTTCTGTTACCGTTCGACTTGCATGTGTTAAGCCTGCCGCTAGCGTTCATCCTGAGCCAGGATCAAACTCTCCATTGTAATTATAACTTTAAGTTTTGTTGAAACAAATCTCAGGGGTTGCTAGTCTTTTAATTCTTTACTTCAATACTTCAAAGAACTTAATATTTTCAAGAGTTTAAAACTCTTTATTTAGTTGTGAATCCTCTTTTGGAAACACAATTGGCCGGCAAAGGTAATTTATAATTTATATCAAACAAGTAAAAAGAGAAAAAAAAATATTTTTTTTTCTTTTCTGATGTAAGACTAATAAATAAACAACTTTTTTCGGGTTGCAAACATACTATGATATTTGAAATTGACCAACTATTTCTAACTAAAATTTTAATATTTTATTAGAAAGATTATATCTAACTGAAAATCAGTACTCAAGGATTGCTATTGGCTATTCTAAAAACCTGTCCATTGACTAAATTTTTAGATGAGTCAATGAAATTTACTATGAATGTCGCCATTTCGATTGCAGAAATATTGGCTTTATATTCAGGAAATGCATCGTTCAACATCTCTGTTTGGACAGCACCTAAAGCAAAAGCATTAACATTTATCTCAAATTGTTCTAATTCAACTGCTAAACACTCAGTTAAAACACTCACAGCAGCTTTAGAAGAACTGTATAACGATAGTCCTGGGAACTTAGAACTGTTATTAACACCACCCATACTTGAGATATTTATAACTTGTCCTTTTGCCTTTGATAATTTATCTAATAATAATTGAGTCAAACTAAAAGCTCCCCAAAAGTTTACATCCATAACAGATCTGTAATCATCGTATGAAATTTTAGAAAAATTTTTATTTACTAAAATACCTGCATTATTTATCAAAAGATCAACCTTTTCTGACTCGACAAAATCATTAATAGAATCCAAGCTAATTTTTGAAACATCTTCAGATATGAATTGAAAGTTTTTAGGATTGGATAAGCTAGATTTTAATTCTTTCAGCTTTCTAAGGTCTCTAGAAATTCCATAAACCTTGTGATTTTCTGTCAAAAGCTTTACGAGTTCGTATCCAATACCTTTTGAACAACCTGTTACAACTATATTCATTTAATTATAATTTAATTAATCAAAATCTACAATAACTTTTTCACTTACTGGATGAGCTTGACATGTCAATATATATCCATCTTCAACTTCTTGGTCTGAAAGAGAATAATTAGCATCCATGACTACCTTTCCTAATTTGACTTTCGCCCTACATGTACAGCATACAGCACCCTTGCATGAAAAAGGAACATCTAAATCATTATCCATTGCAACATCTAGTATTGTATCTCCATTTTTACTTAGGGAAAACTCAACTTCTTCGTCATCGTAAATAACAATTACTTTAGACTCACCCTCAAAATCAACATCACTTTCATTAGTAGTATCAGCTTTATCTAGAACTGGAGCTGTAAATAACTCAAACTTGATTTTTGAATTGTCAACCCCAAAAGATTCCAAAACATTTTTGGTTGAAAAAATCATTTGTTCAGGCCCACATAAATAAAAAGCATCCGCATTAAGGTAAGGCATTTCAGATTTTAATAAATCTTTAGCTTTTTGTTCATTTATTCTACCATGGTACAAATCATTATCTGCAGTTTCTCTTGAGTAAAGGAATCTAACAATAATGTTGTCACTCATTAATTCATTTAATTGTGATGAAAACATGACATCAGATTTAGTTTTATTACTGTAAAACAATAGAAATTGGGTGTTTTTCTCATTGATTGAAATTTCTTTAATCATGGATAATATAGGAGTAATCCCAGAACCTGCAGCAAAAGCAACAAATTTTCTTGTATTGGATAGATTTATATTTTCTAATTTAAAATTTCCCTGTGGAGGTTGAATTTCAACGGTATCTCCAACTTGTAATTTTTCATTAATATGAGTTGACATTTTACCATTTTCAACTTTTTTTATTGCAACAGTTAAAATCTCATTTTTGGAGGAACATATAGAGTAAGACCTTCTGCAATCATCGCCATTTATATTTGCTTTTATAACAATATATTGTCCTGGAGTAAAATTAAACTCCTTTAAATGCTGGGTGCCAATATCGAATGAAATTGATACTGAATCGTGAGTTTCTTTATTTATGTTAGATACTTTAACTTGATAAAAATTTGCCATCTTATATTATTATTAAATTTATGCGAAAATCGTTATAATTTTTTAAACAATAATTGTTGTTTATTAATAAGTTAAATTCTATGAAAGAAAAGTACAATTATATAATTTACAAAATTTCAGATGGTGTTGCTGAGATAAAACTTAATAGAACTGAAGTTTTAAATAGTTTAAATTATGAAATGGCTGATGAATTAATAAAATCTTTTGAAGATTGCAAAGTAAATAATAAAGTAAGAGCTGTAGTATTAACTGGGAATGGTAGGGCGTTCTGTGCGGGTCAAGATTTGGAAGAGGCAACTAAAGAAGGCGGCCCCTCAATAAGTGAAATTATAGATCACACTTACAATCCAATTGTAAAAAGAATTACTGAACTTAATAAACCGGTTATATGTTATGTCAACGGCGTAGCTGCAGGAGCAGGCGCTAATCTTGCTATTTGTTGTGACATTACTTTTGCAGCAAAGTCTGCTAAGTTCGTTCAATCATTTATTAATATCGGACTAGTTCCAGACTCTGGAGGAACTTACTATTTACCTAGAAATATTGGTAAACAGAAAGCTGCTGGTTTAATGTTTAGTGGTGATAAACTAAGTGCAGAAGAGGCGGAGAAAATTGGTATGATTTATAAGGCAATAGAAGATGACAATGGATACAAAGAGGCTCTTGATTTCGCAACTAGACTTTCTTTGATGCCCACAAAATCAATAGGGTTAATTAAAGAGTTGCTTTACAAAAGTGATGGGAACGATCTTTCCGGACAACTAGAATTTGAAAAACAACAGCAATCAATTGCTGCAGGTTCAAAAGATTACAAAGAGGGGGTAAATGCTTTTTTAGAAAAAAGAAAACCAGATTACATTGGGGAGTAATTAATTTTCAATTAAATTCATTTCTTCAACTAAGTGACCTGCACCAGCATATATGTCTATAACCCAAAGGACGTATCTAATATCTACCATTATATTTCTACAAATATCCTTGTCAAAAAGAATATCGCTCATGGTACTTTCCCACGTTCTATCAAAATTTATTCCAATTAAACTTCCTTTAGCATCTAAAGCTGGACTCCCAGAGTTACCACCAGTTGTATGATTAGATCCTAAAAAGCAAATATTTAAATTTCCGTTAGAACCATATCTTCCATATTTCTTTTGTCGATGAAGTTCTAATAACCTTTCGGGCACCTCAAAATCTGATGCGCCTGTGTTGTATTTTTCAACTATACCATCAATGGTAGTAAACCAATTATAGCTCATTCCATCCCTTGGCTTAGAACCTTCTACTTTACCATAAGTTAGTCTTATGGTTGAATTAGCATCTGCAAAAAAAGTTTTAGTGGAGTCAGATTCCATAATACTTCTAAGGTATTTTTTCATAAGAAGATTATGCTGCTTTTCTAACCCCCTGTAAATAGGTAATATTTCTTGTCTAAAGTGATTATAAATCTCATCAGAGAACTTGGCAAGAGGATCTTTTTCTAAGGCTTTTAACAACCCTTTTTCGTTCATATTCAATAATTTTTCAACTGATTCAAGCTTGGAAAACTTAGATTTATCGAAGAGATATTCTACAAATTCATTAACATTAGAATACTTATTAATTTGATTATTTATAGACTGGGATTCTAAGCTATTGTCAAGATGTTTTAAATATATTGGCAAAAGCGACTTGAAAATATTTATGTCGACATTACGATCATAGTTTTTAAAATAGTTTTTAATACTTTTTCTTTTTTTAATAACATTATTTTCGAAATCGTCATTTACAGATAGTTTCCTGAAGCCATTTGAAAAACGAATGACTTCTGGACCATAATACCACATTTCAATAAACAAACTGTAAGCTAATTGATAGGTTATTTTTTTATTTTCTACTTTAAACAATTCATTAAGAATTTGAGGATTATCTTGATTCAAAGACAGCCATTTATCTTCACTTAATTTCTTAATTTTTACAGCCTCTTTTTTTCTTAGACCAAGGTCTTGACCTATCCATTTTTTGTAAGCATTACTTATTCTTGATTGTTTAGATGCATATTTTATGTAATTCAATTCATTTAAATCCATAGCTGCATCTATAAACTTTAAACTATTCTTACGCATTTCAATTCTTGCTGGTAAGATTTTTTCTAGATAATTATTTACAGCATTTGAAGTCAAATACTGCTCTGTTCTACCCGGAAAACCAAAAATCATACTGAAATCATTTTCTTTTATACCACTAATATTTATGTCTAAAGAAACAGAGGCGTTGTAAGGTTGGTTTTCATTAGAAATTTCTGACGGTTCATTATCTGAATTAGCATAAATTCGAAAAACTGAAAAATCACAAGTATGTCTTGGCCAAACCCAATTATCAGTATCCCCACCAAACTTCCCCATAGAACTTGGAGGCGCTCCAACCAATCTTACGTCTTTATAAGTTTTAGAAGTAATCATATAGTACTTGTTACCGTAATAAAAGGGTTTAATTACACTTTTATAATTAGGATTTGATTGCTGATTTTGGAGTTTAATTATATTATCATTTATGATTTTTGTGGAATTATTTTCATTTGTTACACCATTTAAAACTTCTATTGTCACATCTTGAATGCTCACAATAAAAGTAGCTGTTAGACCAGGGTTCCGAAGCTCTTCACTTTTAGTCATAGCCCAAAAACCATTTTTTAAATAATTATTTTCTAGAGAACTGTGTTGTTGAATTTGGCTGTATCCACAGTGGTGGTTAGTTAATATCAACCCCTTATCACTAACCACTTCAGCAGTACATCCTCCTCCAAAATGGACAATAGCATCTTTAAGACTCGATTGATTAATGCTGTAAATATCTTCTGCTGAAAGCTCTAAACCACTACTTTGCATCTCACCTTCAATGACTTTTAAGAGCGAAGGAATCCACATACCTTCGTGAGGGAAACACAAAGAAATTTTAAATACTAAAAAGAATACTAAATAAAAATATTTACAATTCATAACTAATTTTTGCGGTACGAATATAATTGGGAAATCTTAATATTAAACTTATTTATTCATTTAATGACCATTAAACTATATTTGTAGTATGAATTTTTTAGAACTAATATTTAACCTCAGTATTGTATACGTAGTATATAACTTTATATGGTGGTTACTAATTAAAATTCCTGTCAGTTTAATTACAGGCTTTAAACCTCATGTTCAATTAAATTATGCTTTATCAGCAATTAGATATTTGATTCTTAGTAGCCTGACTTATTCCAATTGCTACATTCACAATCAAAAAAACTTAACTAATTTAAGCTCAGTTGCAATAACCTATTTAATTGGAGGGGTGTTTTTAGCACTATATCTAGCAGGTAAATTAAATAAAAAAACATCAATTTTAAATATGGTCAGCAATTTAGGTTTAAAATCAAAATTCAATATTAATACATCTCAAAACAACAAACAAAAATATGAAAGCCACATATTAGGTGTTTCAATTGTTATTTACGCAGCTTGTATTGGTGTTCCTAAATTTGGGGATTTTCTCTATCAAAACCCAATCAACATTTGGTTTATCAGCACCATTGAAGGTCTTTATCTCGCTCCAATATTAAAAGGAGTTTTCGGGATTTTGGGTTTTTTCTTTATGGTTTCAAGTTTTCAAAAAGGAGTGGTAACCGTATCTACCTTTATAAATAAAATAACAGGGGAAAAAAAGAAAGCAGCAGATAATCCATTAGAAGAAATGATGAAAAACTTTAATGAGAAAAATAACAATCGAAATAAAAGTTCTGAAAAAGTTGATTTAGACGAAGATATCTATGTCGATTTTGAAGAAGTAGATGAACAAGAAAATTAATTTTTACAATGAATATTATTATAAGAACATTTGCTGGATTTGAAGAAATATTAGCAGAAGAAGTTTTTCAAATTTCTGGACTAAAACCCGAGATAGGAAAAAGAGCTGTTTATCTCAAAGGGGGGATCGAAGTAGTATATAAGTTGAATCTTTGGTCACGATTAGCCCTTGATGTTCTGGTTGAATTACATAAGTATAAAGCTGCTAATGAAAGTGAGCTGTATAAAGGTGCTTATGAATATAATTGGGAAAAAGAGTTTTCAATTCATGAAACATTTGCTATCAGCAGTGTTGTTCATTCTCCTTTTTTTAACCACTCAAAGTATGTTTCTTTAAAAATTAAAGATGCTATTGTTGATCAATTCAACAAAAATATTGGTAAAAGACCTAGTGTAGACCGAGAATCTCCAGACCATAGATTTTTGGTGAGAATAACTCATGATCAAGTTAATTTATTATGGAACACATCTGGAGACCCACTATTCAAAAGAGGATACAGAACCATTACAGGAGTTGCTCCATTAAATGAGGTATTAGCTGCAGGAATATTAAAGTTTAGTGGATGGGATATGAAGAGGCCAATATTAGACCCTATGTGTGGGTCAGGAACATTTCTTTGCGAAGCTTTGATGATGGCTAAAAACATGCCCCCCACAATAAAAAGAATTGCATTTGGTTTTATGAATCACAAGAACTATGATCATAAATTATGGACAAAACTCAGAAATGAAGCCATTAATAATATTAATGATAACATTCCAGTAGTCGAAGGATTTGATATAATGAGTAAAATGGTTTTTGCGACAAAAAATAATTTAAAGAATATATTTGAAGAACACACTTGTAAAATAGAAACTAAAGACTTTTTCAAATTAAAACCTACTAGAGAAAATCAAATGTTAGTTCTAAACCCACCCTACAATATTAGGATAGCTCAGGAAAAAAATCATGAATTTTACAACGACATTGGTTCACATTTAAAGCATGAATGGAGTGGAGCTGACGCATGGATACTTAGTGGAGATTTAGAAGGCTTAAAACATATAGGACTGAGACCTAGCAGGAAAATCAGGATGTACAATGGACCCATAGAAACTAAGTTAATCTATATCCCACTCTACAGAGGTAGTAAAAAAAGTAAAAATTCTGAAAAAGTTTAATTAAAAACTTTTAGTTACTTAATCTAAAATAGAATTCTTTAACTTTTCTAACTGAAATCGGTAGGATTTCACCGTTGATTAACTGTACAGTGTTATCAGTTTTATTAAAAAATGTAACGTAATTAATATTAATAAAAAAAGATTTATGAATCCTGAAAAAAGTAGGTTCATTTAAGGAATTAGTAATCCATTTGAGTGTCTTTGAAATAAAAATATCTGGATTATTTAATCTCACCATTTTAGTACTGTTTCCATTTGCTTGACAAAAAATAATATTATTGGAATGTTCAACCTTAAATCCGTGGTCATATGGAAAGACAATTTTAGAATTAGTAGATGTTAAATTATAATGATGATAATTATTATTAAACCTCTTGTAAATATTTAAAATATGGATATTTGATATTGGTTTAATTAAGAAATCAAGCGGTCTATATACTAAAGAATCTAAAACTAATTCTTTGTTTTCTGCTAAAAAAACAACTTGAAAACTAAAAGGAGATTTTAAAAATTTAAAAAAGTTAAAGCCAGATTCGTTCTTTAAAGATACATTTATAAAAACTAAGTCTACAGATCTAGTTTTTATAAATTTCACTGCAGCATCAACATTGTCAAATAAATTAAGGACTCTTAATTTAGCACTTAATGCTTCAAATAATTTAGCTTTTAATATATTTGCAGCAGTTAAATCATATTCTAAAATAATAGCATTAATCATACAATAAATATAATTCTTAAGAGCATTGAATACGTTTATTTTAAGATAATTTACGTTAATTTACGTTTTGACTAAATTCATAATTGATTTTAAGAACCTTAAACAGAATTAAATAAATAAAAAAGCACATAACAAGGCCACAATTTGTGCTTTTCCTTTAAAACTTCAAATAAGAATAATGGAATTAGATAAAGAAGAAATTCTAAAAAACATAAATAGCTTTTTGGGAGCAAAAAATGAACTTGCTATCAAGGAAGCTGAACATCAAATTAAAATTTTTAAAGCAATACTTGACAAAGAATTAGAAAATTATAAAAATCAAGATGATGGTGTAGATGGTAAACTAGACCCAAAAGAAGATCCAAAAAACATTGAATTATTAAATGTAATTAAAGATTACAACGAAAATCAAGAAAAGGAAAAAGCTAAGAAACTAAAGATTGAAAATAAAAATATAGAAATTAAAAAATCTATTCTTATAGAATTTGAAAATTTAGTCAATAGCAAAGAAAAGTTAAGTGAATTAGCAACAGGAATTAAAGAGATTAGAGAAAAATGGAATAAGAGTGCAACTGTTTCTTCAAAAATTGATCACAACTTTCAAAAAGAATTTAGCAAATTAAATGAATCGTTTAATTATAATTTCAACATCTATAAAGAGCTAAAAGAAAATGATTTAAAGAGGAATTTTTCATTAAAAAATCAAATAATACATGAACTTAAGGAACTGAATTCAATAAATGATATTAAAAAAATTCAACTAGAATTAAAATTAATTCAAAATAAATGGGAAGAAATTGGACCGACATTTAAAGAGCATTGGGGTGATTTAAAAAAGAACTATTGGAATGAAATAAATAGTATTCAAAAAACAATAAGGGAATATTACAATAACTTTAAAAATAGTCTTAAAGAGAATTTAGAAGCTAAGAATAAACTAATCTTAAAAGCTAAAGAATTATTAAGTGAGGATAACTCCGACTTTAAAAAAACAGAAGCAATATCTAAGCAATTCAAAAAACTACAGGAAGATTGGAAGAAAATTGGCCCAGTACCTAGAAATGTGAATGAAAAAATATGGACAGAATTCAGATCCATAGCTGATGAATTTTTCTCTAAAAGAAAGCAAACATTTGATCTTGAAAAAAATAAATTAAAAGGAAATTATGATCAAAAATATTTATTGATTGAAAAAGCTAAGAATTATGTTGACAACATTGATGAAGATAGTAATCCTGAACTTATAAAAGAACTTCAAAATCAATGGAAAAAAATTGGTCACGCTGGAAGATTTGCAGAACAAAAATTATGGAAGAAATTCAGAACTCACTGCGACGAATTTTTTGAATTAAAAAACAAAAATAGAAAAGAAATATTATCAAAGGAAAAAGATAATTTGAAAACTAAAATTTTACTTATAGAAAAATTTAAAGAAAGTAAAAATACTGGCTTCTCTGATATTAAAAAATTTATAGAAGAATTTCAAAAAATCGGACAAACACCTAGGAAAAGTGCTGGTAAAATTTTAAAAGATTTTGAAGAAACAGTGTATAGTTTTACCAAAAAAAATAAATTAAAAAAAGAAGAGGTCTTTCAAATTGAAAAATCATTGAAGTCCTCTTTTCTGTCTAACTCTTCTGATCCTGATAAAGCATTTATAGATGAGAAAAACAGATTGAATAGGTTAATTAATAGCACTATTAAGGAAACCACACAATTAGAAAACAATCTTAGTTTCTTTTCCAACACTAAGGGGAAAATGTTTGAAGATTTCGAACAAAAAATAACAAACAATAAAGAAAAAATCATATCTCTAAAAGGAGAATTAAAAAATTTATCTGAGGCTTATCACAAAAAATAATTTTATATTTCAAAATCATACATTACATTGAAAGAAGATATATTATTTACTAACGACTCCATAGTTTTTGGGTTACTAATGCTATCACTTGGATTTGTGTTTTATACAGAATCTAAAAAAAATGGTTTTTGGTTCAAATTTTACAAAATAGTTCCAGGTCTTTTTATGGCATATCTCATTCCAGCTATTTTAACATCATTGGGGATAATTGCCCCAGAATGGGAAATCATTAACAATTCTGGACAAACAATAACAGAACATTCTAACTTATATTTTGTTGCAAGTAGGTTTCTACTTCCAGCAGCATTAATATTAATGACCTTAAGTATCGATCTTAAAGCTGTTTTTGGTCTTGGATGGAAAGCATTGGCAATGTTTTTTACTGGAACCATTGGAATAATTATTGGTGGACCTATTGCTATTTTAATAATCTCCTCTATTTCTCCAGATATACTCGGTGGAGTTGGGCCAGACGCTGTATGGAGAGGTTTGTCAACACTTGCTGGGAGCTGGATAGGAGGAGGAGCAAACCAAACAGCAATGCTTGAAATTTATGGATATAATCAAAAACTATATGGGGGAATGGTATTTGTCGATATAGTTGTAGCCAATATATGGATGTCTGTGATATTAATTGGTATTGGTAAGTCTGATAAAATAAACCATTGGCTTGGTGCTGACAGTACATCAATTAATTCGCTAAAAGAAAAAGTTTCCAATTTTTCAAAGAAAATTAAAAGAAACCCAACGCTTACTGATATTATAATTATAATGGCCATTGCTTTTGGAACCGTAAGTTTTGCACACCTTTGCTCAGAACACTTATCTATATTTTTTGAAAATTTCGTTTCTAAAATTGCATCTCAAAATATTAGAAACATTTTTACTTTTTTGGAATCTAAATTTTTCTGGCTCATTAGCATTTCTACAATAATTGCTATACTACTCTCCTTCACTAAAGCCAAAAATTACGAAGGTGCAGGAGCTAGTAAATTTGGAAGTGTTTTCATTTACATACTAGTGGCTACTATTGGAATGAAAATGGATTTAACTATGATATTTGACAATATGGGACTCATATCTATAGGTGTGGTATGGATGTCAATTCATGCTATTTTATTAATTGTTGTAGCAAAGCTTATAAAAGCACCTTATTTTTTCTTAGCGGTGGGTAGTCAAGCAAATGTTGGTGGAGCTGCATCTGCACCAATTGTGGCTGCTGCTTTTCATCCTTCACTGGCTACTGTTGGTGTACTGCTAGCAGTTGTTGGTTATGCAGTAGGGACGGTTGGAGCCATTATTTGTACCATACTAATGGAAATTTCTTCTTAAAAACGTGTATAAATTTATCTTTAAAATACTGGGTTGGAAAATCAACGAAAACGTTCCTAAAGAATACACAAGATGTGTTTTAGTAGGGGCTCCACACACAAGTAATTGGGATTTTTTTTATGCAATATTTTTATTTAAAATCCTGAAAATACCTTATAAATTCACGATTAAATCAGAATGGTTTAAGTTCCCTTTTAATTTAATAATTAAACCACTTGGTGGAATTCCTATAAATACAAAAAGCAAAACAAAAGGTGGTAATGTTAATATCATGGCTGATTTATTTAAAGATAATAAAGAGTTTGCAATGGGAATAACTCCAGAGGGCACTCGATCTTTAAGAACAAAATGGAAAAGTGGATTTTATCATTTAGCAAAAGATAATAATCTACCAATTTGTTTTGGATATCTAGATTACAAAACTAAAACTGGTGGAATTGCAGGTCCAATATTTCCTTCTGACAACAAAGAAGCAGACATGAAAAAAATTATGGCCTTCTATAAAAACGTGTCACCAAAAAATCCAGAAAATTTCTCTTTAGATCACAGATACATCTAATTTTTTTCTTTTTTACTGTAAAATAAATGCATGCAAACTACGTGAGGAAAACTTATGGCTGATAAAAAGACAAATGAATAAACAATACTGGATTTTAAATCTAATTTCAGAGTCTCAGAAAAAATAATAAATAAAACTATTGCTCCAAAATTAAATGGAAGCGCATTTTTAAACATTTTAATATTTGAATAATTAAGTCTTTTTTTAAGATCTAACCAACCTATTCTGCTGTGTTGAAAAATAAAATATAACCCAAAAGTCAAAATTAGACTTTGAGAGCGAGCTAAAAAGAAAAATAATATTATTAAAATCCATTCAAGTTTTTTGTAGAAAACTGCTAGTAATACTGCTGAAAATAAAATTCCACTTTGAAAATAAAATCTAATTGAAGTTGGGAACTCAATCATATTGATAGACAACATATCGAGAATCTCAGAAAATTCCTTAAAGTGAGATAAAAATAAATAGGCGAAAAGTAAAATTCCCCAAAAAAAACTGAGATAATAATTTTTAATTCCCCAGTAATTAAGCTCTGTTTGACCAAAGTGCCAGGCAGAATAAAGTATAAATAAAAGAAGTGCCAAAGAAGGGCTCCAATACCAAATGAAAAATATTGGAAGCATCATAAGTAAATAAATTATCACGAATTTAAGTGAGATTTTTTGTTTTTTAACCAGTGACTCTGTCAAATGATCTAATGCTCCATGTGGGATTCCTAGAGTAAGCAATCCAAAAATTAATATTACCATATTAATAGATGAAAGGGTGAGAAAATCTGGATTAGGATTAGAGAAATCAAATAAAGAATAAATAATTATTAATATGGGGAAAAAAAGTCTTTTAAGATTCCAAAAAACCCAATAGAAAGCTGATTTAATAAATATCCCAACATGTAATTTAGAGAACATCGTAAGCTCTTCAAAAAAACTTGTTTTTTCATCTAAAAATTTAAGGACAAAGGAAGCAGATTTCACCTTGAAAAGTCTTTCAAAAATAGACTGACCTTTAGATGGCCAAAGAGTAAGAATGATTAGTAAAAGTTGATCATAAAAATGAAATCTACTTTTTATTTTCACCCTAGCAGAATTTAGTGATCCATTTTTACAAATTTCTTGAGAGTGAATAAACATATTTTTAAATGCATAGCCTGTACTTGGTTTTACATTCCCAGCTTTAGTTCCTATATGAACCCATTTTTCATCAGACACTTGATTAGGCAACTCAGAACTCATTGGAATTACCCCCTTTTCTTTATCAAGAATTTTATAAGTTCCAAAATGTTTATTTATAAAAATATTTAGTTCTTTTTCTGCAGCTACCCCATCTAATAAGTTTTTACCAAACCTAGTTAATTCTATTAGTGCTGTTTGTTTACTATAGGGTAATATATATACAAACTGTGTAGCGTCTCTTTGAGAGACTCTAAAATCCATCATGCGATATACTTCTGGATCTAATTCACTTTCCAACAATTCTACTTTAAAACCAAAAAAAGATTGAGAGATATTAAACTTACCGTCCTCAAGTTTTTTTAGATCAAGCGGTCTGCTATCGAAAACCCAGTCGGTAGAATATTGCGAACCTTCGCTAACAACATGAATTTTTTCCCCAGATTCAATACCAACAACATACTCTTCAAGATGTTGAATATGATATTTATTAATGATTTCTCGAGACCAATTATATAAATCTTTACTATTTATATGGAAATATTGTACCGGGTTTATAGGAGCACTTTTATTATTGTTAATTTGAATACTACTCCACTTTTTAGAAATTATTTTCTCAAAAGTTTGGTAAACTTGTTCCTCTTTTTCCGCCCAAAAACAAAAAGTTTTATCATTTTCCAGCTTTTTACTAGGCTCAATAATTAAAATCTTTTTATCCTTTAACAAGGACTTTTTCTCCATTTCAATCATTAAAATACAGGTACTAGCCCCCCATCCAGTAAAGATTATATCGTAATAATTAGTGATTTTTGTCAAGTTATTTTGATGTAATAATACAATATACAATAAGTTTTTAAAATTGTTTAAATAGTAAAACTCATCTGTAATTTGTAATTTTTTTTAAGAAAATAATTTTATATTCGGGCAAATTATGAAATACCCTTTAAAAAACTTCCTTTTTATTAGTCTCAGTATTCTCTTTTTTAATGATTTTAAGTCACAATCAAAGGTTCATTACATTAATAACCTTACAATAAGAGGAACTGTCTATGAGAAGGAAACTGGTGAGCCTTCTTTTGGAACCAATGTGAAAATTAAAGGAACAGGAACAGGTTCATCTACAGATTTAAATGGTTTTTTTCAAATAAACAGATTAAGTCCTGGAAAAATAGTTTTAGAAATTTCTAACATTGAGTTCAAAACTATAGTTGAAGAAATCGAGTTAAAATCCAATAAAAAAATTCTAACAAAAAACTTTTTCATGGAACCCAATGACGAGGTTCTTGACGAGTTTGAGTACAGCGCAGAAGCTGAGGAAAGAAAAACAGAAGTTAAAATGTCTGTTATAACAGCTACTCCAAAAGATATGGCTAGAGTTGTTGCTATTGGAGGAGAACCAGATTTTGCTCAATACTTACAAACCACCCCTGGTGTAGTAACTACTGGAGATCAAGGTGGTCAAATGTACATTAGAGGTGGATCTCCAATCCAAAATAAAGTTTTATTGGATGGTATGACTATTTATAACCCCTTCCATTCCATAGGTTTTTTCTCTGTTTTTGATACTGATATTATGCGAAGCGCTGACATTTACACTGGAGGGTTTTCCGCTATGTACGGTGGACGAATATCATCTATAATGGATATTACTACAATTGATGGAAACAAAAAAAGACATTCAGGAAAAATATCTATAAATCCTTTTGGTTCCAAACTTAAATTAGAGGGCCCTATAAAAAAATTGAACGAAGCCAACGACAATTCGACTGCATCTTATATATTTTCTGGTAAAACATCTTACTTAGAACAAAGTTCTAAAACATTTTACAACTATATAGATTCTAACGGGTTACCGTTTAATTTCACAGATCTATACGGTAAAATTTCTATTAACGGCGTCACAGGAAGTAAGGCGAATTTTTTCGGTTTTAGTTATAATGACAGAGTAAGATATAAATCTGTTTCAGATCTAAATTGGAACTCATGGGGAGTGGGTTCTAATTTTGTTGTCGTCCCTGCAAGTTCTCCTGTTTTAATAATGGGTAAATTCAACATTAGTGATTACAAAATATCTCTTTCTGAACTAGATCCGACTAATACTGATGACACACTTGACCCAAGAGAAAGCCGAATAAATGGATTTAATCTTGGTTTTGATTTCAAATATTTTTTAGGTGAAAATGAAATCAAATATGGAATAGAAGTAAACGGATTTACTACTGACTTTAATTTCTTTAATAGTGTTGGAAGGAAAATTGAACAAAAAAATAATACAACTGAACTAGCAGGATACATTGACGGTAAAATTATAAAGGGTCTTTTAGTAATAAACCCCAGTTTTAGAGCCCAGTATTATGCTTCACTAAGGAATTTTTCTCCCGAACCGAGAATAGGTTTAAAATATAATATTTCTGAAAAATTTAGAATCAAAGCAGCTTCAGGATTGTATTCTCAGAATCTGATTTCAGCTAATTCTGACAGAGACGTTGTGAACTTATTTTATGGTTTTCTTTCTGGTCCAGACAACTTACAAGATTCCATAAAGTTGGATAATGGAAATACTGTAGCCAGAAAACATGCTTTACAAAAAGCAACTCATGCTATTTTCGGCTTCGAAGTAGATTTAGCAAAGCACTTAACTTTAAACGTAGAAGGATATTACAAGTGGTTCAACCAACTTAGTAATATTAATAGAAATAAGCTATACGATGAAAATACAGATGATGTTGCTGATGTGTTGAAAAAAGATTACATCATTGAAACCGGTGACGCTTACGGAACAGATTTTCTTTTAAAATACAATAATGATAAGACTTATTTATGGTTGGTCTATTCAATTGGAAAAGTTACAAGATGGGATGGTATTAGAACTTACTCTCCTCTTTTTGATAGAAGACATAATATTAATCTAGTTGGAACTCAGAGTTTTGGTGAAGGTTGGGAAGTTAATGCAAGATGGAACTTTGGTAGTGGACTACCATTCACCCAAACCCAAGGATATTATCACAACATTGATTATTCACAAGGAATTAACACAGACATAACTACTGCTAATAATGATCAATTAGATATTATTTATGCTGATTTAAATCAAGGTAGGCTATCTTCTTACCACAGATTAGACTTAGCAATTAAAAAGCACATTGAAATTAAAGAATATTCAACTTTAGATATTACAGTTAGTGTAACTAATGTTTATTCAAGAAAAAATATATTTTACGTTGACAGAGTTACTACTGAGAAAGTATATCAATTACCATTCTTACCAAGTCTTGGTATTAGTTGGAAATTTTAATTTCACTTTTTAACCTATCCATAAAATTAAATAGTACCTTTAATACCCGTATAAATCATTGATACGGAATGTCAACATCTACTAAATATATTTTTGTTACTGGAGGAGTAACTTCATCTTTGGGAAAAGGAATAGTTTCTGCTTCCCTAGCGAAACTTTTACAAGCAAGAGGATTCAACGTTACTATTCAAAAATTGGATCCATACATAAATGTTGATCCTGGAACTTTAAATCCTTATGAACATGGTGAATGTTATGTAACTGAAGATGGTGCTGAAACTGATCTGGACTTAGGACATTATGAAAGATTTTTAAATATCTCTACTTCGCAAAATAACAATGTCACTACTGGGAAGATTTACCAATCAGTTATTAATAAAGAGAGAAGAGGCGATTATTTAGGAAAAACTGTTCAGGTTGTTCCTCATATAACTAATGAAATAAAGGAACATATATTAAAACTTGGTAAAGGTGATAATTACGATGTTGTAATTACAGAAATTGGAGGAACTGTTGGAGACATAGAATCGCTACCATTTATTGAATCTATTAGACAATTGAAATGGGATTTAGGAAAAGATGTACTCTTTATACATCTAACACTAATACCCTATTTATCTACTTCTGGAGAATTGAAGACCAAACCAACACAACACTCTGTAAAAACTCTTTTGGAATATGGAATTCAACCAGATATTTTAGTTTGCAGAACAGAACATCATCTTGATGAAGATCTTAGAAAAAAAATCGCATTATTTTGTAATGTTGAAAAGGAATGTGTCATAGAGTCTATTGATGCAAAATCAATATATGAAGTGCCTTTATTAATGTTTAAGGAAAAATTAGATGCTGTAGTTTGTCAAAAATTAGCACTAGATTTTTCCAAAAAACCAGATTTATTAAAATGGAATAATTTTTTAGAAAACCTGCATCAACCTACTCATACGATAAATATTGCTTTAGTTGGGAAATATGTAGAATTAAAAGATTCTTACATTTCAATTGCAGAATCGTTAATCCATGCCGGTTCAAAAAATAAAACGAAAGTGAATTTAAATTGGATTCATTCCTCTAAATTAACTGATGAAAATTGTGCATCTTATCTTGAAGATGTAAGTGGAATTATCGTAGCCCCCGGATTTGGGTCTAGAGCAATCGAAGGAAAAATAAAGGCTGTTGAATATGCAAGGGTAAATGAAATTCCATTTCTCGGAATCTGTTTAGGTATGCAGTGTGCAGTTATTGAGTATGCAAGAAATGTATTAAATATGAAAGATGCTCATACTGTTGAAATTGATTCTGACACTAGATTTCCTGTCATTAGTATGATGGAGGAACAAAAAAAGTTGGAAAAAATGGGAGGCACTATGAGGTTAGGATCTTATAAGTGTGAAATTGAAAACAATACATTATTACATAGAATTTATTCAAACAACATCATTGACGAAAGACACAGACATAGATTTGAATTTAACAATAAATATTTAGAAGATTTTCAAAATTCTGGTGTAGTATTTTCTGGAAAAAATAAGAAAAATCAATTGATGGAAACTATTGAAATTCCATCTCATCCATGGTTTTTAGGTGTTCAATTCCATCCTGAATATAAAAGTACAGTTGAAAATCCACATCCTATATTTTCCAGCTTTATACAAGCAGGATTGAATTTTGCGACCAAATAAAATTTTCTAATTAAATGCAACCCATTGAAATAGTAGAAAAAATGATGTCCAAAGACTCATTTAGTAGATGGTTAGGGATTGAAATTATTTCTGTAAAATATGGGTTTTGTGAGCTAAGAACTGTCATTAAAAAAGAAATGACTAATGGGTTTACCCTAAGTCATGGAGGTGTCATTTTCAGTGTAGCAGACAGTTGCTTAGCATTTGCAGCAAACTCATTTGGTAAAATTGCATTGACTAAAAATGCACGAATTAAATTTTTAAAAACAGTTAAAATAAATGATATTATCACAACAACATGCCTTCACAAATCCATAAATCAGCCAAACTTTGAAGTAGTAATTCGCAATCAGAATAATGATGAAATTGCTCATTTTAAAGCAGAAGTACATTTTAGTAGTGAATTGTGGGGATAAACTAATTGTATAATTTTAATTTAACTTTGTAAAAAACCTCAATGAAACCAGTTTATATTTTTGATGCCATTAGAACACCAATAGGGAATTTTGGCGGAACATTACGAAGTGTAAGAGCAGATGATCTTGCTGCAATACCTATAACTGAATTAATGAAAAGAAATCCCAAAACGGATTGGGAGCAAGTAGAAGATGTGATTTTAGGTTGTGCAAATCAAGCAGGTGAAGACAATAGAAATATTGCTAGAATGTCCTTATTACTGGCCGGTCTCCCTCCTACTATTGGCGGAGAAACCATAAACCGACTTTGTTCGTCTGGATTAGCAGCCACTATTAATGCTTTTAGAGCTGCTACTATCGGAGATGGAGAATTATTTATCACTGGAGGAATTGAACACATGACTAGAGGTCCTTGGGTAATTTCTAAAGTTTCAAAACCTTTCGGAAGAGATGCTCAAATGCACGATTCTAGTTTTGGCTGGAGGTTTATAAATCCAAAAATGGATCAAATTTATGGTACCGAAGGTATGGGTCAAACTGCAGAAAACCTCGTTGAACTCTATGGAATATCGAGAGAAGATCAAGATTTATTTGCATTTAATTCTCAAATGAAAGCAGTAAAAGCACAGCAAAATGGCAGATTAGGCAAAGAAATTTGCTCTGTAAGTATTCCTCAAAGGAAAAAAGAGAATATTATATTTAGTTCCGATGAATTTATAAAACCGAATACCAGTATTGAAAAACTAAACTCGTTGAATCCTGCGTTTAAGAAAATTAACGGCTCGGTAACTGCTGGTAATTCTTCTGGTCTAAACGATGGAGCTTCTGCGATATTATTAGGGACTGAAAATGCGGCAAATAAAAATCATTTAACTCCAATTGCAAGAGTAATTGGATCAGCCGTTGCTGGGGTGGAACCAAGAATTATGGGTATTGGTCCAGTTGAAGCTACAAAAAAAGTACTTAAAAGAACCGGATTGTCATTAGATCAGATGGATATTATAGAACTTAATGAAGCTTTTTCAGCACAAAGTTTAGCCTGTATTAGAGCATTAAATTTAGATGATCATGATTCTAGAATAAATCCAAATGGTGGAGCAATAGCAATTGGACATCCATTAGGAATGACTGGAGCCAGACTGCTACAAACAGCTGCAATAGAATTGCAAGAAACAAATAAAAAATATGCCTTGATAACCATGTGCATTGGTGTTGGCCAAGGATACGCTACTATTATAGAAAGGCCATAAAAATGATATACCAATTTAAAAAATTTGTACCAATTATTGATACTTCATCATTTGTTCACCCTCAGGCTAACGTTACAGGGAATGTAGAAATTGGAAAAAATGTTTACGTGGGTCCTGGTGCAGTTTTAAGAGGTGACTGGGGTAAAATAATAATTGAAGACGGTAGTAATATTCAAGAAAATTGTATAATTCATATGTTTCCTGGAACAACTGTTCATATTTCACAAGGCGCTCATTTAGGTCACGGATGTACTATCCATGGTGCAACTATTGGTGAAAATACAATGATCGGTATTAATGCTGTAATTCTAGACGATGCTGAAATTGGAAACGAATGTATTGTAGGAGCCTTAACGCTGATTAAAAGTGAAATGAAAGTTCCAAATAGAAAAATTGTTGTAGGAAATCCAGGTAAGATTATTAAAGATGTATCGGACGAAATGTTGAGTTGGAAAACTAATGGAACAAAATTATATCAACAACTACCAGAAGATTGCTTTAATAGTTTGAAAGAATGTACTGCTAATTCTAATAAAATAAATCAAAATGAACAATCTGTAGAATATAAGACTTGGAAAAAAACAAAAAAATAAATGTTATAAAAAATTATTTTCCTTCATCCATTCATCATTATACATTTTACCTACGTATCTACTTCCAGAATCGTGAAGTAATACCACCACCACATCTTCTTTCTTAAAGTGTTTTTTTAATTGACTAAGTCCTTTAACAGCTGCACCGCACGAATTTCCAGCGAATATACCTTCTTCACGAGCCATTTTTCTAGTGTAAACTGCTGCATCTTTATCAGTTACCTTTTCAAAACCGTCAATTATTTCAAAGTTTACGTTTTCTGGTAATATATCCTCTCCAATCCCTTCAGTTATGTAAGAATATATCTCGCTTTCATCGAAAATACCAGTTTCATGATATTTTTTAAAGACGGAACCATAAGTATCAATTCCCCAAATTTTAATATCTGGATTTTTTTCTTTTAAAAATTTACCTACACCTGAAATTGTTCCGCCAGTCCCCACACCAACTACAAAATGAGTTATTTTACCATTGGTTTGATCCCATATTTCTGGACCTGTTTGTTCGTAATGAGCAACAGAATTTGATGGATTATCGTATTGATTTACATACCAAGAATTCGGAGTTTCTTCAGCAATTCTTTTTGAAGTTGAGTAATAAGAACGTGAATCTTCAGGAGCAACATCTGTTGGACATACAATAACCTGTGCTCCTACTGCTCTTAGAATATCAAACTTTTCTTTTGATTGTTTATCTGTAGAAACACATATTAGTTTATATCCTTTTACAATTGCAGCTAAAGCAAGGCCCATACCTGTATTTCCTGAGGTTCCTTCAACAATAGTCCCACCTTTTTTAAGTCTACCATCACTCTCTGCATCTTCAACCATTTTTAAAGCCATTCTGTCCTTTACAGAACTTCCTGGATTAAAAAACTCCACTTTTGCCAATACAGTTGCATCAACATCTTCAACAATTTTATTTAACCTAACTAAAGGGGTATTTCCAATAGTTTCAAGAATATTATTAGCAACTTTCATTGATTTTTTTGATAAAAGTAGAAATTAAAAGAGTGTAAAGATAAATACTCGAAAATATATTTTATTGTCCTAATAAATTTAGAGCTTCTTTAGACGTAATTATATTATTTTGGAATTCACCAACTATAAAACAATCTTCTAAACCATTGTCAGCAAGTTTAGATCTAAACTTTAAAATATTTTTGTATTCTTTGAAATCGCCCATATAATATTTGGTGTAACCCTGACTTGTAACAGCCATAACTGAACCCAACCTTTTAAAATTAGCCAATATATCTTCAGGCACTTTTTCTTTAAATGCACCAACTTGGATTCTAAATTTTACCATCTCAGGATCAATAGGGTTTTCAGAAACTTCTGAGCTAATTTCTAAATTTTCTTTATAATTTTCACTGACTTCAAAACCTGCTTCTTTAAGAGTAATTCTTTTACCATTTTGAAAAGCTACCAAGAAGGCATCATTATAACCAGATAGTGATAAATCTACTTTATGAGTAGCAGCTTTATCTTTATCTGTGTAAGAACCAGAAAAGAATCTATATAGCCCATCGTCACCTTTAATACCCACAACATTGGAAATCCCTCTAAAAACAGATTTTTTAATCTTCCTATTAAACGCTCCAATCTGTACTCTAAATGTCGGAACATTGTCGTCTGGAATTATTACAGGTACCATATTCTCGATAGAAGTTGTATTTTCAGATCTAGATGGTTCTTTAGGAGAATTTACAATTTGTTCTATTCTTTCTTCTTCTAGAGTAGTGATTTCTTGATTCTCTGTAATCTCAACAACTCCCTGCACATCGACATTATTATCTTCTAATTCTTTAATTTTCTCTGATAATTCTTGCTCGTCATAACCTCCAAGTACGTACATTATAGAATCTCCAGATTCTTTAACTTGAAAATCTCTATCGGCCAATTTTTCCCATAAATCTTCTGCAGTAACTCCCTGAACATCGGATCCAATAACAATAAATAAACCTTTTTTAGGTTTTTTCTTTTCTACTTTAGGCTTGTTAACTCTTGTTATATTAGGCATCATATATCCTTTATGAGAAGTACTAAAAATTGTATCGTATTCTGAGAATTCACCCGTAGAATCTTTATATATTTTATAAGCCAAAAAGAAATCGTCATCAGTCATGGTTATCCCTTTTTCATTAGTTATAACTCCCTCATAAGTCAATAATTCATCATCAAAGGAGTTGGGCACTCCATCCAAATCATCATCTACTGGACAACCAAACTGATCTACTTGAGTATTTGGAGGTGTTTTAGCGCATAAATCTATGTGATCTACTATACTATCACCGTCAGAATCTATGGTGTCTTGTAATAATAAATTCATAGATATTTCATCCATAAATGGATCTGCAGGAGGATCCTTAGGTTCTGAATTAAAATCATATGCAATAGCAATATGTGTGAAAAGTAAATTATCTTTCCCAGTACCAAATGGGAATTTTTTAGAATTGTTAATTCCGTCCATGTAATCTGTTGAGGTGAAGTGCATAGCTGTACCTACTCTAAATTTAATTTTATTTCCAATGTGAAGATGAGCACCAATTTCAACAGGAATTCCCAATGCGTACTTATTCAAAGGTTGATCATTAGATAGAACAGTTACATCACTATCAAAATCGATATTATCAATTCTGTTAGTATCTAATTCGGAGTTATATTCTATTGATTCAATTCCTACATGAATGTAAGGTTCTACAATATGTCCCTTTTTAAGAAACTGATTAAAGTTGTAATTGAATGTAATACCACCAGACTTTATAGTTGATTTAAACCCAAGACCATTATTACCAGTAGGTAACAAGCTACTTGGAGTAGATTGATTAACGCCAGTGCTTCCAAACATGGCATAAAATGCGACATCTAAAAAATCATTTATAGGATTTATTAATCTTACCGTATAGGAAAATCCACCTTGAAATGGAGACCTTTTAATATTTTTTTTCCCAGGTAAAGTGTCACCAACATCGCCAAAAAAAGATAAGGTTCCAACACCAAAAGAAATCATTGGCTTGTAAAGACTCTCTTCATATTCGTCAGTTTCAGAGTTTTTGTTTTTATCTGATAAAGCTTCCCAATAACTTTTCTGTTTTAATTCTAAGTCTCTAGGATTTATAAGACTTTTACTTTTACCAGTTGAAATTATAGTATCTTTTATATTAAGAATGACGGCTGATGAATCCGTAGATTGTGAGTAAAACAAGTTATTTACCAACAATATAACTAATAAAAATATTAAATGTCTTCTTCTCATAAAGTAAGCCTATACGGAACTCACTAACTATAGGTTACTCAAATATACATGAAATTATATAGTTTTTTATTTTTAAGAGGAAATTCAGTTTAAATAAACAAATTCTTATTTTTGTTTTAAATCAAAATTTATGATGGCTGAAGAAGAGTACGTTAATATTTCAAAAAAAGATAATGGTATTGCAACCATTGAATTTTATCACCCTCAAAGTAATTCATTACCAGGATTAATTCTAAAAAAAATTGCAGATTCAATTAATGAAATAAGTGAGGACAATACAATTAAGGTAGTAATATTAAAATCCTCAGGTGACCGAGTTTTTTGTGCAGGTGCTAGTTTTAAAGAACTTTCTTCAATAAAGAATATTGAGCAGGGAAAAGTATTTTTTTCTGGATTTGCAAACGTAATAAATGCTTGTAGAAAGTGTTCTAAACTAATAATCGGTAGAGTTCAAGGTAAAGCTGTTGGAGGAGGTGTAGGATTGGCAAGTGCAGTGGATTATTGTTTTGCTACTAAGTTTTCAGCAATTAAATTAAGTGAGTTAGCACTTGGGATTGGACCTTTTGTTGTGGGGCCTGCTGTGGAAAGAAAAATTGGATTATCTGCCATGAGTACTCTTGCAATAAATGCAAAAAAATGGTACAGCCCAGAATGGGCATATGAAAAAGGCTTATTTGCAGAAGTTTTTGAAAGTACTAACGAAATGGATTCAGCAATTGAAAAATTTGCATTAGAGCTTTCCAATTCAAGTATGGAAGCAACATCTCAGCTTAAAAAAACATTTTGGGAGGGGACTGAACATTGGGGAAAACTATTGATAGATAGAGCCGAGATTTCTGGTTCGTTAATTCTCTCCGATTTTTCTAAAAAGATGATCCAAGATCTACAAAATAAATAATCAATTGGAAACATATTTCGGCACTATTAAGGAATTACTAGAACAACTAAAAAGTTATTTAGGTAGTAATAAAACAATTTTAGTTTTAGATGAAAATACAGATTGCTATTTAAAAGATTTTCAGGACGCATTTGGTGGTGATTTTACTTTTTTAAAATTAAAATCTGGTGAAGAAAATAAGAATTTAAATAGTATTTCAAAGATTTGGGATTTTCTGAATACCAACAATATTAATCGAAACGATACTTTATTAATTCTTGGTGGGGGAATGGTGGGTGATATTGCTTCTTTTGCAGCTGCTACTTACAAAAGAGGAATTGATTTTATTTTATTTCCTACAACTTTATTATCGATGGTAGATTCTTCAATTGGAGGAAAAACTGGATTTAATTTTAATCATCTTAAAAATAACATAGGGACATTCAACACCCCAAAAGCTGTATTTTACAGTAGTGAATTTTTAAAAACATTACCAGAGAATGAAATTTACTCTGGATTGGCAGAGGTTTACAAGCACAGTATTATTGAGGATAAAGAAACTTGGAATTATTTGAAAAATACAGCATCTGGATTTAATTATGAATACCTAACTAAGTCTTCCTTCTTATTAAAATCAAAAATTGTAGCTGAAGACCCACTGGAAAAAAGTTCCAGAAAAAAATTAAATTTTGGACATACTGTTGGACATGCTATAGAAAGCTATTTGTTAACTAAAAAAACACCAGTTCTTCATGGAATTGCAATAGCTAAAGGAATTATTATTGAATCATATATAGCCTACAAACAAAAACTTCTAAGTGAAAAAGATTTTAAGACTATCGAGACAGAAATAAATATAAAATTTAAAAAATTCTTTAACTTTAAAATAAAGTTAATTGATGTTCTTAATTTAATGAAATTCGATAAAAAAAACACCTCAAACACCATCAATTTTTCACTACCTACAACAATAGGAAATGTGATTGTTAATCAAGAAATAAGTCAAGAAAAAGTAGCAGATTACTTAAAGAGGTATTTCAGTAATGATTAGAATTTTTTCAAACCAAAAAAAAATATTTGGAGAAATAAAATTAGAAGCATCCAAGAGTATTAGTAACAGATTATTGATAATTAAGAACTTAACCAACCTAGATTTTAAAATTCATAATTTAAGTAATGCAAATGACACACAGGTACTTTTAAAGGTACTGTCTAATTTTGAAAACAAAGAGATCATAAATTGTGAGGACGCTGGAACTGCACTTCGTTTCATAATTCCATTTTTGGCTTCAAAAAAAGGTAAATGGGAAATCTTTGGTACTAAAAGAATGCATCAAAGACCTGTTGGTCCATTAGTCGAAAGTTTAAAACAATTAGGTTGCCACATCTCTTACTTAGAGAAAGAAGGATTTCCTCCAGTTTATATTTCTAGTAACGGATTAGTTGGCGGAAGCTTATCGATTAAAGGAGATGTCAGTAGTCAATATATTTCAGCATTGTTATTGGTTGCCCCTACTTTAAAAAAAGGATTAAATATTACTATTAGCTCTGTTCTAAATTCAGCTCCTTACGTAAAGATGACATTAGAGCTTATGAAAAGCTTTGGTGTTAATTATAATTGGGATAATAATCGAATTGAAGTTAAAGAGCAAGAATATGTATTAAGAAGTAGTACAGTCGAAAACGACTGGTCTGCTGCATCGTTTTGGTACAGTTTTATAGCTTTATCTAAAGAAGGTAGCATAAAAATTCCTCATCTCTATAAAAATTCCATCCAAGGTGACGCAATATTAAGTGACCTTTATACTTCTTTTGGAGTCAACACTGAATTTAATGAAAATGGTGTTCTCCTAACAAAAAGTATAAAAGTTGCAAAAGAGGTAAATTTAAACCTTAGTAACCATCCAGATCTTGCACTTCCAATTGTAGTTACCTGTGCTGGTTTAGGAATTAAAGGTCAATTGAATGGCTTAGAAAGTCTTAAAATAAAAGAATCTGACAGATTAGTTTCTATTAAAAAAGAACTGAATAAATTTAATATCAGTGTAGAAATAGATGACTCGTCAATAAAAATTAAAGAAAATCAAAAGGTAGTTCAACCAACATCTATTATAGAATGTCACAACGATCATAGAATAGCCATGAGTATTGCCCCACTTTGCATGAAAGTTGATTCTATAAAGTTTGATGATAAAGATGTAGTGAATAAATCTTATCCTAAATTTTGGGAAGATTTTGATCGAGCATCAAAAAACAATAACTAATCCTAATTGTGTACTCAAATTCTTATTGATTAGTTGAAAAAGAGAATCGCTGTTCCTACCGGTCTTTAGGTCTTTGCAGTGTCAAAAAAAATTAAAAAATAATATCAAAATATTCCTTAGGCTAAACCATAATTAATTGAAGTTGTATTATTAACACAAATAAATATGTTAATTTACCTATTATTACCGGAATTTATTTAAGGTTTATTTAAAAATAAATTTTATTTATTATATTTTAGGTATCAATTAAAAAAGCAAATAAATTAAATGAAATATAAATTTTTAACTAATAATTATGGCAAAATATAAGTTTGATGGTAAATATTTAAAGCAAGGTGGAACAACTATTGCAAACGTATCAGGAGATAGAATTAGAAAAGGAACTGGAAGTTCAGTAGTATGTAATATTTCTGGTGATAAAGTTAGAAGTGGTACTAGTTCTTCTGTCATTTGTAATGTTTCAGGTGATAACATAAGACAAGGATCTGGAAGTTCAACAATTGGAAAGATGCGAGATGTAAGAAGAGAAATTGATGGACCAGGTGGGACAACACTTGCTGCGCTATGGTTCTGTTTTATTAAATGATATTACAACTACAAAAAATAAAATGTCATCTATAACTGATTCTCCAATTTCAAAACTTGAAGAAGATTTTTTAAGTATTGAAAAGTATTCAAAATCTTTATCAAAGTTTATTCAATTAAGTGATACTCCTATAACCATTGGTTTACAAGGCGAATGGGGAACCGGAAAAACATCATTAATGTCCTTAATTCTTGAAGAATTCAACTCCGAAGAAAATCAAAAAAAAATTGCTACTTCTTGGGTAAATACCTGGGAGTATAGTATGTTTAAAAATGCCAGAGAGACAACACCAAGTGTGCTTAAAGGAATGTTAGAGAAATTAAAGGATTCATGCAAGGAAAGAGATGTTTGGACTATTCAAGATGACGTTAAATCTGCATACCATAAAGCTGGTAAATTCCTTTCGGGAATCGCAAACCAAGTTATTGCAAATCAAACTGGTGTAAATGTCAGAGATGCAGCAGATGGAACCAAAAATGAATCGGTAATCATAGCTGAAATTGCTGAGATAAAAGAACTTATTTCAGGTCTAATTAAAGATTTAATAAATGACAAAAAGAATCCTGTTGAAAAAGTAGTTTTTTTTGTAGATGATTTAGATAGAATACCACCAACAGATGCGGTAGAGGTATTAGAATCTCTCAAAAATATTTTTGATATTCCTAACTGTATTTTTATTCTAGCTATTGATTATGAAGTAGTTGTAAAAGGATTAGAAGGCAAATTTGGTCCAAAAACAAAAGAAAATGAAAGAGAATTTAGATCTTTTTTTGATAAAATCATACAAGTTCCATTTACAATGCCTGTTGGAGCATATGACATCACTTCTTTTTTAAAGGAAAAGCTAAAAAAACTTAGTGTTTACATTAAAGATGAAAAGGTTAGTTTAGTTACAAAAATTGTTGGCTACACGGTCGGGAATAATCCTAGAAGCTTAAAAAGATATTTAAATACTTTTAGTTTAATTAACCAGATTATTGAAGATGATGATGAAAATGATAAAGATAATGAGAATATTATTCTACTTTTTGCAGTATTAGGAATTCAAATTTCTTACCCAAAAATATTCAGAATTCTAACCCAAAATGCCAATTTTTTGTTTTGGGATAAGGAATTTGGTAATAAAATTGGAATTGATTTAGATAAAACTAAAGAAGACTTACAAAAAGTTGGAGAATCAGAACTAACAGACGAACCTTGGGAACAAGTTATATGGGGGTTTTGTCAAAAAGATCCCTTTTTAAAGGTAAAATGTATTAGTATTTTAGAATTATTAAACTTTCTAAGAGAAATAACAAGGGAAGAAGCCGGAAAGAAATGGGAAGAAAATTCATTACACAATCAACTAAGCTCCGTTTTAGAATTTGCAGCAATTACCAATGTGGATGATGACTTAGCAACAAAACAAGCTGTAAGCAAAGTTGGCTCTAGAACTTATTACGAAGGAATTGATGGATATATTTTAGAAAATAAAGAATCATCAAATTATTCAAAAGAGCATGAAGCTGTTTTAATAGCTATAGATAAAAAATTAAGAGAAATATATGCTGACGAAATATCTAGCGAAAATATATTAATAGACTACAGCAAAACTGGAGGTTTAGTATTGAATTGGAAAAAGAAAAGTGGAGGAAAGTTTTTTCAAATAAGAATGGGGAAAACAGAATCTTTTGTAGATGCTCCAAAAAAACACTTTTTGCGTTGTTATGTTTATAAAAGTTCTAAGGATTATCAACATCCAGAAATTTTAAGTTTATTTCCAGCACAATCGATGCACTCTAAATGGATGTTTTCTTGTATAATAAGGGATTTAAATGATTTTGAGATTCTTTTAGATTCTAAATTAGTTGATAAAGGAATTAAAGCTAATGAACAAAAAATAAAATATCTCCATCCTTCTAATTTGGAAAAAACATCTGAGCTTAAACCATATTTTAAAGAAGATATTGAAAAAGTATTAACCCAAGGTATTAAGTTCTAAATGAAAACATTTTTAATTAAAAGAAATCCAGACTTTACCACACATGGAGTTCTAGTTAAAAGAAATGTCGTAAATAAAGAATTTTCTGAAAGTAGAATTAATAGCTTCCCCTTCTCTAATAAGTTAAATATTGGAGATAAGATATTAGTCTCTGAAACAAGTTATGGAATTTATGCTTATGGAAATGTGACCAAGGTTGATGAAGTAATTGAGTTTAAGTCAGTAAATGAAATCTTAAATTATACAGAGAAAAACAAAATTAAAGACGTCAAATATTGGTACAACTTAATTTTAAGATTTAAACAGAAAAAAGAAAACGATAATAATGCGGTTTTAAGATTTCAAAAATACTTTATAGAGCAAAAATTACTCAACAGAACTATTCCATTTTTTGAAGAAATAAAAAGTCTGAAAAAAATTCAGAACTCCATTTATGAAGTCAAAGATTTAGAAATTTTAAAATCTATTGACTCGTTTATTAAAAAACCTAGAAGCATAAAATTAGAAAAATTTGACTCAAAAATTCCCAATAGTTTGAGGATGGATTTGTATTCATTGTTCAATCAGAAATACAATATATCGACTTGGATAGATATAGACCATTTTATCCCAAAATCAGTAGGTGGACCAGGAAATATAGCTGAAAATCTTGTTCCAGTTGGATTCTCCCTTAACAGATATAAAAGTAATGCAATTCCTAAAGGACTATTTTATCACGCAAATAAAAATAAGGAATTAAAAAAATATGTTAAAAAGGAATACTTAAAAGACAAGACTCCAAATTATATTTCGAAAGGAGATTTTAAAAGTTCTAATGAAGATGCAAGAAAAATTATCGACTTGGTAAAAAAAATGTCTTATGGTGATAGTATTCTTTTTTTTAAAAATGTACTGGGATATCATCATCCAAAGTATATTAAAGTAATAGAAGAATTTAAAGGCTATACTTAACATTGGATCCTAAACAATTACATATTGAGTTATTTTCAGAAGAATACGATAAAATGTCCGATTCTATTTTAGATGCAAAAGAAAGAGCTAAAGGTATCAATCCTATGTCAAAAGAATACCAACTAAAAGTTGCTAAAAAAAGAAAAAAACTTGGAGTTAGCCAATTATCTAGTTCGGGAGACAGTGTAGATGATTCATCGTGGGAGCTATGTAAAGAAGAGTGTGAAGCAAGAAAAAATAAATTAAAAACCTCAAAAACTGAACTTATTAAAAAGTATTTAATTGAAATTAAAAAAAACAAAGAAAAAATGATGGAAGACCATTACAAAGCAGTTTTTAAAATAAGAAACAATAAGGATGAAAATAAACCCCAATAATTTATTTCCTAGAACCCTACTAATTGGACAGAAACTATGATAAATAAATGTTGCTATACTGTAAACTAGTGTTGAGAAGTTAAATTATTAAGAAAGCAAATAGAGGTTAGTAGATTTTAAGTTAATCTAACTTAGGTTGTCATTCCGCTCCAGACAAATTCTCCATTACAATAAAGTACAGAAGTATATATCTGTAAACAATCATCAATTTCACTGTCTTCATATTCCTTTAAATCGTTTAAATCCTCATCAAATTGATTTTTAATTCTTTCAACTTCGCTTTCAGAAACAAAGTTTTTGAGAGATTCCCAATCACCGTATTCAACAGAACCTATTTCCTGCATATTTTCAAAATTCTCACTCTTCAAATCTTCATATTCTATTTTTAGTACGATTATATTATAATCAGTATATAAAATGGACTCGGCTTTATTCATCAGGATTTCTCCTAATTCAATCTCATCAATTTCATTTAAAATATCATTTATTTCCATTTCATAAGTTTTAAATATTAAATTAAGAAAAATTGATTTAGTAAAGATGTCATTTAAAATTAATTATGATAAAAATTTATTAACTCTCATCAAGATTATAATGTAATTTTAACCATGCCAAAACATCATCTAAGTTTATGGGATTTTTTTTGTTTCCCTCCATTTCATTTATAATTTCTAAAGGATCAACATTTACTTCAAAATCTGTTCCTTTGCCAGTTGTTGAGTAATCATCAGTACTTTCAAATTCCTCACACTCATCTATTGTACCGTCTAAATTGATAGACTTATAATAGTATGAATCACAAATTCCTAAGTCAAAAGATGGTTCGATTTTTTCTGGAATTAGTTCATATTCTAATTTACCAACGTATCTGTTCCATCCATTCCATCCATAACCTTTTTCATATGAAAATGTTTGACATACTATCTTATTTCCGTAATCATAAATATCAAAATCTGAGTCTTCAGGATCAGATTTTGGATGAATATTAATAGGTGATTTTATTCCATCTGGATATTCAACATGTGTTGCAGGACAACTCATTCCGTAGGTATGATACATATCTTCAAAATCATACCAATTATTATCATACATAAAACTAGACCAATCTCCTTCATATTCAACAATACAGTTGGCCATATCTTCATTACTCACAGTTCCTGCGCATTGTTCTGAGGGAGATACATTGGAATCAAAGCCTAATTGATATTCATTGTACTGTCTTGGATACTTAACTTCATCTTTTAATAATTCTTTTAAAATATCCACATTTTCTTTACTACAATTAGAGTTAATTGAAAATCCATTTAACAAATACCTATCCTTTGAATCTTTTTCAAGATTTTTAATAACCATTGAAATTTCATCATTTGTTATATTTTTTTGAGAAGCAGCAGCTTCACGAACCCAACGATACTCATCACTTAATAACTCATCGGTAACTTCTTTGGGGCAAGAAATATTTAATGCAATAGCTTTTCTTAATCTAGATGAAAGATAATTTTCTTTGTCACTAGCAATATTTTTAAAAATTTCTGATGTTAAACCTTTATTTGATGCAATAGACATCTTTTGTTC
Organism: Flavobacteriales bacterium; assembly: GCA_029251405.1. Taxonomy (GTDB): domain Bacteria; phylum Bacteroidota; class Bacteroidia; order Flavobacteriales_D; family Parvicellaceae; genus MED-G20. The sequence goes on from JAQXDK010000003.1 coordinate 33,235, forward strand.
AAAAGTAGTATTTTCCGAATGAAAAGCCTCAGCCAACATTTTAACAGGAAAATTCTTATTTTCTAAACATGCAGTAATAATTTTTTCGGATTCAATAAGAAGTGATTTAAAAACATTTTCGCTAAAATTCTTCTTAGATAATTCTTCATAAGACAGTTTTTCTTCTTTAATCATCATTTTAAGATCAACAATCTCT
>JAQXDK010000015.1 GCA_029251405.1 Flavobacteriales bacterium
CTGTCCCATCTATCACAGCCGATAAACTCCCCGTCTTATTTATCTTATCTCCACTCGCCTGCACACTCTCATTCCCCTGCCTTATATCTAACGACCCTGTCTTAGCCTGTAAATCAGCAGATGCGGCAACTAATAAATTTCCATTAGCTATACTAATAGAGCCATAACTAGAACTATTAGAAGTTAGTTCAAAGTCAACTGAATTTATATTCATACTTATAGAGGAAGAATCGGATGAAATAGTAGAATTTAACTCAACATCACCAAAATCCATTAAGACACTTCCAGAGCTATTATCTTTATCAGCTGCAATAGTAAATTCTGCATTTACATCTTTATAGTGGACACTACCAGCAGAACCTGAACTATTACCAGAAATACCGTATTCGGTATTACCCTCATTAAGTAATAAAGAACCTTGATTATTATCGGTCAACTCAGCGAAAAGTCTTTTGTCACCAGAAATTAAATCAATATGTCCCGTTTGATCAACTAAATTTGTCTCAATATCAAAAATATTTCCTCCTGTTTCTAATTTAAAAGCACCTCCATCTTGATATTTACCCGAAACGTCTAATAAAATACTTGAAGAATTTAAAATAAAAGATGCACTTTTTTCAGAAATATTTACGGAAGTTCCCATAGAAACACCATCAATATCAATTAAAAATTCACCTAAACCTGTTGATTTATCACCAGAAATATCAAATTTATTACCATTAAAATCCAAGCCTAAATATGCACTCCCAACTGTGTTAAAACCTGCATTTATACTATTAGAGTTATCAATTTTAAGATTAAAGTCTCCACCGTATTCTTGAACTCCAAAACCTAAAGACATTTCATCTACAGAGAAGTCAAAAGTACCCGTTTTATTAAGCCTATTAACATTAGAAGAAAATGAAACATTGTCATAATTCATATTAAAATAGCCACTGCTATTTCCAGATACACCCATTGATAAAGATTTTCCTGAAACGTCTAAGTCTAAACCAAAATTACCATCAGCAGCTGCATCAAAATGAAAATCGTCATTAGCATTTTTATAGTCAAACCCGATGGAAGGAATTGAAGCTACATCTGCATTAAAACCAACTAGTAAATTAGACTCAGTATATTCAAGTGCTCCAGATTTAGAACCAGAAGCGGTAACTTTAAGATTCCCCGAAGCTATTGGAATATCCATGCTTATTGGTCCAATTGCATTTAATAATTCATCAGCAACAACTTCACCAGCAGCTTGCATCAAAGCACCACTTCCAGTAGATGGTGATCTTCCATTATCATTAATCATAGATAAATCACCTTCCATTTGAACAACAAAATCGTCACCAGTAACTTCTACTGTAGCTCCAATATCTGCAGCAAACATTTTACCACCGCCGTTATCAATAATCTGCATAAATAAACCCGCTCCAAAATCAACAGCAGGGTTTATGGTATAATCGTTAATATTTTCATCTAGAGACATATGCCTGTATACTCTTCCTTCTAATGCAACTAAATTAAAAGAACCAAAAACAGAAACTCCCATTCCCTGAGTATCATTAAACCAAGCGTCAAAGTACCAATAATCCATATCGTTCTTATTTCCTAAAATCATGTTAGCCCCCATACCAATTTCTGATGGAATCTTTAATTTTCCATTAATGCCACCTTTGAAACATGTTCCCCAATCTGGATCATTTTGTTTAATTGCTAAATCTCCTTCAAGCTCCACAATAGGATTATTAACAACAATATGCATATCAATAGTTTGTAGTTCCATTGAGGAATTATCGCTAACTGGTACAGCAATTGACGGTTCAGGAATTGGATTGTCATCACTAGAAAGTATTTCCATATTATCTCCAGCAGGTTTGGAAGAGGAGACAGATAAAAGAGGAGAGCCATTATCACCTTTTACATCATCACCTAAGTCCATAGCTGCAACATATGAAAATGAATAATTTCCGTTAGAAAATGAGGCTCCAACTTCTTGTATAAAAGCAGTATAACCTTTGTATACACCAGTTACCTGACTAGACAGTTGTTTTGATCCATTAATTCCACCAATTCCAATATATCCATTCCCATAAAGCCTAAAATCATCAATAGCAGAGACGTTTGCTGAAAAGGCTGGAATTTCTGCATCAACTTCTAATTCTAGTCTGTTATTTTCTTTAAAAACTGCTCTGTTTAGAGTAATATTCACTCTGTTATCACCTCCAAACGGATTCAATTCTACTGTTTTTAAAGTGATATCTTCGTTTAAAAAACCTTCCTGAAGACCATCACCAACAATTGGAATTGTATAAATAAAATCATCTGTCTTGCTAATAAAAGGGATTTTGATATTTCCGTTTAAAGAAGAATTTTTAACGGAGTTATCCTGAATATCAATAACTGCGTTTATTTCTGTTAAAAAATCGTTGAACTTAATATTGTCATAACCTGCTGTTGAAAATGTATATTCAAACTGTAAACCTTGAGAATTAATCCAGAATTTATTATCTCCATCAAGGTCATCATCATACTCAATATTATTTGGAATTTTAACTTGATTAGATGGATCAAAATTATTTTCATATAATTTTGATGAAAAATTCGGAATATAAATACCTTTCCATGGGTAATCATTTGATAATTTTCCTGGTGATTGAGTTTCAGAAAAATCAATTATTGCAGATTTAGGGATAAAACCAATATTAATATTTTCAAAAGGTTTTAAAAAATTCACTGTTGAACTTAAAATATTATTTATCTGAAAATAAGAAACTTGTTTTAGATATGAGAAATTAAAACTATAGGGTAAGCCGTCGTTAGTTTTTATATTATCATTTATTATTTTACCAAAAAGATTCGTTGAATAATTATTTGAATTAATTGAAATTGAAGATTGGGAGGAAAATTCGAATCTGAAATTTAAAGGATCTAATAATGTAAAATAATTTGTGTCGATTAAATTGGTTTGTCCAGACAACTTGTAGTCTGAAGATAAGTAAAACCAACTGTTTTTTGATAAAACATTTTGTGGACTTGAACTGATTACCGCATGTGGTAAAGGCCATTTAATATTTCCATAAACCTTCAACCCCATATTTGGTACTATTTTACCTTTTATATAAATAAAAAAAGCATTTCCATTTTCTTGAACTAAGGGATTTAATTCTAAATCATTTCTATCAGAAAGATCAAATTCAATTTCTCCTTCAATAAGGTTATAGGTATTTCCAACAGCTCGAAGTTTTAAATTATTAAAGTCAACATCTACATATTCATCACCATTTTCAGATAAGAAAACCCTACATGTTCCACTTAAGTTATTAAAGTCTTTATTATTTATTGACAATACTTTAATTATTGAAGAACCTGCTTTAAATTCTTCTAAAAATGAAGGAGTTGAAAATGTATAAATTTCACTATTAGCAACTAATTGATTATCGCTGTACCCTTCAACCTTCCAGGCATATTTTTTATCTTTACCTAAGTCATCACTCACCTGCAAACTGTAACCACTTGTTGAATAAGAAGGGGGTGTAATATATTCATTCCAAATTGGATTGTTCTGAAAAGCTGTTATGGAATCCTGACCATCAAATATTTCATGAATTTTAACACGGTATTCAAAGTTTTGATTATTAACTGCAGCATCAGATAATCCCCAACTCAAAAAAACAAAATCTTGTTTACCAAAAGAATAGTTATTTTCTGGAGCTTGAATAGGGATAAAGCCGTCTTTTGGATAACCATAGTAAAACCAACACCATTCACTGTATCCATTATTAGAAAAAGAAGATACTGGAATTCCTCCAAACCCATAGTCATCATCAACTGCTCTTACTCTAAAAACATATTTTTCTCCTGCAATTAATTGAGTGGTATTAAGATCTAAATTAAATGAACTAAGAGACTCATAACCAGATTCATATACTTTTAAAGCTTTGTTGTTTTGGACTGCGAAATAGGGATCAACATCTTCAGATGTGACTTGAAAAATACTAAATACATAGTGTACGTTAGAAGAATTAGGAAATGCACTGAGTTGCCAGTTAAATGGGATAAATGGAACAGCACTTGGAATAATTACATCTTCACAAGAAGGTTGTAAAATTATTGGAGGAGGATCAAGTAACAAAGCAGCATAAGTTGGAACATCATTAGATACCTTCACTCCGCTAGGGTAATCAAAAACTTTTACTGTAAATTTATAAAAGCCTTCAGGTAGTTTTCCACTAGCTCCGATGACTGCTGGTGTTATTCCCTGTAAATCAACATTTGACAAGTTTAAATATTGATATAAATCTGATCCACTAAGTGATAAAATTTGACCACCATTTAAATAAATTGGAGAAGGAGGTTTGAACCCTGGTTTTGTTGAAATTTTAAGACCATTTATTTCATCTTCAATTTGAATTGATAAATAAACTGGCCAGTTTATTTCATTAATATCTAAAAGAGAAACATTTATTTTTAAATCTTCAGAACCGACAGCAAAATAATCAGAATAAATAATAGATGAAGACTGAATTGGATTTATGTAAGCATTTACAGGATAGATTTGAGAACTACCAATTATATGGATACTTATAAATGAAATTAAAATTAAAATGTTTTTAAAGTTTAATTTCATTAAAATGTATAGTTATAGGTTAACGAAGTAATAAATTCTGTCTCCCTTTTATTTACTTTTAATCTATTTGCAAGAACTAAACTCATTGAAAATGCATGTTTTTCTTTATGTCTATAATTAGCCGAAAAATTTCCTGTTGTGACCAAGCCTAATGGTTGATTTTCTATAAAAGATTGTAATAGAGCAACCGAAAAATTAGTATTTATTGGTGTTTTTAAAAAAGTTTTAGAAATAACAAGAGAAGGACCTAAAGTTGAAGCATTTGGATTTTCACTAATGTTAAGATTTGCGTTAACAAGTAAACTCAAGGATGTTTTAATCTTTATCCAGTTTATTGATGATCCAAGTGAAGTATTATAAAATGTTGCGTCACTAGTCGTTGTATCATCAACACTAACTTTAGCATTTTGATAATTTGATGATAAGAAAGATGTGAAAGTATTTTTTTGAGATGGATTATTAAACATAACCTGTAAGGCAGCACTTTCAGTAACCTGAGCATAGTTTTTAATTGATAGAGGTACTAGACTAGTATCCATTTGTGTAACTAAAGTTTTTTGTGTACTGGCATTAAAATTCGAATATTGAAGATTGAAATTCCATTTACTATTTGGAAGAAAATTTGCAGAAATTGCATAAATTTTTCTAAGCATTTCTGTGACTTTATCCGAATTCAGATTATTTCGTTGTAAACCACCTGTTAAATTAAAATTTAATTTATTTTTAAATAACTTATAGGCTAAGGATGAAGTTAAATCTTCAAAATCGTTATTTAAATATACTGAGCCCATTGTTTTGTATTCAGGTGCGATTCTTCGGTAACCAAATTTTAACCCAATATTATTTTTAGTATATTTTAAGTTAGTTGAAACAGCGTTATTAAAAGTTGTTGTATTATTAGCATAAAATAAAGAACCTAAATTATTTAAATAAGAATATCCTTGAATTACAGTTTCAGGATTTCTAATATTATTTGTATAGGCACTCCAGTCAATTTCAGAATCAAAACTTAAATTCTTATTTATTTTCTGTTTAGTAGTAACACCAAAAATTAAATTTTCTGCAGGTCTAAAAACAACGCTTGAGTCGTATAAGCTAGAAATAGAGTTAGCGTCATCCTTTGCTTTAAAAAGTAAAAATGAAATATTGTTAGATGCAGAACCTAATTCTAAGTGATTACCCAAACCTCTTCTTTCAAAAGTTGGAATAGCTCCTAAAATAACATCAACTGTGTCACCAAATATTGCTTTTGAGAACCTTCCCATCAAACATTTATATTTAAACTTCTTATCTTTTGGTGCTATCTCTAACCCTAGACCAAAAAATTGATTTCCACTTAAAGAAAATTCTGAAAATCGCATTGATCTATAACCCAAATGGAGAGTAATTGATTTGTACTTAGGACTTAACCCATACTGATTAAAAGGTTGTTTTGGATATCCAAAAGATTTTTGTTGCTGATTTAAGACAAAAGAAATTGGTATACTTAATATTGGAGTAGTAATATTTAAGTTAGCTTGTAGTTGCCAAAAAAAAGGAACTCTCTCAGATGGTCCGTTATAATAAGTAGAAACAGCTCCAATTGAACCAGAAACTTTTAATAAATCTTTTTTTTTTATTTCTGAAAAATCTTGAGAAAAAAGAGGCAAATTGCTAAAAATAAATATTGTTAAAAGAAAAAACCTCATATTGTGAAATATAAGTTAAAATATTTGATTTCTGATTAAATTATTGCTTTAATACTTGTGACGTTAATTTTTTAAAATTGTATTTAAACATTAACAAATACAAAATCCTACGTAATATATCTATTAGATTCTTTTTATTGATTTTCTGAACTTTACAATTGTTTCAATAGAGTAAATATTTATGCAATAAAATAATAGGTTAAGAAAAGTTAAAAAATAAACTTCAAACCAAAAGGTTAAATCCAATTTTAAATTTAATCCACTAAAAATTAAATGATTTTAAAAAAAAACTTGAGAAACAGTTGTTTTAAACTAATTCTCCACTAAAAATCCATCTAAAAATTATTAGAAAATTAACTACTTAATAACTTTTACTTTTGAGAAAGAGATTCTTAAATATTTCTCATAATTTCTAATTTTTTTGATTTCATAAGTATTGGCTAAAACCAAGGAGATTCCTTCTTTACCTGCACGAGCCGTTCTACCACTTCTATGGGTATAATATTCATCTTGATCAGGAAGTTGATAATGCACTACAAAAGTTAAATCCAACATGTCAATTCCTCTTGCTGCAATATCAGTTGCTACAATAGTGCTTAGATTTTCATTTTTGAAAGCACGCATTACTTTATCTCTTTCCTTTTGTAACAAATCACCATGGATAGCATCAGAACGCATATTTTTGGCAATCAATTTAGCGGCAAGGGTTTTGGTTTCTTTTCGAGTTCTGCAAAAAATAATTCCTCTTTGTCCTTTTACTGAATTCAAAAATTGCAAAAGAATATTAAACTTTTCTGCATCCTCACATAGTACAAACTTATGGTCAATTTTTGTATTCACAACATTACTCCCACTCACAGTAATTCTGTGTGCATTAGTATTCATATGCTCATTTACAATTTGCTTAATGCCATCTGGCATAGTAGCAGAAAATAGCCACTTACTTTCTACTTCAGATAAAAATTCTAAAATTTCATCCAATTCTTTTTTGAATCCCATGCTAAGCATTTCATCCGCTTCATCTAAAATAACTGTTTTTACTTTTTGTAAATCAACTGATTTTCTTTTCGCCAGATCAATCAAACGACCTGGAGTAGCTACTACTATATGTGTTGTTCGAGTAAGGTTTGCAATTTGCTTGTCAATACTGCTGCCTCCATATACTGCTTCTACAAAAATCTTATCGGAATATTTAATAAATCGAAATAATTGCTTAGCAACTTGTTTGCACAGCTCACGAGTAGGACACAATATTAAACCTTGCACATGTTTTTTTTTAGGATCAATTTTATGCAAAAGTGGTAAACCAAAAGCAGCTGTTTTACCTGTTCCTGTTTGGGCTTGTCCAACCAAATCAATATTTTCTACTAATAATAAAGGTATAACTTGAGCTTGTATTTGAGTAGGATTAATGATTCCTAATTCATTCAATCCTTTAATTAAATTAGATTTTATTCCTAATGCTTTAAAATTTTCCATTTGGCAAAAGTAAGGATAAAG
>JAQXDK010000019.1 GCA_029251405.1 Flavobacteriales bacterium
GAACCACAATCTGAAACCAACTGGAGATTAGCAAATAATTATAATGTTCCAAGAATAGGTTTTGTAAACAAAATGGATCGTCAAGGTGCAGATTTCTTAAACGTGTGTAAACAGGTTAAGGAAATGCTTGGAAGCCACGCTCTTCCGCTTCAAATCAATATTGGTGCAGAGGATGATTTTAAAGGTGTTGTCGATTTAATTAACTTCAAAGGTATTGTCTGGAATGAAGATGATATGGGTATGACTTTTAAAGAAATCGAAATTCCTGCTGATATTATCGATGAAGCAAGAGCTCTTAGAGGAGAATTGTTAGAAGCAGTGGCTGAATTCGATGACAATTTATTAGAAAAATATTTTGAGGATGAAAATTCACTAACTGAAAGAGAAATTTTAGATGCATTAAGAGAAGCTACAATCGCTGGAAAAGTTGTTCCGATGATGTGTGGTTCTGCTTTTAAAAATAAAGGTGTTCAAACTATGCTTGATATGGTTATGGAAATTCTTCCTTCTCCTTTAGATATTGAAGCTATCACTGGAACAGATCCTGATAGTGGTGAAGAGATTAGTAGAAAACCATCTGTAAATGAACCTTTTAGTTCTCTAGCTTTTAAAATTGCTACAGATCCCTTCGTTGGAAGACTTTGTTTTACCAGAGCATACTCAGGAAAATTAACCTCGGGTTCGTATGTATACAACACCAGAACTACTAAAAAAGAAAGAATTTCAAGAATTTTCCAAATGCATGCTAACAAGCAAAACCAAATTCCTTCTTTAGATGCAGGTGACATTGGTGCTTTGGTTGGTTTTAAGGATATTAAAACAGGTGATACTCTTTGTGATGAGAAAAAGCACATCGTATTAGAATCGATGGATTTTCCAGAGCCTGTAATCGGTTTAGCTATAGAGCCAAAAACGCAAGCAGATGTTGATAAATTAGGCTTAGCTTTATCTAAATTATCAGAAGAAGATCCAACATTCCAAGTAAAGACAGACGAAGATTCTGGTCAAACTATAATTTCTGGAATGGGTGAATTACACCTAGACATAATTATTGATAGATTAAAGAGAGAATTTAAGGTCGAATGTAATCAAGGCGCTCCACAAGTAGCTTACAAAGAGGCGATTAGCTCTGGAGCCGACCATAGAGAAGTTTATAAAAAACAGTCTGGAGGTAGAGGAAAATTCGCCGATATAGTATTCACAATTGAGCCTGGAGATGCTGAAAATCCTGGATTGATATTTGAGAATAAAATTAAAGGTGGAAATATTCCTAAAGAATATATTCCGTCTGTTGAAAAAGGTTTTAAGGATTCTATGAATAATGGTGTTCTTGCTGGTTATCCAGTAGATAACATGAAAGTAACCTTAACTGATGGTTCATTTCATGCAGTTGATTCAGATTCACTTTCATTTGAGTTGTGTGCTAAATTAGCTTATAGAACAGCATTACCAAAATGTAGTCCAGTTATTCTAGAACCTATGATGAAAATTGAAGTCGTTACTCCTGAGGCTAATATGGGCGACGTTGTAGGCGATCTAAATAGAAGAAGAGGTCTTATTGAAGGAATGGATGATAGGGCAGGATCTAAAGTTGTAAAAGCTAAGGTTCCTTTATCTGAAATGTTTGGATATGTAACACAGCTTAGAACTATAACTTCGGGAAGAGCAACATCTAGTATGGAATTTTCACATTATGCTGATGCTCCAAAGAATATTTCCGAAGACGTAATAGCTAAATCAAAAGGTACTGTAACTTCTTAACTAAAATTGAAATGAGTCAAAAAATAAGAATAAAATTAAAATCCTACGATCATAACTTAGTAGATAAATCTGCTGAAAAAATCGTTAAAACAGTTAAGTCAACAGGTGCAATTGTAAGTGGTCCAATTCCACTACCAACACATAAAAGAATTTACACAGTTTTGAGATCCCCTCATGTTAATAAAAAAGCAAGAGAGCAATTTCAACTTTGTGCTTATAAAAGATTAATGGATATCTATAGTTCTTCTTCGAAGACTATTGATGCCCTAATGAAATTAGAACTACCAAGTGGTGTAGATGTAGAAATTAAAGTATAAAATAAATATCAAGATGGCTGGTATCATAGGTAAAAAAATAGGGATGACTAGCGTTTACAGTGCCGAGGGTAAAAATTTACCATGCACAATAATTGAAGCAGGACCTTGCGTCGTGACTCAAATTAAAACGCAAGAAAAAGATGGGTATGAATCTATTCAATTAGGTTTCGAAGACAAAAAAGAGAAAAATACTCCAAAAGCAATGTTAGGACATTTTGCTAAGGCAAAAACATCACCTAAGAGAAAGATTGTTGAATTTCATGGAATTAATGATGTAAATCTTGGAGATTCCGTCACCGTTGATCAATTTCAAGAAGGTGAATTTGTTGATGTTGTGGGTACTTCAAAAGGTAAAGGATTTCAAGGTGTAGTTAAAAGACACGGTTTTGGTGGTGTTGGTCAAGCAACTCACGGTCAGCATAACAGAATGAGGGCTCCTGGATCTATTGGTGCAGCTTCTTATCCTGCTAGAGTATTTAAAGGAATGAAAATGGGTGGTAGAACAGGTGGAGATAGAGTCAAATCAATCAATTTACAAGTTCTTAAAGTAATTTCTGACAAGAACATAATTATTGTTAAAGGTTCTGTTCCTGGTTCAAAAGGTTCTTATTTAATAGTTGAGAAATAATGGAAGTAAAAGTTTTAAATAAAGAAGGTAAGGCTACAACCAAGAAGGTAAAGCTAAACGATAGAATTTTTGCAGTTGATCCTAACGATCATGCTATCTATTTAGATGTTAAACAGTATTTAGCTAATCAGAGACAAGGTACTCACCAAGCTAGGGAAAGAGGAGAGATTATAGGAAGTACAAGGAAAATCAAAAAACAAAAAGGGACAGGTACTGCAAGAGCTGGTTCTATCAAAAACCCTTTATTTCGTGGTGGTGGTAGAGTCTTCGGTCCTAGACCAAAAGTTTACGGTTTTAAACTAAATAAAAAATTAAAAGTTCTCGCTAGAAAATCAGCGCTTTCTTACAAAGCAAAAGAAGAAAACATAATTGCATTAGAAGAACTTTCTTTTAAATCTCCAAAAACAAAAGATTTTGTCTCAATACTCAGTAATTTAAAAGTTGAAGGCGACAAAACATTATTTGTTACCAGTGAAAATGATAAAAACACTTTTTTATCTTCTAGAAATCTTTCAAATACTAAAGTGATTACTGCAGACATGTTAAATACCTATGATATTTTACATTCTACAAAGCTTATTATTTCAGAAAAGGCTTTCACTCAAATAGAAAAACAATTTAAAGCATAATAATGGACAATATTATAATCAAACCCATATTAACTGAAAAGATGGCTGATCTAGGTGAAAAACTCAACAGATATGCTTTTGAAGTTAAAAATGATGCCAACAAGATCCAGATAAAAAAGGCTATTGAAAGTGCTTATGGAGTAAATGTAAAAGCTGTTAATACCATGAAACATGGTGGTGGTAAAAGAAAAATGAAATACACCAATAAGGGCGTGTCATTTCAAAGAACAAGATTGATTAAAAAAGCAATTGTTACTCTAGATTCTGGTGATACAATTGATTTGTATGAAAATATTTAATTTATAGAAATTAACTAAGATGAGCTTAAAAAAATTCAAACCAACTTCGCCCGGACAACGTCACAAATTAGTTAGTGATTACAATGAGGTTACTGCAAGTAAACCAGAAAAATCTTTAACAAAAGGTTCCGGTAAAAGTGGTGGTAGGAATAATTCTGGTAAAATGACCATGCGTTATATTGGCGGCGGTCATAAAAGAAAATATAGAGTTATTGACTTTAAAAGAAACAAGCACGAGATTCCAGCGAAAGTTCATTCGATTGAGTACGATCCGAATAGAACTGCTCGTATCGCTCTATTATTTTATGCTGATGGTGAAAAAAGATACATTGTTGCTCCAGAAGGTTTACAAGTTGGTCAAACAGTTTCGTCAGGTAGTAAAGCAACACCAGAGGTTGGAAATGCTCTTTATCTAAAAGATATTCCTCTTGGAACTATTATTCATAATATTGAAATGACTCCAGGTAAAGGTGCAGCTATTGCTAGAAGCGCAGGATCATTTGCACAGTTAAATGCAAGAGACGGAAAATATGCGATAGTGAAATTACCTTCTGGTGAAGTAAGAATGGTATTGATTACTTGCATTGCAACAATAGGTTCTGTATCGAATTCTGAAAATAGTCTTCAGGTTTCTGGAAAAGCAGGAAGAAAGAGATGGTTAGGAAGACGCCCAAGAGTAAGAGGTGTTGTAATGAATCCTGTAGATCACCCAATGGGTGGTGGAGAAGGTAGAGCTTCTGGAGGTCATCCAAGGTCTCGAAAGGGTCTTCCAGCAAAAGGATACAAAACAAGAAGTAAAACAAAATCTTCCAACAGATTTATTATTGATAGAAAAAAGAAATAAGAAATGTCTAGATCATTAAAAAAACCACCGTTTGTTCATTATAAATTAATGAAAAGAGTTGAAGAAGCAAAAGAATCTTCAAAAAAGACTGTCATTAAAACTTGGTCAAGAGCTTCTACAATAACTCCAGACTTTGTTAATTTAACAATAGCTGTTTATAACGGAATGAAATTTATACCTGTTTTTGTTACTGAAAATATGGTAGGTCATAAATTAGGAGAATTTGCTCCTACAAGAAATTTTAGAGGTCACGGAGGAAAGAGAAAATAATTAAGCTTTAAAACTTAGAAATGGGTGCAAGAAAAAGAAATAGTTCAGAAAAAATAAAAGAGGCAAGAAAAACTCAAGCAATTGCTAAGTTAAACAGTTGCCCTACATCTCCAAGAAAAATGAGGCTTGTTGCTGATTTGGTGCGAGGTGAAGATGTTTACAAGGCATTAAATATTTTAAAATTTAGCCCAAAACATGCTTCAAGAAATTTAGAAAAACTATTATTATCTGCTATCAATAATTGGGAGCAAAAGAATGATGGTGAAGATGCAACATCAGCAAATTTAGTAGTTAAAAGCATTAACGTTGACAGTGCAAGAATGCTTAAAAGAATTCAGGCCGCACCACAAGGTAGAGCTCATAGGATTAGAAAAAGATCTAATCATGTAACATTAATAATAGATAAAGCTTAAAAATAAAGCATGGGACAAAAAACCAACCCTATAGGAAATAGATTAGGATTCATCAAAGGATGGGATTCAAACTGGTACGGTGGAAAAGATTATTCTGCAAAGTTAGTAGAAGATGAAAAAATAAGAAAATATTTATATGCTCGTCTTCAAAAAGCAAGTATATCAAAAATTATTATTGAAAGAACCCTTAAGTTAATCACCATTACCATCAACACTGCAAGACCTGGTGTAATCATTGGAAAAGCAGGATCTGAAGTTGATAAACTAAAGGAGGAGTTAAAAAAATTAACTGCTAAAGAGGTTCAAATTAATATTTTTGAAATCAAGAGACCTGAGTTAGATGCAAAATTAGTCGCTGATAGTATTGCAAGACAAATTGAAGCTAGAATTTCTTTTAGAAGAGCTATTAAAATGTCTATTGCATCAACTATGAGAATGGGTGCAGAAGGAGTGAAAGTTAAAATTTCAGGAAGATTAAATGGGGCAGAAATGGCAAGAAGTGAAATGTATAAAGATGGCAGAATTCCGTTACATACATTAAGAGCAGATGTCGACTATGCACTTTCAGAAGCATTAACAACCTATGGATTAATAGGAATTAAAGTTTGGATTTGTAAAGGTGAGGTTTACGGAAAAAGAGATTTATCTCCAAATTTTGGAATGAGTACTAGAAAGCCAAATAACGATAAAAGAAAAAGATAATTAGATAGTTATGTTACAACCTAAGAAGACCAAACATAGAAAGCAGCAAAAAGGAAAGATTAAAGGGAATGCCCAAAGGGGTCATCAAATTGCCTTTGGATCTTTTGGAATTAAGTCTATGGATGAGGGGTTTTTAACTTCAAGACAAATTGAAGCTGCCCGAATTGCTGTTACTAGGTATATGAAAAGAGAAGGTAAGGTTTGGATCAGAATTTTTCCTGACAAGCCTATAACTAATAAACCTGCCGAGGTTAGAATGGGTAAGGGTAAAGGAGCACTGGATCATTGGGTTGCAGTTATTAGACCTGGCCGAGTTTTATTTGAAGCTGACGGAGTACCTTATGAAGTTGCTAAAGAAGCGATGAGATTAGCTTCTCAAAAACTTCCTTTAAAGACTAAGTTTGTAGTAAGAAATGATTTTGTTAATTGAAAAGTATTGAAAAGTGAAAAGCAAAGAATTTAACATAAAATTAAATAGTTTATCTGCTGAAGAGCTTCAGGAGATGCTGGTTAACACCGAAGGTGAGCTTAAAAAGCTGAAGATGAACCATAAAACTGCTGAATTAGAAAATCCTCTTCAAATAAGAGCTGTTAGAAGGAATGTGGCTAGGATTAACACAGAGATTAAAAAAAGAGAATTACAACAAACTACTAATTAATAGCTATGAGAAATTTAAGAAAAGAAAGAATAGGTTTAGTAACCAGTTCCAAAATGGATAAATCCATCGTAGTTATGGTTGAAAGAAAAGAAAAGCACCCTAAATATGGTAAGTTTCTAAAGAAAAGTACCTCATTTGTAGCTCATGATGAAAAAAATGAATGCACAGAAGGTGATACAGTGAAAATAATGGAAACAAGACCACTCAGTAAAAGAAAGAATTGGAGATTAGTTGAAATACTTGAAAAAGCTAAATAATTAAAAATGGTACAACAAGAAAGTAGATTATTAGTAGCAGATAACAGTGGAGCCAAAGAAGTCCTTGTAATAAGAGTACTTGGAGGCACTAAGAGAAGATATGCTTCAATTGGAGACCAAGTTGTTATTACAGTTAAGGATGCTACTCCTTCTGGTAATGTCAAAAAAGGACAAGTTTCAAGGGCAGTAGTAGTTAGAACTAAAAAAGAAGTTAGAAGAAACGATGGTTCTTACATAAGATTTGATAACAACGCTGTTGTGTTATTGAATGATGGAGGAGAGATGAGAGGAACAAGAATTTTTGGTCCTGTAGCAAGAGAGTTAAGAGAAAAGCAATTTATGAAAATAGTGTCTTTGGCACCGGAAGTATTATAATTTAAGAGTAATGCAAAAGAAATTTAAAATAAAAAAAGGAGATACGGTCAAGGTTATTGCTGGAGCTGCTTTAGGTCAGCAAGGAGTGATACTTGATGTTGACTATGTTAAAGAAAGAGTTTTTATAGAAGGTCTTTCAGTTGTTAACAAAAAACATGTTAAACCACAAAGTGATAAAGCTAACCCAGATGGTGGAATTATTGATAAAGATAGAAGTTTACATATCTCAAATGTTGCAATAGTTCATAATGGAGAGACAACAAAAGTTGGTAGAAAGTTAGGTGAGAATGGTAAGTTAGTTAGATTTGCAAAAAAATCAGGAGAGGAGATAGTATCATGAGTTACACACCAAGATTAAGAGATAAATACATGAATGAGATTGTTCCTGTATTAAAAGAGAAGTTTAAATACAAATCTTTAATGGAAGTTCCTATGGTTGAAAAAATTGTCATTAGCCAAGGAGTTGGAGAGGCAGTTTCTGATAGGAAATTAATCGAAAATGCAGTTAACGATTTATCTGAAATAGCGGGTCAAAAAGCTTTAATAGTTAATTCTAAGAAAGATGTATCCAATTTTAAGTTAAGAAAAGGGATGCCGATTGGTACTAAAGTAACTTTGCGTAGAGATAAAATGTATGAATTTTTGGATAGATTGATTTCAGTTGCTTTACCTAGAACCAGAGATTTTAGAGGAGTTAAATCTAAAGGAGATGGCAGAGGTAACTTTACTATTGGGGTAAAAGAAAGTATTATTTTCCCAGAAATTGATATTGATAAGGTAAAGAAGATTTTAGGAATGGATATTACAATAGTAACAAGCGCCAATTCTACTGAAGAAGGAAAAGCGTTATTAACTGAGTTTGGTTTTCCATTCGAAAAAAAATAAAGACAAAGAATTATGGCTAAAGAATCAATGAAAGCTAAAGAGCGAAAAAGAGCAAAACTTGCCGCTCAGTACGATGAAAGAAGAGCTGTTTTAAGAAAAGCTCAAAGTGAAGGTGATTGGGATGCAATGTTTAAATTACAGAAGCTTCCAAAAAACTCGATGTCAGTAAGAAAACATAACAGATGTCAACTTACTGGAAGACCTAGAGGGTACATGAGGCAGTTTGGTATTTCTAGAGTTACTTTTAGAGAAATGGCAGTTGCTGGTAAAATTCCTGGAATCACTAAAGCTAGTTGGTAAAAAAATATTAAAAAAAAGAAAAATGGTTACAGATCCAATTTCAGATTACCTTACAAGAGTAAGAAACGCGATAGCTGCAAAGCACAAAGTGGTGGAAATCCCTGGTTCAAATGTCAAAAAGGCAATTACTCAAATCCTTATGGATCAAGGTTATATCCTGAACTTTAAGTTTATTGAAGATAATAAGCAGGGTATTATTAAAATCGCATTGAAGTATAATAATAAGACTAAAGATTCAGCTATTCAAAATCTTACTAGAATAAGTAAGCCAGGTTTAAGAAAATATTCTGGTGTCGATACCCTCCCCAGAGTTTTAAACGGTTTAGGAATTGCGATTGTGTCAACTTCTAGGGGATTAATAACTGATAAAGAAGCAAGAAAACAAAAAATTGGTGGTGAAGTACTTTGCTACGTTGATTAAATTATAAGAAATGTCAAGAATTGGAAATGCACCTGTAGTAGTACCAGAAGGAGTTGAGATAAGTATTTCAGCTGAAAATATGGTTACTGTAAAAGGTAAATTAGGAGAGTTAAAACAAACAGTAAATGCTGCTATTAAAATTACTCACAACGAGGGAGAAATCACCCTTTCAAGATCAAGTGACGATAAAGACATTAGATCTTTGCACGGACTTTATAGATCTTTAATTAATAACATGATTGAAGGTGTTTCCAAGGGTTTTGTTATTGAGCAAGAATTAGTCGGTGTAGGTTATCGTGCTAAAGCTCAAGGACAAAAATTAGAACTTTCTCTAGGATTTTCGCACCCAATAGTTTTCGAATTGCCCCAAGAAGTTAAACTCACAGCTACTACTGAAAAAGGAAAAAATCCTCATATAAAGTTAGAGTCATTTGATAAACAATTAATTGGTCAAGTTGCTGCTAAAATAAGATCATTCAGAAAACCAGAACCTTACAAAGGAAAAGGCGTAATATTTAAAGGTGAAGTAATTAGAAGAAAAGCAGGTAAAACTGCAGCAAAATAATTTTAAAAAAATGAGTAATTTAAAAGCTAATAGAAGATTCAGAATTAAAAAAAGAATCCGAAAAAACATCTCTGGCACTCCTTCTAGACCTAGACTTAGCGTTTTTAGAAGTAACAAGCAAATTTACGCCCAGTTGATCGATGACGTCAACGGTGTTACTTTAGCATCAGCATCTTCTTTTGAAAAAGATAAAGATCAAAAAGGAAATAAAATTGACCAGGCCAAAACTATTGGAAAAATAATAGCAGAGAATGCAATAAAAGCTGGAATTAAAGAAATAGTTTTTGATAGAAATGGTTATTTGTATCATGGAAGAGTTAAAGCATTTGCTGAATCAGCAAGAGAAAACGGATTAAAATTTTAATACAGAAGAATAATGGAAACGGAAAAATCAGTAAGAGCTACAGACGTAGAATTAAAAGATAGATTAGTTGCTATTAACAGAGTAACAAAAGTGACCAAAGGTGGTAGACACTTTAGTTTTTCTGCTATAGTTGTAGTTGGTGACGAAAAAAGTATTGTTGGTCATGGTTTAGGTAAAGCTAACGAAGTAACTGAAGCAATTTCGAAAGCGGTTGAAGACGCAAAAAAGAACCTTAAAAGGGTTGCCATCGTCAATGATACCCTACCACATGCTATCAAATCTAAGTTTTCTGGTGCACAAGTTTTCTTGAAGCCTGCTTCTGCTGGTACAGGAGTAATAGCTGGTGGAGCTATGCGTGCAGTTTTAGAAAGTGCTGGAATAAAAAATGTATTGGCTAAATCACAAGGTTCTTCGAATCCACACAATGTGGTTAAAGCTACAGTAAATGCTTTACTTTCTTTAAGAGATGCCAATAGTGTAGCTCAACAAAGGGGTGTAAGCATTGATAAAGTATTTAACGGATAATTAAGCACATTATGGCAAAAATTAAAGTAACTCAAATTAAAAGTGCAATTAACAGACCTTCAAGACAGAAGTTAACTCTTCAAGCTCTAGGTCTTGGAAAATTGAATAAAACTGTTGAACATGAAGCAACCCCACAAATTTTAGGTATGGTTGATAAAGTTGGACATTTATTAAAAATTGAAAAATAATTTACAAATAAATTAAGTAATTATGAAATTACATACTTTAAAACCTGCAGAAGGATCGACAAAAGCGAAAAAAAGAGTTGGTAGAGGACAAGGGTCTGGTCATGGTGGCACATCAACAAGAGGTCATAAAGGAGCTAAATCAAGATCTGGTTACAAATCCAAAATCGGATTTGAAGGAGGCCAAATGCC
>JAQXDK010000037.1 GCA_029251405.1 Flavobacteriales bacterium
CTCTCAACATTAAGATTTAATGGGGTTAAAGAGTACATTAAAATGTCAAGTAATGTTATTGAATCATTTTGAAGAACAACTTGATTTATTGTATCTGAACGATATAACGGATGAGAAAACACAACATTATAACTCCCAGATTGTAAGGTTCCCATTTTATAAGTGCCTCCTACTTTAGAAACTGTGGTGTTGTTATTGTTGTTCAAAATTTCGACATCTACTCCACTTATTGGTGAGTTGGTAGCTGCATCAGTTATTACCCCCTCTAAATAAGCTGCTCTTTTGTAATCGGGATTAAGTACATATAAACCCTCTTCAATATCAGAAGCAATAATTAACCCACTAGGTAAATACGGATAAACACCCCAGCAACCATTGGAGTTGGGACCAGAATAATTAGGAGAAGTATCAAAATGTCCAACATTTACTATGTTACCTTTACTCTTTACATCAAAAAGCTGGATTCCTGTTGTGTAATAAGAATTGATTATGTAATCGTCCATGTAAAACGCATTGTGAGGCATTACATTGTTTCCCGGTTCTGCTTGAATTTTGTCAGTTAAGTCAATGTTATTAAAATCTGTTATATCGAACTCTGACAAATGCCCACCATTGTCCTCCTCAGTAGTATAGATATAATTTCCATCGTCCGATGACCAGATGTTGTGAGAATAATAACCAACTGTTTGATTTTGGGCTAATAAAACTGGAGAAGATGGAACAGAAACATCCCAAATAGAGAAAATAGAATTATTTCCATTAGCTAAAAAAAGAGTGTCTCCCTTTGCCATTCCATCGTGACAGTACCAGTTATTAATATCTGCCACTTCTACAGGGTTTGTAGGATCTTGATTTAAATCTAAAATTATTGCACCTCCTGATCCTCTGTTAGCACCAAAAATATAAGCGTATCCCCTATCATCAATGAACAAATTATGTGCACTTTGCCATTGAGCATTGGCAGGACCAGTGTATAAATAAGTGCTAGTATTAGTACTATCAGGAAGATTGGATAAATCTATAATTAACAATCCATTTAAAGCTTCAGTAGTTACGTAAGCATAATTCCCATAGGTTTTTACATCTCTCCAAATAGAGTTCATTCCTTGAACAAATAAAACCTCTTGAGGAAAAGAGGGATTGGAAAGATCAAAGATCGAAGTACCTTCATTGGTTCCTACAATAGCATATTCGTTTCCTGCACTATCAACCCATCCCCAAATATCGTTTAAGTCGGATGGTACCATAAATGAACTATTGGGTACGTGTGAAACTTGTTGGATATTTAAAGGTGCAGTTTGAGCATTTAATACTACTGCATTTAATATTAAAATAAATGATAAAAAAAGGCTTCTACAGATCATAAGTATTATTAATTTACTTACCAATTTACACTAAAAATAAAAGATTGTTAGGATATCCAACATTTTTTCTATTTTTGCGCTTAAAATTGGTCGCGTAGCTCAGCTGGATAGAGCATCTGCCTTCTAAGCAGACGGTCCCAGGTTCGAATCCTGGCGCGATCACTAGAACATTTTCAAAATGTTTCAAAACCTCTGAAATTTATCGATTTACAGAGGTTTTTTTGTTTTCAATGGTTTCGGGTTATTTCGCACTATTTCGTCTATTGTCGCGTTTTTGTAACGCTATTTTTTCACCAAAACTTATTTATTTCACCAAAATAATTTTTAAAAGCTAGAAATATGAAAACATCAATGAAAATTTATCCAAATCAGAGAAAGAAAAGTGCCAAAAACAGTAAAATACCTTTTTACTTAAGAATTATACACAATGGAAAAAAATCAGAAGCTAGATTAAACGTTTCTGAAATAAGTGAAGAGTACTTAAAAAAATGGTCACAAGAAACCCAGAGATTTAACATGAAATTATCTAGAGAAATTGAAAGTATTAGACTATTAAATAACAAATTTCAGTTTTTTGAAAACAGGTTTAATCTGCAATTAAATTCTCAAACTAAAATAGATTTTCCTTCTCAGCTAAGAAATTACATTCTTGAAAGAGATGAGTTTTCTAAAAATAAAGAAGTAATATCCTTTTACAATAAATTAAATAATCATTTTAAAAAAAGAATATTAACAGATCAAGAACTTAGTTTAGGAACAAAGAAAAATAAACGAAAAGCACTTAACCATTTACAAAATTTCTTGAGCTTCAAAAATAAGATAGAATCAACAGAGAAAGAATTTAAAGCACATGATTTTCTAGACTATTTAATAAGTAATCATGGGAATAAAAAACCTATGAAAAAAGTTAGTGCTAAAGCAATTATTAAGGATATAAAAACTTTAATTAATGACTTAATAAGAAGAAAAGAGTTATCAATTAATCCGTTTTTAGGGCAAACAATTAAGATAAAACATCAAATTCAACCAACATTAACTCCATCAGAATTTTGTGCAATTAGAGATTTTAATTGTAATTCAAACCTGATGATATATAAGGACTTATTCTTGGTTATGTGCTACACTGGACTTTCTTACACAGACATCCAAGACTTAGAACCAAGAAAAATTGAAGATGGCGAGATAGAAATTCAAAGAAATAAATCATCTATTATAACTCGTCAGTATTTACCTAAACAAGCATTGAAAATATTTAAGAAATATTCCAATCATATTGAAACAAATATCTATAATAGAGTAATTCCAAAACGATCTCTAGATAAGATGAATCTTAATTTAAAATTAATTAGTGCAAAGTGTTCGATTGAACATAATCTTTCTACAAAATACGCAAGAAGATTCTTCAGAGCATCTCTAAATAAAGCAGATATTAGAGAACCAAACTTAGTCAAAACTATGATGGGACATTCGATTCATAAAGAAATGGATAAGCATTACCTGTTTGTTGACAATAGAATGCTACTTGAAGCAAAAGAAAAATTAGAGTTATATTTCAATAATCTTTCTGCTAATTAATAAGATGAGCACATCTGTAATACACTCCAATAAGTTTCTTAAATCATTGCATATAGATTATTTCTATAAAGAGCTGGAAATATTAAAAATTGCCGATAAAAGCTTAACTGGATTTAAAAAAGCATATGAATTTTCTCGCTCAA
The DNA here is from genome assembly GCA_029251405.1 of Flavobacteriales bacterium. Taxonomy (GTDB): domain Bacteria; phylum Bacteroidota; class Bacteroidia; order Flavobacteriales_D; family Parvicellaceae; genus MED-G20. Next base: position 3,083 of record JAQXDK010000037.1, read on the forward strand.
TAGCTACCATATCTCTAGATGAAAATTATTTAAAAAACAACACTGTTATCTTCTATTTAGATCATTTCAAAATTGAACCGAGAAATTTAAAGTTCTATAGTCTTCATGAGATAATTAATAAGATAGAAACACTCACTTCGATAATCTTCATAAACAATTTTCTCCCCTATTTAATTCCGATATTAATAGAATTTAGAAAATGGCACCTATTAGAAAAAATAGCTCTTAAAAATCCTAACATAAAAATTGATTATAAATTAGATCGAATAGTAAGATTACAAAGAGAAAAAAGATTACTCGGAAAGAATAGTTCAGAAATTGAAAAAGGTTTTGAAGATATATTGTCAATTAATCAAGAGTTGTTTGGTAAAAAACCCCATAAAAATAGATATGCATCAGAAGTTAAAGAAGGCATAAAAAAATATAAAAAGGTTACTCTAAAGTCATTGTATAATACTTTGGAAAAGATTAATGCAAGTCCATCTAAAAGACAACAGAAAATATTACTTTACAATATAATTGAAGTAATAAATATTTATCCATACTATACTCAAAAAACAGAAGATGATATTGCAAAATATCACAGTGAGGATGAATTTAAATATCGTAAAATAAACTCTCTTTTAAGGTGACGTCTTAAAACCGTACCATATTTTTTAATGAATTCAATCGGACATTTGTGAAACAAATTAAAAGTTTTGCTATGAAAGAAAATTTATTTAAAAGCTGGTATTCAAGAAAAGAACTGCAAAGTTTTTTGGGATTTGAAAACACAAAAATGACCCAATTAAATAAGGAATATGGAATTAGAAAAGTAAAAATTGGAAAAAAAGTTTTTTACTCTGTTGAAGACGTAGAAAAACTATTTCAAAAAAACGAATCTGATTAATCTATTTCCTAATGAATCTAACAAAATCTAAACTGCATTGAAAGCAGCTGACATCAAATGGCGGTAGTTCTAATTCCAT
>JAQXDK010000050.1 GCA_029251405.1 Flavobacteriales bacterium
TACCGTTTTGGGGATTTCTAATACTTTTAATTTCTTTATCTATATATTCTTCAAATAAATATTTAAATCAGAGGCGTTATACAGCAAAAATAAAAGAGGAATCAAGAATAAGGTTAGAAGAAAAAAATAAAGAAATCGTGGATTCTATTAATTATGCAAAACGAATTCAAGATGCTATGATGACTTCGGAAGCTTACAGAAAGTCAGTTATAGCTAAGAGTTTTGTTTTTTTCAAACCTAAAGATGTAGTATCGGGTGACTTTTATTGGGTTTTTAAGGATAAAGAAGAAAATATATTCTTTACAGTGGCAGATTGTACCGGACATGGTGTTCCTGGTGCGTTTATGAGTATGATTGGCACTTCCCTACTTAATGAAATTATTGTAGAAAAGAAAATTAAAAATACTAATAGGATTCTAGATGAATTGAGAAAACAAATCATTAAGTCCTTAAATCATGATGACAACGACGATCAAAAAGATGGGATGGATATTTCCGTTTGCAAATTAAATTTTAAGAAAAATTTATTAGAATTTTCAGGGGCTCATAATCCTTTACAGGTGGTTAGAAATGGAGAAATAAAAACTTACAAAGGAGATTCACAAGCAGTAGGTTTAGAAACAGTTAAATTGAAGCCGTTCACCAAACATAATGTAAATCTTCAAAAAAATGATATGATTTATATTTATTCCGATGGTTATCAAGACCAATTTGGTGGAGAAAAAGGGAAAAAATATATGAAATCAAAATTTAAAAAATTGCTTCAAAAAATCAGTAAAGAAGAAGTGAAAAAGCAAAATGAATTATTAGAATTAGAATTGTCTAATTGGATGAAAAATGAAGAGCAAATCGATGACATTTGTATTATGGGAGTTAGAATTTAAGTATTCTTAATTTTCATCCGATTTGAGTTCTTTCACAAAAGCTAGTTCATAAAACGAGATGTTTTCTCATAAAATTTTGATAATTAAAGCTATATTTGTGAAAAATTAATTTGAATGGGCAAATCGCAAGAAACTTTTAGTAAAAAAGAAAAAGAAAAAAAACGTCTTAAAAGAAAAAAAGATAAACTTGCTAAAAGAGAAGAGCGAAGAGCAAATCCCAAAAAGACATTTGAAGAATTGATTGCTTATGTTGATGAAAATGGTAATCTTTCAGATACTCCTCCAGATTTAACTAAAAAAAATAAAATTAAAGCTGAAGATATCCAGTTAGGTGTACCTTCAAGAGAAAGCGAGGATGTTGATCCTATTAAAAAAGGGAAACTTGAATTTTACAATAACGACAAAGGGTACGGCTTCATCAAAGAAGATGTTACCAACGACAAATTTTTTGTACATGTCAGCAGTATTAACGGTGAAATTATAGAAGGTGATAAAATTTCTTTCGAATTAGAACAAGGCCCTAAAGGTCTAAATGCTGTAAGAGTAAATAAAATCTAAAATTTATTTTTTCGAACTACACTTCGCTAGTTCTACTAAACAACATACAAAGTGTCAAACCTTCTTTTAAATTAGCTCCTACTGCTAATAGATTTGTAACTTACGTTCTATAATAAACAATGAAAGCAGCTGGCGTAAAAGCAATCAAAGAAGAATTAAATAGTCGTTCAAGAGAAGAGCTATCAGATCTTTGCTTAAAACTATCTAAATTTAAAAAAGAAAATAAAGAGCTACTCACCTATCTTTTATTTGAAGCAGACAATGAAAATTTATTTATTATCTCCATACAGGAAGAAATAGATCTAGAATTTGAAAATATAAATAGAAAAAGCTACTATTTCATCAAAAAAAGTATCAGAAAAATATTAAGAAATACCAAAAAAAATATTAGATACTCTAAAAAAAAGCAAACTGAAGTCGAACTACTTTTACATTTTTGCAAAAAGCTTAAAAAGTTTGATCCTTCAATTTCAAACAGCATACCACTAACTAGAATTTTTGATAGAGAAATATTGAAGGTTGAAAAAATTTTAAATACTCTTCATCCGGATCTTAAGTACGATTATGAAACCGAAATAGAATCGATTTTAGAGTTGTAATTTATTTAGCATGCACTATTCTAAATTGGTATTCATTTTCATCTAAGAACAACTTTACAAAGTAAGTACCTGGTAATTTTTCTGATATATCAATTTTTGATTTGTAAATATTTTTAGATTCTTGCTGAAGAATTAACCTACCTGCCAAATCAAAAACATATATTTTAAAATTATTTTTTTGATTTTGACCAAAATCAATGTTAAACATACCACTTGAAGGATTAGGATAAATTTTAAAATTTTGATCAATAAAATTTTGAGACCCTACAAAAGAGTTCACTATAATAGTTTCCGTTTTTATACAACCGTTATCATCTATCACGCTCAACGTATAATTACCACTTATTAAACCACCAATATCTTCATTAGTGGAAGTATATCCTAAAGGGCCTGTCCATGAATAGGTGTATGGAGGAACTCCACCAGAAACTGTTATATTAATTTCACCATCAGAAGCTACGTTTTCATCTACAACATAAGAAAAGACGTTAATAGCTAAAGGTTGGTTTAAAGTGGCTGTCGCAGTTCCAGAGCAACCAGTTCCATCCTGAATAGTGACTGAATAGGTTCCCGCTCCAAGACCGCTTAACAAACCAGATGAAACAAAACCAGAACCAAAATCATAAGTGTAATTACCATTTCCACCAGACCCTAATACGCTAATAGAACCGTCTTGCAACTCATTACAGCTTACATCAGTATAGGTAAATGTTCCCTGTATAAGATCTGGTCCATTTAAAAATGCCTGTACCGACGAAGTGCAATTACTATCAGACACATATATGGTGTAATTACCTTGAGATAGGTTTGTGAAAATTGGAGAACTTTGTGTACCTGATCCAATATCGTAAGAATAAGGACCAGTCCCATTACTTGAATTTACAATGATTTGACCATTATTATTCCCATAACAAGTATCTTGAATTGTGGAATAAGTTAAAGACCAAGAGCACGGTTGGGTAACACAAAAATTATTTACCTCTTGATTTCCAAAATCAGCATTTGGAGCAATAGTAGAAGCCAATACAGTTCCAGACGCTAAATCTGTAATTGCATAATTTCCATCAACACTGCAAGAACCCCACTGTGATCCATACATTCCGTCACCATATGTATCGTTGATTATGAAATCATAACAAGCTGATGCTAAACAAATATTTTCAGTTATCAATTCTCCACCAGAAATATCATTGTAAGGACCTCCACTAGCTAATATATTGGCATTTGAATCTTCAATGGTCCAAGTAATTTCTGAACCCCAACAATCGGTATTAATTTCAAGGAGAATGTCTTGTCCGCCAATGGTTGCAGAAAAATTAGAATTTCCCATATCGTTCAAAGGGTTACTATCCACATTACCATTTGGAAGAGAGGTCATAACATTAAAAGTATGTGAACCTGAAACTGTTGTTAAGTTTGGAAAAGTAATTGTCTGTGAACCACCTGGAGTTAAATTCCCAGTCCACGGATAGGAAATATTTGTTCCACCATCAATATTATAATCAATAGTTACACTAGTAAGATGGTTAGTTCCATAGTTTCTGAGCGTAATTTCAGGATCAAAATTATCTATACAATACGGTCCAAATGGAGCAGCAATCCCTGTGATACCAGCGTCGTCTGGTAACGTTGGAGTATTGGGGTCCCATCCATCGTTTGTAAGAGCTGAACCACCACATGCAGAAGGAGATAAATAATTATCTAATCCATTGTTCCAAGAAACACCAATTCTTCCGTAGTAATCGTGCTGATTATTATTAACTGTTCCTGAACAAGCTGCCAAACCTCCATAAAGTTGTCCAATTATTCTATGATTTTGATCAAACAAAGGGGAACCTGAAGAACCTGGTTCAGTAACACCTTCTTCCCATTGATTAATATACCATGTTGCAGCACCACCATTATTAGAATGAAAAGGTGCATCATTTTCTCTACAAATTTTCTTAACATCACCAGATGGGTGATGGATACATGTTGCTTGTGTTACAGTTGTTAAATCAGAAGCATCCCAACCAGCATAAAAACAATTCCAATTTTGAGCATCTGATAATGTCATATTAGTTAATTCTAATAAAGCAAAGTCAGATGCAGCTGCACTAACTAATGTTGTTGCTCCGTTTGCAGTTTGATCATAAGGAGGTCCTGGATCCACAGATCCACTTGTAGTTGCGCAAGATTGTGTTCCTACAGGACTTTGCCAGTTAAATCTAAAAGCCCATGTCCCTGTACTTCCACCCAAACAATGATTAGCTGTTAAAAAATATAGTGTTCCATCATTGCAAGTATTATTTACCAATGCGCCTGTACAGATACCACTTCCTCCAACTACAATCATGGCAACAGACCTGATTTCATTATCCCAGCCATTTCCTAAAGGACAATTAACATCAATATTGCAATCTCCTGAAGAGTTTAATGCTCTAGTAAAAGCATCTTGAATTTGTCTTACACTTCTGTAGCCATGTATAACATTTGATATTTTAAAATTTCCTCTTTTTTCTATGTAAAAGGGTTCATAATACTCAATAACTATGTGTTGTCCGTGAACTAATTCAGTTCCTAACTCTCCATTTTTTTGATTATTTATTTCAGTGTATGCACCAACTCTATTGGTTTTTTCAATATCGTAGAGATACAAAAAAGCTCCTTTTGGTAGATTATAATTTTCTAAAATTAAATTAACTGTGAGTGCATCTTGGCATATAATAGACAATTGCCAGACCTTGTCCCCATTTGGTAAAGTAGTCCAAATACCAGAATTTTTAGGTGATAGATTTACGTCGTATTTATAGCCGAATCTCCACGGTTTGTCTTTTAAAGAATCATTTAATTTATCTTCGGCAGTAATTAATTGCCTATCGAAAGCAGGCATTACAACCGTTGGAATTGTGACCATTGCTAACTTTCCATTCCAAGAAACAGGATTTCCCAAATCTTGCGTTTGAGAAAATAAAAAATAACTTTGGGCAGATACAAAGATTAAAATTAAAAAAAGTCGAATTTTATTCATTTTTGATATTTAAAACATCGAAAAGTTCAGCAATTTATTTTTAATATTACTAATTGTTTGAAAAAAATATAGGTGCAGCGTCTAGAATTAAGGATAATAGAGAATGAATAAGATGAAAATAAACTTTAATATTTTTATTTTAATTGCTAACCTAATCTCATCTAATTTTATTTACACACAAAATATAACCTTAGATAATTTTAGCATTTCTGAATTAGATGGGAAAGTCTATGCAGACATAAAACTGGGTGCTGGGAATACTTGTAATGGTATTAAACTACTAAGGGCTACTGACACTGTAAATTTTCAAGAAATAGTAAATGTTGAAGGTGTCTGCGGAAATTCATCTACTTCAACTAACTATAACTTAATTGATGAAAACCCAATTTTAAATGCTATTAATTTCTATAAAGTATTATTTGGAATAGATAATTACAGTGAAACTTACGAAATATTAATATTGGACTTTCAAGAAAATAATTATCAAATATGGCCGAATCCAATTTCAAGTAACGGAACCCTATATTTTCGAAATCCTCTTTCCAGTTTATGTGAATTTTATTTATTTAAACTTACTGGAGAGCAACTGTTAACCATGGCTACAAATGACAATAAGCTTCTACTAAATCTTCACGAAATTCCTTCAGGAACTTATCTTTTTAAATTGCTAGAAACAAATACAAAGTCGGAATTTTCAGGAAAAATTGTGGTAAATCATTAATGAATTTTAAAATCCAAGTAAATTAGATGGAACATATGATTTTAAG
>JAQXDK010000011.1 GCA_029251405.1 Flavobacteriales bacterium
TAACAATGGATATGACGATTAACTATTCTATTCAAACTACAGATAGCTTGGTAGCCTGTGATAGTGCAGAATGGAATGGCAATACTTACTACACGTCTGGAATATATGTAGACACTTTACAAACTACTTTAAGCTGTGATAGTATAGTAACGATGGATTTGACGATCAACTATTCTATTCAAACTACGGATAGTTTAGTGGCATGTGATAGTGCAGTTTGGAATGGAAATGTATATACTCTAAGCGGAATTTACATAGACACGTTGCAAACCATCAACGGCTGTGATAGTATAGTAACGATGGACATGACGATTAACTACTCCATTGCAAAGACAGATAGCTTGGTAGCCTGTGACAGTGCTATTTGGAATGGCAATGTTTACACCACAACTGGGATTTATGTAGATACATTTCAGACCGAATTAGGATGTGATAGTGTGGTGACGATGGACTTAACCATTAACTATTACGTTGCAACAAATGATAGCTTGATAGCCTGCGATAGTGTTGTATGGAATGGTAATGTTTACACAACTACTGGCATTTATGTAGATACGCTTCAAACGGATTTAGGCTGTGATAGTGTGGTAACTATGGACTTAACGATTAACTATTCTATTGCGACTAATGACATCGCAGTAGCCTGTGATAGTGTGGTTTGGAATGGCAACACATACTTTACGAGTGGAATATATGTAGATACTTTACAGACAGCTTTAGGCTGTGATAGTGTGGTAACTATGGATATGTCGATCAACTACTCCATTGCAACGACAGATAGCTTGGTAGCCTGTGACAGTGCTATTTGGAATGGCATTTATTACTACGCGAGTGGGATAGTAGTAGATACCCTAGCAACAGTTCATGGTTGCGATAGTGTGGTAAGTATGAGTTTAACTATTAATTTAAGCACCACAAATTCAGATAGTTTAATCGCTTGTGATAGTGTTGTTTGGAACGGGAATATTTACACTTCAACAGGTGTATATACAGACACCTTGCAAACTTCAAGTGGATGTGACAGTATAGTCACTATGGGTATGATTATTAACTATTCAATTACGGATAACGATAGCTTAACAGTGTGTGATAGTGCAGAGTGGAATGGAAGTACTTACTTCACTTCTGGAATTTATATAGACACTTTACAAACAGCTTTAGGCTGTGATAGCATCGTAACCATGAATATGACCATTCATAATTCTATTAGTACAACAGATAGCTTGATAGTATGTGATAGTGCTGAGTGGAATAACAGTATGTATTTTACATCTGGAATTTATGTAGATACGCTTTCAACAATCCATGGTTGTGATAGTATAGTGACGATGGATATGACCATCAATTACGCTACTTATGCTTATTATACTTTAGTAGCCTACGATAGTATAATATGGTACGGAACTGCATATGATGCAACGGGTAACTATGTCGACACCTCACAAAATGTTAGCGGTTGTGATAGTATTACTTACTTAGACTTAACCATATACAACACCGCTTACACCTATGACACTGTTGTGGCTTGTGATAGTGCAGTTTGGAACAATGCTACTTACACTAACAGTGGAATATATATAGATACCTTAACAACAATTAATGGAGCCGATAGTATAAAGACATTAGATCTTACCATTCATAATTCTACTTTCAGCTCTGAACAAATTACAACTTGTGATAGTGCATTCTGGAACGGAAAAGTTTACACTATATCTGGAATATATGTAGACACATTACAAACGATTTATGGTTGTGACAGTATAGCTACTATGAATCTAACCATTAACAATTCCAATACCGGAACAGACAGTTTAGTGGCTTGTAACAGTACTATTTGGAATGGAAACGTTTACACCACATCTGGAATATATGTTGATACGCTGCAAACCATAAATGGCTGCGACAGTATTGTAACCATGGATTTAACAATCAATTATTCTATTAGAATTACCGACAGTTTAACGTCTTGTGATAGCGTAGTGTGGAACGGAAATACCTACACTACAACCGGAATATATGTAGATACCTTGCAAACGATTTACGGATGTGACAGTGCAGTTACAATGGATATAACCATAAACAATTCAGTTGCAACAACTGAGAATACGGTTTCTTGTGATAGTGTAGTTTGGAACAAAAATGTGTATAATATAACTGGAATATATGTGGATACACTGCAAACGGTTCATGGCTGTGATAGTATAGCTACTTTAAATTTAACCATTAATAATTCCAACACTGGAACAGATAGTTTAGAGGCTTGCGACAGTACTATTTGGAATGGAAATGTTTACACCATATCGGGGACATATATGGATACGTTGCAAACGGTTCACGGCTGCGACAGCATAGTAACTATGGACTTAACGATCAATTATTCTGTTCAAACTACCGATAGTTTAACATCTTGTGATAGTGTAGTGTGGAATGGAAATATCTACACTACAACCGGAACATATGTAGACACTCTACAAACGATTCACGGATGCGATAGTGTAGTTACCATGGATATAACCATAAATAACTCAGTTGCAACAACTGAGAATACGGTTTCTTGTGATAGTGTTGTTTGGAATGGAAATGTGTATACGATTTCTGGAATTTTTACAGATACACTGCAAACGGTTCATGGCTGTGATAGTATAGCTACTTTAAATTTAACCATTAATAATTCCAACACTGGAACAGATAGTTTAGTGGCTTGCGACAGCACTGTTTGGAACGGGAACGTTTATACTACGTCAGGTATGTATATTGATACCATTTCAAATTTTTATGGCTGCGACAGTATTGTAACCATGGAATTAACCATTTATAATTCAGTGAATAATAACGACAGCTTAGTGGTTTGTGATAGTACTATTTGGAATGGAAATATCTACACTACAACGGGAACATATGTAGACACTCTACAAACGGTTCACGGTTGCGATAGTGTAGTTACCATGGATTTAACAGTGAATAACAGTAGTTATACTAATGATAGCCTAGAAGTGTGCGATACTGCTATCTGGAATGGTGTAATCTATACAACTTCTGGAACCTATACAGATACCTTACTCACTGTTACTGGGTGTGATAGTATCATAACCATGGATCTATTAGTAAATAACAGTATTACAACAGTAGATGCTCAGACAGCATGTAACGAGTACTCATGGCACGGAAACAGTTACACTGCATCTGGAATTTATGTGGACACTTTATTCACTGTAAATGGATGTGATAGTATCATTTTCTTGAACTTAATCGTAAATAATAGTTCTGCGATTGATGCAGGTTTGGATACCATTCTTTGTAGTGGCGAAACCATATCTCTACAAGCTGTAGGTAATGGAAATATTATTTGGAATTACGGTGTTATAGATAATCAACCATTTATTGTAGACTCTACAAGACTTTATGTTGCTCAATTAACAAACTCAAGTGGTTGTGTAAGTACTGATACAGTTCAAGTAACTGTAAATCAATTACCAAATATAGATGCTGGCTCTGATCAACAGATTTGTTTAGAAGACTCCGTTCAACTAATCGCAAGTGGAGATGAAATATTGACATGGTCTCATCCAATATTTACTATTACAGATAGTATGTATGTATCGCCAAGTCAAAGCACTACTTATTATTTAAATAATATAGACAGTAATAACTGTACCAATAGTGATAGTATAACAGTAACTGTTAATAATTTACCTTCAATTTCTATAGATTCAGTAGGACCAGTTTGTTTAGGAGACAGTATTACATTAGTTGCTAATGGTGGTGTGCTTTACCTTTGGAGCGGAGGGGTAAGTAATAACTTTACTTTCGTTCCGGATTCAACCACTACTTACTTTGTTAATGTTACTGGCTTAAATGGTTGTCAAAATAGCGATTCTATTACAGTAGAAATAAACAGTATTCCTATAATAGACGCTGGATCTGATACGGTAATTTGTTCATCTGATACAGTCATACTTACTGCAACAGGTAGCGCAACGTCTTTCAGTTGGAATAACAACATCACTAATGGAGTTGGTTTTATTCCTTTAGCATCTAACCAATACATTGTAATTGGAACAGATTCTAATTCTTGTACAAATTCAGATACTGTAAATGTATCGGTTACAAACCTTTCCATAGATGCTGGATCAGATGCTGAAATATGCTACGGAGAATCCGTTGTCCTAACAGCTACAGGACCTAATCCGTTGTGGTCTCAAGGAGTTTTAGATGGTGTTTCCTTTAATCCAGATTCTACTTTAATTTATACATTAACAATTTCAGATTTAAATGGATGTTTAAAAACAGACTCTGTACTAGTTACCGTTTTCGATTTACCAAATGTAATGGCACCAAACGATACAGTTGTTTGTGACGGCGATGAAATACAGTTATTTGCTTCAGGCGCAAATAATTATGATTGGGATAACGGATATTTCAATGGAGAACTATTTATGCCAGATAATTCAGGATACCATATAGTGACTGGAATAGATTCCAATAGCTGTGAGAATTCTGATACTATGTATATTGAATTAATGGATAACCCAACTATTACCTACTCAGTGAATCCTGTTGTATTTGGTAACGATGCAAGTATTATGGTGACGATTGATGGTGGTACCCCTTGGGAAGACTGTGGAAACTTAGCACCTTGTCAAGAACCGTATTTATACGATTGGGATATTGATGGTACTGGGGATTTAGACGATGACTTGAATCTATTTTACCTCAACCCAGGAAATTATTTCCTTACGGTTTATGATAGTCTTACTTGTAGAGATACAGCAACAATTAGTATTGGAAATAATTTCCAAGTATTTATTCCAACAGCTATTACCCCTAACGCTGATGGGTTTAATGATAATTGGGTAATAAAAGGAATTAATAATTTTCCAAATGCAAGCATTTTAGTGTTTGATATACAAGGACAGGTAATTTTCCAACACAATAATATTAATGGTAGTTACCAACCATGGAACGGTACTTATCTAAGCGGTCAGTTATTACTTTCAGCAGATTATTACTATCAAATTATTTTAGATACTGACAATCCAACCCCTAATAATACCTTAACAGGTTCCATTATGATCACTTATTAATGAGTAGAATTATTACATATAGATTTCTGGTAGTCTTTGGACTAACTTTCTTAGTAAATAGCTACGGATGGACTCAAAATGTTCTTCACAGAAATAATTATTTTATTCAAGAATATTTAATTAATCCAGCTTTTACTGGAGGAAAAGACTTCAATCCTTTCTATATGAGTTACAGAAATCAGTTCTCTCAATTGGCTGAAAGACCTCAAGTGTTTTCTGCTAGTGGATATTATATAATTGACCCTTCTAGTAATGTTGCGGGAAGTCTTTACTCTTCTCAAACACCTTCTTTTAACCAAATTTTTGGAGAATTGAATTACTCTCACGATTATCATTTTTCTCAATGGGCACATTTTACTTTTGGTGGAGGTTTAATATTTAACCAAACCACTCAAGATTTTTCTAATGTGGAGGTAATCGATTTTGGTGATCCGTCATTAAACATGGGAAATACTTCTGGTACAGCTGTAGATGGTTCAATAGGTTTTAAATACTTCCTAAAAAGGTTTAAGACTGGATTATCTGTTAAAAATATACTGGAAAGTAATACCACCAATCAGTCAGCTATTGAATACGGAGAGAACAAGCTAGCAAGAGAAGTAAATTTCATTGCTCAATATGATTTTACAATTGATAGCTTGCTGCACCTGGAGCCTTTATTTGTAGCAAGAAGATTCACTCAAAAGAAAGAAAATTATTACAATTTTTCATTGGTTGCTAATTATAAAAAATTATATACTCTTGGAGCTACATACAGGCTGGATAATGAATTTACTGCTAATGCAATTTCTTTAATAGGTGGTTTGCAATATAATAAGTTTTACTTTTTGTACAGCCATCAATTATTTGTGGCTGACGCTGATGTTGCTGGAAATAATACAGAGTTTACTGTTGGCTATCGTTTTCCTTTACACGCTTCTAAAGTATTTGTAGATAACGATTTAGATGGAGTAATTAATAGAAAAGATACTTGCCCAGATGTTTTTGGTCCAAAGAAATATAGCGGTTGTCCATTGGAATTCTGGGCACCACTATTGGCTATGCAAGCTAAAGCAGATGCAGATACTTTAATTTTGGACGATTCCTTAATGTTCCGTTTTGATAAGCTAACTACAGATCAAGCTAATAATGTGAAGTTATTTTTAGTGGATGAAAATGGAAATATTATTTATCAAGCCATGAGAACAGAAGATGGTTTTATATTTAATTACTTACCTCAAGATGGTCAGTATTTCTTCAAAATGGAAAATATGCCAGAGGAGTTTGGATTTGAATATTTAGAAATATCCTTCTTAGAAAATGATATTAAAAAGACTATGTTGGCCCACCTTACAAAAAATAACGGTATTTATATGTTTACCAGACTTACTTCAGATAGCAGTGATGTAGCTAAACTCCTCATTATTAATGATGACAATCAGGTATTAGCAGTTGGTATTCAAAAAGACGGTGTATTTGTCTTTAACCATTTACCTGAAGATAAAGATTATCACTACAGTTTAGTGGAGAGTGATTCTACTATTTCACAAGAATCTTTCCATGTTTCTTACGATTTTGCTGGACAAGAAAATACCATTAGAACCATCTACCACAAGATAAATGGTTTATATAAATATTCACCTCACTTTATGGACAATGAAAACTTTGACGATCTTTCTCTAGGCTTTGAAAATGAGACAGAAGATTATATTTTTAATTTCGAAAAACTCACCTCTGACCAAGCAGACATGGCAAATTTGGTTATGGTTGATGCTGACGGAAATATACTTTCTACTGCAGTTAAAACAGATGATGGTTTTGCATTTAGTCATATTCCTTCTTCGGGTGAATATTTTTATAAATTAGAAAACATGCCCGATGGGACAGATATTGAATTTATGGAAATTAATATTGTTGAAGCGGGTATTTCTAAAAAAGTAGTTGCTAGCGTAGATGATTCTAAAAATGTGTTCAGTTTCCAAAGATTAAATTCTGATCAAGCAGATATGGCTAGTTTAGTTATTGTAGATGCTGATGGTAATGTATTATCAACAGCTGAAAAAACAGATGGTGGATTTGTTTTTAACAAATTACCTTCATCAGGAGAGTACTTTTACAAGTTAGAAAACATGCCTGACGGTACTGATATTGAATTTTTAGAAGTCACCATTTTAGAAGACGGAGTTAAGAAAAAAATAGTTGCCGACGTAAATTCTCAAGAGGCAGTGAAACTGAACAAAACAGATCAAAAGATCATGAGTTCTTTAAGAGCTCTTAACAACGAAGATGTAAAATCGATGTCTAAGGCAGAAGCTAGAAAAAGAGGACATTATTTAACCATTCAAGTAGGGGCTTTTAGATACAGAATGAATGACGAGACCTTAGAATTTATTAACACTAATTATGGTGACGACTTTCATATTATTAAAGATAAGAGATTAGAATATGATCTTTATATGTTGGGAAGGTACAAATCTCTAAACGACGTTAAGGAAATGAATGCCATCATAAGGGAAGCTGGCTTTTCGGATTGTTTCATTATGGGAGTAGAAAAAAAGTCTCCTGCTTCTGCGCTTAGAATTATTAGGAATTTCCCTGGATATAAATAATTTTTCACCAATTTTTGAGAACAAAAAAAGACGCCCTAAAAGCGTCCTTTAAAAATAATTGATAATTGTATGAATATATACAATGATTTTTTAAGTTAACAATCCTCTTCTAAAATAAAATGGATCACTTTAACTTATGATAATCATAATTTAGTTAAGATAGGAGTCAATTGATTTTGCAGTATCCAAAACAGTTTTTTCAAAAGTTATAGGTTTCCAATCAAATGTTCTCATTGCTGGGGAAACATCACCATTATATGTTTTACCAATAAAAGATCTCATAGACTTGGCTTCTCTATTAATGTTGCCCATTATTTTGAGTAAAAAGTTAGGAGCCAATTTAGTACTTACTTTATCATAACCATTTGATTTAAGAATTTTCGCCACATCTTGAAAAGCATAAGGTTTTTCAGTAGTGACTATAAATCTTTTTCCACTTGCTTCTGTATTTTCCAGAGATAGTACATGAATTTTCGCGATATCTCTGACGTCAGACATGTTGATAGATGCTTGTGGTACCATAGGCATTTTCCCTTGCATCATTTGTGAAAACATGCCCATAGAAGCACCTGATAGATCTCCTGATAAGCTGGGTCCAAAAACCGGTCCAGGATTAACAACGGCGAGTTCCATTTTGGAGTCCTCTGTTTGAGCATTAATAAAATCCCATGCAGCTTGTTCGGCTAAGGTTTTACTTTTTGCATACGCAGATACATTTTTTCCTTTTACGTTGGTCCAAGTTTCAGCATCTACATCGATAGATTTATCTGCACTGCCTAACATTGAAACCATGGAGGAAGTTAAAACGACTCGTTTAATACCAGCATTTTTTGCGGCTTTCAAAGCCCTCATTGTTCCATCAACCGCAGGTCTGATGTATTCATTTTCATCCTTTGGTTCCATATTAATGAATGGGGAAGCTACATGCATTACAAAATCACATCCCTTAACTGCATCGTCCCAACCTTTGTCATTTAGAAGATTTAATTCACAAAACTCTAAATGATCTTTTGGATCCACTTCTTTTTTTATGGTATCTATGACTTTTGCTGATTTTGAAATATTTCGAAGCGAACCTCGAACAGAATATCCATTTTTTAACAACTCTACTGCGCAGTGATTTCCGATATAACCCGAAATCCCTGTCAATAATACTTTTTTATTCATTTGATAGATTATTTATTATTACTTTTGATTCGATAGCAAAAATAGTAAAATTACTATTGTTTCGATAGTAATAATTATATTTTTAATAATTATGAGCTTATTAGGTAAGATTTTTAGGTGTGATTGTCCTGTAACTTCAGCATTAGATATAGTTGGAGATAAATGGACGCTTGTTGTTATAAAGTTGATGCTACTAGAACAAAAAAAAACTTTTAAGGAATTTTCAGAAAGCGATGAGTCTATTGCACCAAGTATTTTATCTAATAGGTTGAAAACGCTTGAAAAAACAGGGTTTATATTAAAAGTAAAACCACAAGACAATCAAAAAACGAATCACTATTTTCTAACAGAAAAAGGACTTTCGTTAACTCCAATTGTCATAGAATTGGCCTTGTGGAGTCATCACAATATTAAACCTATTGATGATCTGGAGTTATTAAAAGTTAAGAACAAGCAAAAGGTACATCAAATTCTTGTTGAAAGGTATCAATCAAAAACGGTTACACTTTGAAAGTATAACCGTTTTGTCTAGTTGATAACGCTATTGAAATATCGAACATCCGCTTTACGCCAAGAGAATTTAACGCTGCTTTAGATCAAATAGAATTACTGATTCATAAAATTTAAAAAATTATTTAAATGTAACGTTTGCGTATCATAAAAATTAATGTTACGTTTGCGTTACATTAATAAAAAAATAAATTATGGATCAAAATATTATTATACCTATTTCTGGAATGCTAACCGGAATCGTAATTCCTCTCGCTGTATTCTTCTGGCTGTATAAAGAAAGTAAGGACAAGAATAAAACTATCATAGAGATTTCCAAGCATTTAGATGACAATTCGAAATTAGATGAATTACTCAGTATTTTTGATGAAAGAAAAAAGGAGCCAATAGATTATCGTAGAAACGGAGTCATCACAATTTTTGTTGGTATTGGTCTATACCTTTTGGGATATTATGCAATTGGAAGTATCCTAAAAGGCGTTGGAGCTTTGGTTGGATTTATCGGAGTAGGAACAATGATTGCAGG
>JAQXDK010000027.1 GCA_029251405.1 Flavobacteriales bacterium
GACATCTCTACCATAAGCTGTTACAGCGGTTTACAAGAAGCTGTAGTCTTTGTGGATAATTGTGCCAACATTGATGAAAATAACAACATTGAATTTAGTATTTCTCCAAACCCTAATAATGGTGCCTTTGAAGTCGTATTACCAAATATTACTAATAATACAACTCTTGAAGTCCTAGACCTAAGCGGTAAAATTATTTTCAGTGAAAAATTAACTCAAAGAAAACAAAGATTAAACATAAACAATATCAGCAGAGGTGTTTACCTCATAAACATCAACCAAAATGGTAGTTTTAAAACAGAAAAATTAATTATTAAGTAATGGGGTTAAAGGAGAAAAGAATTGGTTCTTTTCTCCTTTCCAATTGTTGTTTCGTTACCATGCCCAGTGTAAACAATTGTTTGGTCGGGTAAAACAAATAAATTTTCTTTTATAGATTTTAATAATTGGTCGTGATTTCCACCAGGCAAATCGGTCCTACCAATGCTGTTTTCAAATAAGCAATCACCATTTATAACGAAATTATTTTCTTTATTATAAAAAGCTACATGACCTGGTGAATGGCCGGGAACATTTAAAATTTGAAATTCAATATCGTTAATATTAATACGATTGTCAGCATTGAAAAATAACGGAGATTTTTGTGGAAATTGAATATTAGGAATACCATATACATCACAAACTTTCTCAAAAGATTCGTAAGTGATTTCATCATTTTTATGTATCCATAGATTTACATTATAATTTTCTATAATATAGGCGGTACCAAACATATGATCCAAGTGACTGTGAGTATGAAGAACTGCATGAATTTTTAAACTATTTTGAGAAACATAATCATCAATTACTTTTTGTTCCTCCTTGTAATAACAACCAGGATCTATAATAATTGCATCATTTAATTTATTGGATATAATAAAGGTATTTTCAGAAAAAGGATTGAACGTGAATTTTTTTACTTCTAACATTTTATAAATTTGGAAATTAAAGAATGGCACGAAATTAGCTATATTTATATATATAATTTGAGACTTTTTTTATTCATAATATATTTATCCTGTTTTAATACTGTAATCAGTCAGTATTACACCGGTTCCAACATACCATTTGGTCAAAATAGAGTACAGTACAACTCTTTTTATTGGCAATCATTTGATTTTCAAAAAACTAAAATATATTTTACAAAAGGTGGTGAAGAAAATGCAAAATTTGCTTCTAAAATAGCGTATGATTATCAAATCAAGTTAGAAAAATTTTTAGATTTTTCTAACGAAAAAAAAATTCAATTAATAGTTTTTAATTCTCAGTCTAAGTTTAGACAAAGTAATATTGGATTAACTAATGAAATAACATCCAACATTGGTGGAGCATCGAATATAGACGGTGAAAAGATTTTTGTCTATTTTAACGGAGACCATTTAGATTTCACCAATCAAATCAAAAAAGGAATTGCTGAAGTACTTGTTAATAAAATACTTTATGGTACGGATTGGAAACAAACTGTAAAAAACACAACATTTATAAATCTTCCGGTTTGGTTTAAAAATGGTCTTATAAATTACTTAGCATTTGAATGGGATACTAAGATTGATTCAAAGCTTAAAGATTTAATTCTAAGTGGAAAGCCTAATCGATTTCACTCTCTTACAAAAAATGAAACTGTTTTATACGGCCATGGACTTTGGAGATATGTTGATGAAGTATTTGGTAAAAATATGATTCCAAACTTAATGTATATGATGAAAGTAAGTAAAAGCATTGAAAGTGGATTTATCTATGTTTTAGGAATTTCTTCTGAAATGATTCAAAAGGACTTTATGGATCATTACAAGCTTCAATACTCTAATGACATTACCAATGCAATTCCTTTACACGAATCAAAAATAAATTTTAAAAATAAAAAAAACCGAACTTACAGAAATTTAAAATTAAGCCCAGACGGTAAAAAAATTGCTTTTGTAGAGCACTATTTGGGTCAATATAAAGTGAAAATATTCAGTATTGAAGATCACAAAACAAAAACTGTCTTAAAGGGGAATTATAAGCTAAATAGAACTCCTGATCTTACACAACCGGTGATAGATTGGCATCCAAAAGGAAAAATACTTGCGATTTTTGAAGAAAAAAAAGGCACAGTATGGTTGAATTTATATGATTCTGAAAAACATAAAAATAACTATAAAGAGTTGTTTGGTTTTGAAAAGATTCTAAGTTCTTCTTACAACGAAAAGGGAAATAGAATGATCTTATCAGGAGTTAAAGATAGCTATTCTGATATTTTTGAATATACTGTTTTAGGTAACAGTCACAAACAATTGACCAACGATATATACGATGATCTAGAACCCCAATATTTCCCTAATACTAAAGAGATAATTTTCACTTCTAACAGAAAAAATATAAAATCAAATGATGAAGAAATTGATACAGATTTTGATTTGTTTAAAATCAATAAGATTAAAAAAAAATTAATTCAACTTACCAACTCTAATTTAATAAACGAAAGACAGCCTCAGCCAACAAAAAATAAAGATTATCATTTTATATGTGATGAAAATGGAATTTACAATCATTACCAAACTATAATCGACAGTACAATAAGCCACATTGACACCGTAATTCACTACCGTTACACTTCCAACAATCAACAACTTTCTAATTTAAATAGAAATATTTTAGAATTAAATTTAAGTGACAATCAAGAGGAATATTGTTTATTGTACAGAGCAAATAATGAATATTGTTTTTTACTAGGAGCTAAAAATAAAACCGTAATTTTTGAAGATAATTACACAAAAACATATTTTAAAAGCTTATACACCAATAAAAATAACTCCAAGTCTAAAAACAACTCACAGCTAAATAAAATTGACATCTACAACTATAAATTTGAAGATGAAAAAAAATTATTTACAACGAGTGCCCATCAAAAAAAAGTAAAAAAGGTAAAATCTAAAATAAACTTTCCTACCCAAAAAATTTACGATATTAACTTTACCATAGGGGAATTTATAGTGCAATTAAATCCAACATTTAATAATCAAGCATATCAGCGATACAGTAGTTCTGGGTTTAAAAATGCTGGATTTGATGGTTTTACTTTAATTCAAGCAAAGGATGTTTTTGAAGACTATAAAATAAGTGGAGGACTTAAGGGCCCCATACAACTTAATAACATTGGTTTAATTGCTATCTATGAAAATCTTAAAAATAGATTAGACAGTAAATTTCAGTTGTCAAGACAATCATTTGAAGACGTCTTTAGTGATGATGTTATTACTAAAACTATTGTTAACGACTTTAAACATCAATTCTCTTTCCCATTTAGTGAAGTAAGCAGCTTACGATTTACATCTAATGTAAGGTATGATAAGAAAATAACATTAAGCAACTCTCCTACCTCATTAGGTAAACCAAATGAGGACTTAGTACTTTTTGGAGGGCTACTTGAATTTGTTCACGACCTTTCAAGACCAATTGCATTAAATATTAATAATGGATTTAAATTTAAAACATGGGTAGAGGGATATAACGAATTCTCAAAATCTAAAACTGATTTTTTTGTGCTCGGCCTTGATTTAAGAAACTATCAAAAAATCCATAGAAATATTGTTTTCGCTTCTAAAATAGCCGCCAGCACCTCTTTGGGGTCTCAAAGGTTACTTTACTATTTAGGTGGGGTTGATGGATATCTGTGGGCGCAATTTGACCCCACTATTTTACCCGATCCTAATTTAAATTTTCAATTCCAAACCATATCAACTCCCATAAGAGGGTTTTATCAAAACGCCAGAAACGGAAACTCATTTGTTTCCATCAGTAATGAGTTAAGAATTCCTCTCTTTAGCTATTTTTCAAAAAAACCAATTAGTTCTGATTTTTTAGAGAATTTCATGATCATTGGATTTAATGATATTGGAGCTGCTTGGACTGGAAAAACACCTTATTCTACTGAAAATTCATTTAATAGTTCTGTAATAGCAGGTCATAACTATACCATTAATTTAAAAAGCCAAAAAGAGCCTATTATTTACAGTTATGGATTTGGAATAAGGTCTCGAATATTTGGATATTATGTTAGATTAGATTGGGGATACGGAATCGACGATAGAATTTTAATGCCTTCAATTAAACAATTATCTTTATCATTAGATTTTTAAATAATGAATATGGATATTTCTACTTTAATAATTCTTTCTTTGATTGGTGTAACTGCAGGAATTGCAAGCGGCTATATTGGTATAGGTGGAGGAGTAATTATAATTCCAGCACTAATATATTTTTTAAAACTGGATCAATATCAAGCTCAAGGGGTATCGCTAGCATTAATGCTTCCTCCCATTGGAATTCTTGCTTTTTACAGTTATTATCAAAACGGTACTTTTAATTTAATTGTTGAAGGGACAAGTCAAAAAAATCTTCTCATTTATTATGCTTTAATTATGGCTGTTTTTTTTGTTGTAGGCGGATGGTTAGGTGCCAAACTTAGTTTTAAAACACCCATTCATATAGTCCAATTAATATTTGGAGGGGTAATGTTCTATGCCTCTATAAAAATGATTATAAACGGTCTTCAATATTATTTTAAATGATTGATCAAATAAAAAAAATTGCTTCAAAACATTTAGCTGAAACTATAAAATCTAGAAGATTTTTACATCAGAATCCAGAGCTATCGTTTAAAGAATATAATACATCTGAATATATTCAATCCATACTGACAAAAAATAAAATCCCTTTTACTAACGGGCATGTTGAAACTGGAATTATTGCAACTATTGAAGGAGAAAATCCAATGGATCATGAAGTTTTACTTCGTGCAGATATGGATGCCCTTCCTATATTAGAAGAAAATAAAGTTGACTATTGTTCGATTAACAAAGGTAAAATGCACGCCTGCGGTCACGATGTTCATAGTGCTTCTCTAATTGGAACAGCTTTAATCTTAAATGAATTAAAAAGCAATTTCAACGGGACTATAAAACTGGTCTTTCAACCAGGGGAAGAAAAAATTCCTGGTGGGGCTAAGTTAATGATTAAAGAAGGGTTGCTTCAAAATAATCCTCAAGCTTGTATAGCTCAGCATGTGTATCCTGATTTACCAACAGGAAAAGTTGGATTTAGATCGGGAACCTACATGGCTTCTGCAGATGAAATTTACGTAACTATTAAAGGAAAGGGAGGCCATGCTGCTCTTCCTCATTTATTAAATGATCCCATTTTAATGGCTTCACAAATTGTAACAAATCTTCAACAAATTGTAAGCAGGTATAACAAACCTGACAACCCTTCAGTATTATCATTTGGATATGTGAAAGCAGATGGAGAAACAAATATAATACCAGATATTGTAACATTAAAAGGAACATTTAGAACTTTTGATGAAACTTGGAGGTTTAAAGCACATAATAAAATGAAAGAAATAGCTAACTCTATTTGTGAAGCTGCCGGAGGGTCTTGTGATTTTGATATTAAAGTCGGTTATCCATTTTTAGTAAATGATGAAAATATTACCAAGCTTTCTAAGGATGCTGCACAAAAATTTCTAGGTGTAGAAAATGTTGTGGATTTAGATTTAAGGATGACTTCAGAAGACTTTGCCTTCATTAGTCAGAAAAGTCCATCTTGTTTTTACAGGCTAGGAACTGGAGACGGAAAATCAATAAGAAGACTACATACATCTACCTTTGACATAGACGAAAAATGTCTCTCCATTTCTTCTGGACTAATGGCTTATATTGCGTTAAAACAAATTGTTAAATAATAATAATTTGTAGTATTAATTAGCTTTTAATTGATTATATTTCATTTAAATTTTTTGTGTAAATGAACGCCGTTAAAACTGATTTAAAAGCAGCTCTTCTTGAATATTTTGGCTTTGATTCTTTTAAAGGAGAACAAGAAAAAGTTATTGCAAACCTTCTTTCTAATAAAAATACATTTGTTATTATGCCAACGGGAGGCGGGAAGTCACTTTGTTACCAACTTCCTGCATTAATATGTGAAGGTACTGCTATAGTTGTTTCTCCTCTGATAGCACTAATGAAAAATCAGGTTGATGCAATTCGTCAGGTAAGTAACAACGACGGTATTGCACACTTTCTAAATTCCTCTTTAAATAAAGGTGAAATCACCAAGGTCAAAAATGATGTAACTAGTGGTTTGACGAAGTTACTTTATGTAGCTCCTGAATCACTGACTAAACAGGAAAATATTTCTTTTTTAACTAATATCACTATCTCATTTTTTGCAATTGATGAAGCGCATTGTATTTCTGAGTGGGGACACGATTTTCGTCCAGAATACCGGAGATTGAAACCTATTATAAATGCAATTGATGACGTTCCAATTATTGCTCTAACTGCAACTGCAACTCCTAAGGTTCAGAATGATATACAGAAAAATCTTGGAATGACCGATGCTACTGTTTACAAAGCATCTTTTAATAGAAGTAATTTATTTTATGAGGTAAAGCCCAAGAAAAATGTTCAGAAAGAGATAATTAGATTTATTAAGTCAAGAATTGGAAAATCAGGTATTATATATTGTTTAAGTAGAAAAAAGGTGGAAGAGGTTGCACAACTTCTTCAAGTTAACGGTATATCTTCTCTTCCCTATCATGCTGGATTAGATCCTAACACTAGAGCTAAACATCAGGATATGTTTTTAATGGAAGAAGCTGACGTGATAGTTGCAACCATTGCATTTGGAATGGGAATTGATAAACCGGACGTGAGGTTTGTTATTCATCACGATATTCCTAAATCTCTTGAAAGTTATTATCAAGAAACTGGAAGAGCTGGAAGAGATGGAGGAGAAGGACATTGTTTAGCTTTTTACAGTTATAAGGATATTGAAAAATTAGAAAATTTTTTACATGGTAAACCACTTGCAGAACAAGAAATCGGCCAGCAATTATTACAAGAAGTAGTTGCATTTTCAGAAACCAGTATTAATAGAAGAAAATTTTTACTGCATTATTTTGGAGAAGAGTTTGACGAAATAAATGGACCAGGTGCAAGTATGTGTGATAATTCACAAAATCCAAAAGAAAAAATTGAAGGAAAGGACTACGTGAAACTAGCACTAGAATGCGTTAAATCTGTAAGTGGAAAACACAAAGTAAAATATTTTGCACATCTCTTAACAGGAAAACAGACTGCAGAAATTAAAACTTATAAGGGTCCAGAATCACCATATTTTAATAAGGGTGGAGAAGAAGATGAACATTTTTGGCATGCAGTATACAGACAAATCGTAGTCCAAGGATTTGTAAAAAAAGAAATTGAATCCTATGGTACCCTAATAGTAACTAAAAAAGGTGAAGAATTTATTGCTGCACCACAAAGCTTTACGTTAATTAAAGAGCATGATTTTAGTGACACAGACGATAAAGATATAATTCTGAATCCAAAAGGTGGTGGTGGTGCCTTGGATGAGAAATTATTTAAGATGTTAAAAGAACTAAGGAAAAGCATTGCTGTCAAAAAAAACATACCTCCATTTGTTATTTTCCAAGATCCATCCATTGAAGAAATGACGATGCAATACCCAATAACAACCGAAGAACTTCAGAATATAAGTGGCGTTGGAACAGGAAAAGCCCAAAGATATGGATTGCCATTCATAGAATTAATCAAAAAATACGTTGAAGAAAACAATATAGAGAGAATACAAGACTTTGTTATGAAGAGTGTGGTCAATAAAAGTGGGCAAAAAGTTAATATCATAACCAATATTGACAGAAAGTTACCACTTGAAGATATTGCAAAGAGTCAGAACAAAAAAATTGAAGATTTAATCAACGAAATTGAAAATATTGTAGCTTCTGGAACTAAAATAAATATTGATTATCATTTAAATACCGTTTTAGATGAAGAAGCTCAAAAAGAAATCTATGACTATTTCTTGGAAGATGCTGAAACAGACAATGTTCAAGAAGCATTTGATGAATTTGAGGGAGACTACAGCGAAGAAGAGTTAAGGCTGATGAAGATTAAGTTTATGAGTGAAATGGCTAATTAAATATTTTCAAATTATACCTTTTCTCAAAACCTTTAATTCCAGAAATCCCTCCCGAATGTAATGCCACAATTGTCTTATTTTGAAACAACTTATTTGTTTTTAATTGATCTACTAGGCTGTAAAACAATTTTCCAGAATAAATCGGGTCAGTTTTAATGCCTGTATTCTTATAAAATTGTCTCATGAATTTTATTAAACTACTGTTGTTTTTTGCATAACCCCCAAAATGATAGTCATGAGACATAATAAATTGACTGGGTAAAGGGTGTTCTGTTAGGCTCTTATAGGTTTCTGAAATTTCTTCTTGTATATTTCTCGCTCCTTTTAAAACTACTGTCCCAAAACAGTTTTGACTTTGTTTTAATGAAGATACTATTCCAGAAAACGTAGCACCAGTTCCTACTTCACAAAATATATAATCAAATGGAATTTTAATTTCAGGAGTAATTTTTTGACATCCATAAATCCCATAATAATTGGCACCACCCTCAGGAATAAAGAAATATTCACTAAAGCTATTGGAAACCAATTTAGCAATCCAAGAATGGGTTTTATAATTTTCTCTATTTACGTACTTAATTCTAGCGTTGTAAGACAGGCATTTTTGTAAAATATCGTTAAGTGGATTTGTTTCTTCTCCTCTGACTAGTAGTATGCACGGTATTTTATATTCATTACACAGGAAAGAAAGCGCTAAAATGTGAGAAGAATAAGCTCCTCCCATGCTAATAATGCCTTTTTTATTAATGGAATAATAATGCTTTAAATTATATTTTAGTTTTCTCCATTTATTACCAGAAATTATATCGTGAATAAGATCATCTCTTTTTATATAAACTTTATTTTCGATACCATAAGAGCTAAGATCTAACTCTTGTAATGGAGAAAAATTAATATCCATGGTTATGGGATTGCAACATGAATTATCTCTAAAACTGTTCTAAAAGCAACACTCTTATTGGCATATTTCAACTGATATTCCTTTTGGAGTTCAGCAGAAAAATTATCAATATAATGGTGATAGTCTTCCCAAGATTTTAATAAATATTGTATACTATAAGATATTCCTCCATCTTCTTCAGCATGAATTTTTGCTATTTTATTTTCTATAAATAAACCGGTTGACAAGACATTAGGAATATGGGTTTCTTTCATCCATTTTAACCAGCTCTCGTTTACATCGTAATCGATACTGACGGTAACATTATATAGAATCATTAAGAGTTTTTTAAAATTTTTTCATTGGTTTGACCGGCCAGTTTTCTAAATCTTTTTCGTGCTTCAGAAATGTACAAGCTTCCCGGATGTTCAAAAAGAAGAGTTTTAAAATACTTTTTAGCTTGATCTGTATCTTTAATATTTTCTTGATAAACACAGCCAATTAAGAATAATGAATTATCTAACAGTATAGAAGTTGGATAATCATTTACTAAAATTTTCAAATTGGTTATGGCTTCCTGATACAGATGCTGCTTTAAACCAATTTTTGCCTTTCTAAAGATAATCTCATCATTTAGAGAATGATTTTTGAAATTATTTAAAATAGAATCGTACAATTCTAAAGCGGAAGGATACTGTTGTTGTGCAGAAAGCATATCGGCTAAGGAAAATATTTTCATGGCGGTTTCTGAAGTATCCATATTGTAATTATCTGAAATTAAAACAGAAAGTTCTAAAGCGTCGTTGGCAATTAGTTTAGATGTGGATGCCTTTAGAACATCTAGCTGTGCTTGGCACCAATCATATTCTCCAGAAAAATAATAAACTTGGGCATTTTTAAACTTGGCAAGATGGCCTATAGCATCGCTTTTAAACTCTTTTTCTATTTGTTTATACATCAACGAAGCTTCCCAAATATTATCTTCTAAAACTAAGATATCTGCTAATTTTAATTTGGCCTGTGCTTTTAGTTTTGCTTTTAATCCTGATAAATTCATTGCTTGATTTAGATGTTCTTTAGCAGATTTAATATCTTTTAAAAAATATGCCTCTATTTCAGATAAGTCGTTCAATAAATTATATTTTCTAACAATATTATTGTAAACATTTTTAGTAGCACTCAATTGACTTAGCGCTGTCAAATAATTAGATTTTAATTCTTCTAATTCGTTTATAAGTATTTCTGATCCAATTAGGAGTTTTGTTTTTAGCGTTAAAAGTCTCTTATTTTTTGCTTCTAATTTATTTTCTATTGATGAGGTATGTTCAATAACATAATTAAACGATTTTAAAGCAACCTCAAAGTTATTGGCTTTTAAAGCAATAGCTCCTAAATCTAAAACCTTTGCACTATTTAAATTTAATTTCTTGTCGATAGATTTAATTTGTGTGAAGGCATTTTCATAATCATTATTAGTCATATAAAACCAAGCTAATAGCTCAACAAAAACAATTTTTTTAGGGTATTGCTGAATATTCTTAATTATAGATTTTCTTAATATTTCCTTCTCTTTAATTTGAGACTCAAAATCAATGCTATTTACAAGACCATTTTTAACTGTATTTATGAAACGTTCATTAACCTGCAACATTTCAAAGAAGGTTGCTATCATTTTTACAATTTCACCTTGTCTATTATAGAGTAGTGCTGTTTTAGAATGAAATGCCAACTGATTTCTGGTGGAAGTTGATTCATATTTTAAATAGGCTTCTAGAGCTCGATCGACCTCTCCAATTTTTTCAAAAGCAATTGCTAAGTCAGAAACTATCTGATAAGTAGTATTGCTTTGAATTAGATTAATTGCTTTATCAAAAATCTGGTCTTTCTTTGTCCCTTTCTGATTGAGGTCATATAGACTCGCTAAATCTACTAAAAGAGAAAGTTGTTGTGGATATAATTTAATTTGATTTTTACAAAGTTTTTCCGCTTCTTTTAATAGCTCTAGTTCTATTAAAGTAGCTTTATAACTTTTAAATATTTTTGGTAAATACTCCGATTCTTGAGCAATTTTATTGTAATATAAATTTGCTTTTTCATAGTCACGATCTATAAAATATTTTTGAGCTAATTGTAAATCTACAGCTGTTACTTGACTAAAAGAAATACTGTTAATCAACAAAGATGTTATCAATAAAAAATTAGATTTCTTTTTTAGAACAAAGTGTTTCAGCATAAATTTTTATAGGTTCATATAAACTATCGTTAACGGAATTAATAAAGTCGTATAATTCCATTAATTCTAATACATTATCAGAAATTTTTTGGGTATTTTCCTCTTCTAAATCTAAATAGATATTTAAAGAATCTAATGGTATTAAATCATTATCAATATCTTTTTTTAAACTTTGAATTTGAAGGATTTGACTTTCTAGATTTTTCTTAGTCAAAGTAAATATATTTAAGAATTTAGGGCAGGTTTTTTTAAGGCCTTTATAAATATTCATTCTTACAGCAAACGAACTTTCCAAAGTATCTACGCAAGACCTTACCAATTCTATATTTTCTTTATATCCTCTGAATGCAATACCTACCTTATCTGAATTTAAATTAGAAAAACTCTCATCTAAATTAGCCAGCTTAATTTGTATATTTTTTATTTTATTTTGATTGGTACTATTGCAACTAAACAAGACAGAAAAAATTGTTAGGTAAAAAAGGTTTTTCATAAATTATTTAAATTTTGTCAAATCCAGTATAAGATTGTAGCACCTTAGGGATACGTATCCCATCATTATCTTGATTTAGTTCCAATAAGGATGCCATGATTCTTGGCAATGCCAATGCGCTACCGTTTAAGGTATGTGCTAAATTTATCTCTCTATTTTTATTTCTATATCTTAATTTTAATCTATTAGACTGAAACGTTTCAAAATTTGAAATAGAACTTACCTCCAACCATTTATCTTGACCTACAGAGTAAGTCTCAAAATCATAAGTTAAAGCTGATGTAAATCCAAGATCGCCACCGCACAACTTTAATTTCCTGTAGGGTAATTCTAATTTTTGGATAAGTGTTTCTACGTATGAAACCATGTTTTCTAAAGTTTGATAACTTTCAGAAGGCCTGGTTATCTGAACAATTTCGACCTTGTCAAATTGGTGTAGCCTGTTGAGACCTCTAACCTCTTTACCATAAGACCCTGCTTCTCTTCTGAAACATGGTGTGTACCCAACGTGCTTAATTGGTAATCGATCTTCTTCAATTATTTCGTCTCTATAGATGTTTGTAATAGGAACTTCAGCGGTTGGTATTAAATATAAATCATCATTAGTAGCATGATACATCTGCCCTTCTTTATCAGGTAATTGACCGGTTCCATACCCAGATTTTTCGTTTACTAAGTGTGGAACTAGAAGCTCTTGAAAACCTTGTTTATTGGCTTCATTTAAAAAGAATTGTATTAACGCCCTTTGTAAAATAGCACCTTTACCTATATAAACAGGGAACCCCGCTCCAGTAATTTTTACACCTAATTCAAAATCAATTAAATTATACTTGTTACATAAATCCCAGTGAGGTAATAAACTTTGATTTTTATGCTCATCTATGTTTGTGGAATAAACGATTTCATTATCAGATTCAGATTTTCCAGAAGGTACAGATTCGTGGGGTAAATTCGGTATTTGGTATAGCAGTTCTTTAATAGAATTTTCAGAATCAATAAACGAAGATTTTAAATCTTTAATTTTTTCTTTGAGTTCAGAAGTTTCACTTTTTAAAATGTTAGCCTTTTCAATGTCTCCATTTTTATAAAGAAGCCCTATTTTAGACGATAATGTATTCATCCTTGAGGACAACTCGTCTAATATTGTTTGAGTTTCTCTTTTTTTTAAGTCAAGGTTATATACTTCGTTTATCTGACTAGAAACATCTTGTTTTCTGATCTCAAAAATCTTTTGAATAATTAAATCCTTATCAGCTCTAATTTTTTGAATTGGTAACATTACAGTTTGATATTTAATGTAAAAATATTAAAATAGATATTATTATAATAATAGGTATAAAAAAAGCGCTTTAAAAGCGCTTTAAATAATTTTTTGAAATAAAAATATTCTAATTCTCTAAAGGAGTAACAGATACGAAAGATCTGTTGTTAGCTTTTTTTCTAAATTCAACAACACCATTAGTGAGAGCAAATAATGTATGGTCTTTTCCCATACCTACATTCACACCTGGATTATGTTTTGTACCTCGTTGTCTAACGATAATGTTTCCAGCTATTGCTAACTGTCCACCAAATATTTTTACACCTAATCGTTTTGACTCTGATTCTCTTCCGTTATTGGAGCTACCGGCTCCTTTTTTATGTGCCATGGTTTAAGTTTTAAAAATTAACTTTCTTTTTTTGCTTTTACAGCTTTTTTTGGAGCTGCTTTAGTTGGCGCCTTTTTTACTGCTACTTTTTTTGGAGCTGATTTGGTCGCTTCTACTTTAGTTTCTTCTTTTTTTGGAGCTGCTTTTTTTGCAGCAACTTTCTTACCTATTTCCTGAACAGTTATCTCAGTAAGTCTTTGTCTATGGCCGTTTTTTACAGCATATCCTTTTCTACGCTTCTTTTTGAAAACAAGAACCTTATCTCCTAAAAGATGTTGTTCAATTTTTGCAGTAACTTGAACTCCACTAACAGATGGTGAGCCTACAGTAACTTTTCCTTTATCATCTAATAAAAGTACGTTGTCAAAAGTTACTTTTGAACCTGGTTTAGCATCTAATTGATGAACAAAATATTTTTGATCTTTTTCAACTTTAAATTGCTGCCCTGCTATATCTACAATCGCATACATTTCTTAAAAATTTTAATAGTTAACTTATTTAAGGGTGGCAAATGTAACTACTTTTATTCACTTCTCACAATTTGACCTTAATAAATACTATAGAAGTAACATTCAAATAGATTTAAGTTTGGTAAATTAACCTTAAAAATTAGTTCTAGTACAAAAATAGTATTTAAATTTTCCTTTGGATGGATAAAGAATTACCTCAAAAGTATTATGAAAAATTAGAATTAAATGAGTTTAAACTTAATTCTCTTTTAGAAATTACAAAAGCCATTAACAACAACTTATCGATCGATAGTATTTTAAAAATATTTGAATACATCTTAAGAGAACAATTGGGGATTAGTAAACTAATTTTATATGCAAATGACAGCAACCAATGGAATTGTATTTTACATTTCGGATCTAGAGGGCTAAACAAAAAAATTAATGTTCAAAAAGAACTTACCCATATTAAAGACATCACCGTTATTGAATCATCATCGATTGAAACTCTCAATTCATTTGATATTGTAATTCCCATATTTCATAAAAAAACTGCACTAGCCTATTTATTAATTGGTGATTTAGATGAGGAACTTATTGCCATAAGCCCTGGTATAAAACACATGCCATTTATTCAAACTTTAGCCAGTATAATTGTAGTTGCCATAGAAAATAAGCGATTTTCTCTTGAGCTTATTGAACAAGAACTTGATAAAAAAGAAATGGAAATGGCTGCTGAGATGCAAAAATTACTTTTTCCAACAAACCTTCCAAATGATGAAAATATTGATGTTGCTGCAAGATATGAATCGAAACATTTAGTTGGTGGGGATTATTACGACTTTTTATCCTTGAATGACAATGAATATTTTTTTTGTATCGCAGATGTTTCTGGGAAAGGAACCTCAGCAGCTCTTCTAATGAGCAACTTTCAAGCAAAATTAAGAGCTAATATAAAATACAACTATAAAAACATTAGCTTAAAAGAACTAGTTGAAAACTTAAATGAAGATGTAAATAATGCTGCCAAAGGAGAAAAGTTTATTACTTTTTTTGCAGGACATTATGATAAAGAGAACAAAACCCTTCAATATGTAAATGCGGGACACAACTACCCAATTTTAATAAACTCTAAAGAAAAAATATTTCTTAATAAAGGTTGCATTGGTTTGGGTATGCTCGAAGAAATTCCAAAGATCGAAATAAGTAAGATTCAATTAAAAGAAGATGCCATTCTAGTGTGTTATACTGATGGGCTAGTGGAATTAGAAAATTCTAGTGGAGTCGCATTTGAAACTGACAATCTTATTAAAGTGGTTGAGAGAAATTTTGAAAAAACCATGAATGAACTGGACCAAAAAATATTTGCAAGACTCGAAGAATTTAAGGGAAGCCAAGATCTTATGGATGATACAGCTGTACTTAGTTGTAAGTTCATAGTTAAGTGAGCATTTGGATTGCCTTCATTAGATATTCTATAAAAATATCTATTTCTTTTTTAGTATTGTAAAATGCAAAACTTACTCTAGCAGTACCTGGAATATTATAAAAATTCATTAAAGGTTGCGTACAATGGTGTCCTGTTCTAATGGCAATACCAGACTGGTCAAGTAATGTACCAACATCAAAAGGATGTATACCGTCCACATTAAAAGAAATAACACTAGCTTTGTTATCTGCAGTTCCAAAGATTTTTATACTTTTCAATTCAGCAATTTTTTCTGTTGCATAATGAAGAAGTTCGTCTTCTATGCTAGATATTTTATCGATTCCTATCGATTCAACGTAACTAATTGCGGCACTTAAACCTATTACTCCAGCAATATTTGGAGTGCCTGCTTCAAATTTATAAGGTGGTTTATTGTAAGTTGTTTTTTCAAAAGACACTTCTTTTATCATGTCACCTCCACCTTGATAAGGCTTCATTTCTTGATATCTTTCGTTCTTAACATAAAGTACCCCTACACCAGTAGGAGCAAAAATTTTATGTCCGCTAAACACGAGAAAGTCGCAATCTAATTTAGATACATGGATACCAAAATGTGGGACTGATTGGGCGGCATCGACTAAAATTTTACAATTATTTTCCTTAGCTAATTGAATAATTTCCTTAATAGGATTTATAGTTCCTAAAGTATTAGAAACATGTGAGATGGAAATTAGTTTGGTTTTTGGTGTTATTAGGGTTTCAAATTCTTCCAAAATTAATTCTCCTTTTTCATTAATTGGAGCAACAACTAATACAGCACCTATTTTTTCACATAATATTTGCCAAGGAACAATATTACTGTGATGTTCCATGGTGGAGATTATGATCTCATCCCCTTTACTTAACTGATTTTCTGCCCAAGATGAGGCTACTATATTGATACCATCTGTAGTTCCTTTAGTGAAAATAATTTCTTCTAAATGGTTGGCGCCAATAAACTGTTGAACTTTAGCTCTTGCTGCTTCATATTGACTGGTCGCCTTTTGACTTAACTCGTGAACGCCTCTGTGAACATTGGAGTTGTAGGTCTCGTAATATTTATTTATTTGATCAATTACAACTTTAGGTTTTTGAGAAGTAGCTGCGTTATCAAAATAAATTAATGGACGACCATTAACTTTAGTATTTAGAATCGGAAAATCTTTTTGGAAATCCATAAAGTTTAATTAATTCAAATATAAGCCAGTAAATGGAATGAAATGATTTTGATTAATTTAATGATGGTATTTGATAACAAACTATAACATTATTATTAATTATAGTAATTAATTCTTTAGAGTTATCGTTATTAATATCGTCTATACAAGTCATTTCAGATGCTCTAAATAAGGTGGGGTTAATATTGTATTTACTGTCAATTAGCTGCACTTCCTTTGTGTTTTTATTCATTACTAATAGATATTTTCCCAGTTTATTATCATTAATTACTTGGTAATCATAATTGAAATTAAATTCAAAAAATTCTTTGTTTTGGTCTCTAATCTTTAGTTTTCTCTCTCCTTTAAGACCGTAGTTTACTTTATTAAGCTGATTCATGGAGTAAATCTCCCAATTAGCGAAATTATTATTAGTAGAATCTTTTTCTTGACGGTAAATTTTGGAAATAGCCCCTCCTAATGTGATTTTGGAAACTCCATTTAAACTATCCTCAAAAACTAAAGCAGTAGAATCAATACTGTAGGATTTTAGAATCTGTATCTTTGCAAGATCTGATACTTTAATTTTAGAATTTATTTTATACCTCTCTCCTCCCCTTCTGTTAAATAATTTAATTATACCACTACTTTCCAACGATAGAATATAATCTAATCCGTTAATCGAAAAATGTGAAAAAGATCTATTCACAATAGAGCTAGTGACTGGGTTGGTCCATCCAGAAACTGATTTACCTTCCATGTTGTAATTATAAATTTTTAGATTATTACCAGCAACTAAAAATCTGTAATCTTTCAAATTATCGTAATCTAAAATTGAAACTGGATTAGTTGCAACATAATCAAAACTAATAGGGAATTTTTCAATTTCATTTCCTAAAATATCAATTATATGAAGTTTGGAAGATGTGTTAAATATCATTTGAAATTTACTGTTTTTATACACATCAATTTGATGTACTCCACCTAAAATTTTACTCTCTAAATTTTTAGACCATTTCACTTTTCCACCAGCACTTATTAAATAAATAGTATTTTCTGCATCCTGTACGATTATATCCTTTGTATTTGTTCTATGATTCATAAGTCCATAAGGACCCCAAATTACATTTGGAATAGATAATTTCCAAAGAATTTTTTTATCCACTTTTTTAGGGAAAAATTTCTTGATTTTAATTCCGTGATGTTCTCTGTTATTATAATTATTAACCGTCCAACTTACTCCACCAATAGATTTTATAACATCAAGCATGATACTATCTGCTTTTTCTGTTGAGGAATGGAAATTGTTTAGTAATTCATTACTTGAGTGATAAGAAAACTGGGAATGAGCCTGATCAAATTCTTCATTTTCTTTTTTTCTAAAAATATAATTATCTAAACTCTGTTCATTTTTTTGTGAAATACTAATATCAAATTCCTTTTTAGACTCAGGAGTTGAAATGATGAGATAATTATCTTTTATAAAAGCTGATTTATTTTTAAAATCAAAATCTGGAAATAATACTGTTAGCTTAGAGGTGTCTAGTTTAGAATTTAATTTATTCAAAATAAATTCAGAGCTAGAATCCTTAAAAAACAATTTTTCAATAGTGTTAAAGTCTAAGTCATTCATTGGACATTCTAAAACTATTAATTCATGTTTATTTTCAAGTATGTCGTCGTTAAACTTTAGTTTTAAAGTTTTGATATCTACTTTTTTCTTTGACGAATCTATTGGCAATTCAAAAATATTTTTTTCTAAAAATTCTATATTCTCTGGAATCCAATCATTAAAAGAATAAAAAACAGGTTCATGTAAAACCATCGAAGAGTCAAAATTGGTTATTCCCACTATTTTTATTGAATTTGGTGCGTAATCAATATCGAATTGCAACCATTTTTTTGAATTTATTTTTTTAGAAAAACTTAAATTATTATTAAATAAATTATCTAAAATATTGGTAAATAAATCTACATCTACAAGACAAGAAAGATTGGACATTTGGCTGGAAAAGCGCATTTTATCGCTGATGTTATTATAAATTATCTTTTTGTCAAGATTTTTATAATTGTCAGTAAAAGTATCTATTAAGTTTTTCGAGTTAGAAATAACTAAAAAAGGATAATTAACCTTGAAAAATTGATTATTGAATAGCGTAGAATCGATATATAAATTTTTCTTGTAAATATTTTTAGCAATTATCCAAGACAAATCATTTTCATCATTATAAAATGCAATATTGGTAGTTCCGTGATTAAAAATCTCATTATAAGTAGAATCAGACAAAACATTTCTGATGTTTTCTAAAGAACTTTGGTTGTTATTTTTTGAAATTTCCTCAAATTTTGACCAAATCATGTTGGTTTCAAAAAAATTATGTAAAGTTTTCGAAAAATCTTCTACCTCAATAAATAAAGCTGGATTGGAGGGGAAATAATCGAATGGTTGCTGATAAACTTTACTTTGCTCTCCTAGTCTTTGAAAAATACTAAAGAGCATAATACTTATTATTGAAGAGAGAAATAAAAAGAAAATTAATCTTTTAATCATGAATCAAAAGTATAACTTTCAACTCCTACGAATAAAAATTCAATAAATAAATTTAAACAATTAAATGTCAGCTAAATTTAGCTTTTTTCAGAAACAGTGGAGATCTTTTTGGATAGTTGAGTAATGGTTTCGAAACCTCCAAACAATATCGTTGAAAAAATAACAGAGCTTAGCAGAGTATACTTGAAGAAAGGCAGTCCCATAGTTAAGCATAGCATCAATCCCGATAAATCTTTTGTGTAATAACTACCCACTGCCCAAACTGCACAATTAGTAACAAGAAAAAATAACACAGATGAAAAAATCGAGTTAAAAAGAACACTTGTTGTCTTGGAGTTTTTCATGTAAAAACCCATTACAACGATTAATGAAAAAGAAAGATAAACGGACCACATTAAGTTATGGAATCCAAGAAAATAATCAGAAATCAACATACATGCTACTGGAATAAGTAATGCGATTTTTTTATTCGAAAAATAAAACCCTGAGAACAATGCTACTGAAGCTATTGGAGAAAAATTAGGAATGTTTGATAAAAACATATTAGAAAAAGCAGTTACCACTATAAGAATAGTTAGTAAAATAAGTTGATTAGATTTCACGTTTTTTTTTCAAATTTAATTAAATATTAAACACTTTTAATATTGTTTGACATTGATTTCAATTGAAAAATAAGAATGTCATTTTAGTTTTTTAGAGAAGTAATTCATAATTCAATGTGGATAGAATAAAATTTACATGTTCAAGACTTGAGTTTTTAAATTGAAATTTACTTAAAATTTAAATTAATGAATAATAACAATTTAGATTACGGAATGTTTCCATTAAGAATATTTTTATTCCCTGGAGAACAAACTACTCTTCATATTTTTGAACCAAGATATTTACAACTTGTAACTGAATGTCTAGAAAATAACGAATACTTTGGAATACCTTATCAAGGTAAAACTACCCTTAGTGAATTAGGCTCTTTGGTGAAAGTTAATCAAATTTTAAAAAAATACGAAAGTGGAGAATTGGATGTTTTAATAGAATGTCAGTCTAACTTTAAAATTCATCATTTTCAAAATAAAAACGAGAATAAATTATACCCTTTGGGGTCACTATCAAAGATCCAAAAAACAACATTTGAACCTTCTCCAGAACTTATTAAGCATGCTAAAAACTATCTTAGTCATTTGCTAGACGACTCGAAAGAAACAAAAAGTGAGGAACTTATTTCCCTCAACAATTTAACTAATTTAGTTAATCTCTCAGATGATGAAAAAATAAAATTTATTGGACTTAATGAAAATAAGAAAAATGAGTTTTTAGTAAACAAATTTAAATTCAATCTTATATTACTAACGCAAGAAAAGATGGTAGATCAAAATTTTTACCTAAACTAAGTATACTTTAAAAGTATTTTACTGACTTCTTTGGCAGATTGGTCCCAAGAAAAACGGGTGGCTTGTTCTAATCCCAGCTTTCTATACTTCGAATAACTAGAAATTGCTTCAAGCATTCCGTTTTTTATGCTTTCTTTATTAAATGGGTCTACATAAATAACAGCATTTCCTCCGACTTCTGGTAAACTGGTAAGATTTCCAGAAATTACAGGAACTCCAGCCATCATCCCTTCTAGAACTGGCAACCCAAAGCCTTCAAAATAAGAAACATATACTAAAGCAGTACTTGAAGCCATCCATGCTGCTAACTCTGAACCTGATTTTCTGCCTAAAAACTTTACATTTTTTAATAGCCCATCTAATTTCAGTTGCCCCTTCCACATGTCTTTTCCAATAATTATAAAATCCCAAATACTATCTTTATTAAATAACTGAAATGATTGCAACATTCTTTCAATATTTTTTCTTTTATGAAGAGAGCCTATATATAAAAAGTATGGTTTTTGATTTTTCTCTTTTAAAAACTTATTCACTTTGTCTTTAGAAAAAGGCTTGAAAATATTATTTCCTCCGTTATAAATGACTTGAATTTTTTTTGCGTTTACATTGTATTTTGCAACAATATCATTCTTAGAAAAATTAGAAACAGTAATTATTTCATGCCCTTTATTTGTAAATAAGGGCATATATTTTTTATAAAATTTCAAAATATATTCCGGTAAATCTTCTGGGTAATGCTCAAAGTTTAAATCATGAATTACTCCTATTTGGATAGTTTTTGTTTTCAACGAAACAAATCCGTCTGGGGAAAAAAACAAATCAATTTTGTGTTTATTAAAGGCCTTGGGAAGAATATAATTAAACCAGAGTTTAAATAATATGGGATGTCTAGCTGGAGGAGAAAGAACAATATTCCTTACATTATTTTGTTTAATTAAAAATGGAGTTTTTCTATCATAGAAAAAAATAAATTCTTGATTAGGCATTAAATTTACCAGTCTTTGCAAAACTTCATAACTGTACCATCCAATTCCTTCTAATCTTTCATGTATTAAATGTCTTGCGTTAATACCTATTATCATAAATATTCAAAATTTATTTGAATTGTTAAAGTATAAAAATAATACCTTCGTAAGTGTGAAAAATTTATTTCAATTTCTAGTTTTATTTTTATCTCTCTATTCTTGCACCTCTAGGTTGCCACTACATAGTTTTGAAGAAGAAATACCAACAGCTGCTCCAGATTACACTAATATAAATCATTGGATGGCACATCCTGATAAACTTGACCAATCCAATTGGATGCCAGAAAATGTAGTGAATGATACTTTCTACTTGGACTCGATTGATGTATTTTTTGTTTATCCTACAATATATTTTAAAGGATCTGAATGGAATGCAGAAATTGAAGATGAAAAATTA
The DNA here is from genome assembly GCA_029251405.1 of Flavobacteriales bacterium. Classification (GTDB taxonomy): domain Bacteria; phylum Bacteroidota; class Bacteroidia; order Flavobacteriales_D; family Parvicellaceae; genus MED-G20. Next base: position 21,716 of record JAQXDK010000027.1, read on the forward strand.
AATAAAAGAATTTCAAATTTAGTTTTAAAAAATCAGGCGAATGTATTTTCCAAAATGGCAAATATATATTCTCCTATATATCGTCAAATGCATCTTCATGGATACAAAGATAATATTAACGGGATCAAGGCTTTTGACGTTGCATATGAAGATATTGAAAACGCTTTTAAATATTATCTAAAAAATCTAAATAAAGGAAATAGAATTGTTTTGGCTGGACACAGTCAAGGGACTCATTTATTACAAAAATTGTGCAACGACTTTATTTTTGAAGACGATACGCTACTTAAAAGAATAGAGCTTGCATATCTAATTGGAGATCTCTCTATAAGAACTTTTTCTAATCCAAAGTTTTCAGTGTGTGAAGAACCTGATGATTTGAATTGTTATTTATCTTGGAATTCTTTTCCTGCAGGAAGTTCCGTCTCTGCTTTTAAAAATCAAAATATTCCTGTTTCTAACCCCATAACTTTTAGAGACAATGGGCATGCAAGTTTGTATAATATGCATAAGGGGATTCTATTTAGTAGTTTTAAGTTTCTTTATAGAAAAAGTAAAATATTAAACTCTAAAAGTTTAAGTGCAATATCAAAAGATGGATTACTTTTAGTTGAAATTGAAAATTTCCCTCTTTGGAAAGTCTATAAGAAATTACTTGGTAATAACTACCATTTTTTAGACTACAACTTGTTTTGGATGAACATTAGAGAGAATTTTTACCACAGAATGCAAACTAGATAAAGGGTGTTATATAAATTTAATTTTAGTCAAAAAATAATTTTACTAATCATACTGTATGCTATTATTTTCTGTATTTCATTTAAACTATTTACCTACTCCTTTGACTTAAAAAGTACCTTACTAATTGCACTTATTAATTTTATTCAGACTTGGAACTTAATGTTAGTTGGGTTTTTATTTTTTCAAGCATTTAAATATGTTCGAATGCCTGCAAAATTTTATACACAAAGAAAATATGAAACAGAAAAATATTTCAAATTCATAGGAGTAAATATTTTTAGACTCCTACTTATCAATTCAATTTTTCGGCATTTAAATAAAAGAGTTTATTTAAAAGGAAGACCAAAGGAATACATACATACTTATTTAGAAGAAACTAAACAGTCGGAAACTTCTCATATTATTTCCGGAATATTCCCACTATCATTACAACTTTTATATTTAAAATACGGGTTTATTGAACACTTTATGTGGCTCACCATTTTTAATGTGTTACTTAATCTATATCCTTTTTTACTGCAAAGAATGAACCGTTTCACCCTTATTAAAAAGAATCCAATTCTATCAAAAGAGAGTTAATTATTGCTTTTTCTTTGGATCAAAACTTACAAATAAATAGAGCCAAATAGTTCTTGAAAGCACTACAATGTAAGGGGTTAGTAAAACTATAGATCCAAAAATATAATAAACTATTTGCTGCCAATATATATCTAAAAGCCAATATAAAATATTAAAAATTATTAACGAATTTAAAACTTGAAGAGCATAACTGACATAAGCAGCACCTTGATAAAACCCAGGTTCAATACTAAATTTTAAATTGCAAACATGACAGTTGTCATACATTTTGTTAAGTTGTCTTAGCCGATACGGGTTATTGTTTATGAATAGTTTTCCTTTTCTGCACTGAGGACAACGAAACTTGAAAATTGATTTTATTAAATTCACTATTCTTTAAATGTCCAACTTTTTTTGGACTTGATCTTTATTTACTTCAATCCAAATTTCATTTTTACGATTTAGTAACTGATAAGGAGAATTGTATATCGCAATAATATAGTTTTCATTAAAAGAAATATTATTTAAAACTAGCAACTCTTTTAACTCATCGTATATTTTTTGACATTTTTCATCATTTGCAAATCCACCAAATTTAATTGTTGCTACACATTGATTGTATTCCGTTTTAAAAAAAATTTCTGTGTTTTTAGGAATTGGTAGATTTTCTCGATCAAAATTTGAGGGCATAATAAAAGAAAAAGTAGGACTATTATTGATGTTGTATAACACAGGAGAAGTCATCGATATTTTAGTACTGTTGGTATTACCTCCAAAAATATAATTAGCAAGAACAGAGAATTTCCCGTAGGCATTGGTCATATTTTTACCGCTCATATTTACAGATGCTTTTGTATACTGATTGTAAATTTTAAAACGAGCTTTACCTAACTTTCCTAAGAATTTAGTGTCTAAATTTTCATATTTTTTGTTAGTAACAGCACCATATATTTGCCAGATTAGGAAAATCGAAAATAATATAGCTAATATATAACCCAAAGTTTTCATAATTAATTAAACAAATATAAGAAATTAAATCTTTTGTTTAGATTTACACTGTAAAAGTTAAACAAAATGTTTGTTGGAATTGATGGCTTCTTAAATAATTGGTGTATTTGTAAAATAATAAATGAAAAAATTGTAGTTACTGTAGAGCCAAATATAATTAATGCAACAAAATCAGTATCTAAAAGTAAACTTACCTTAATAGATATTCCAATAGGATTATCATCAAAAAACATTAATAGAAGTATTGATTTTAAACTAAGAAAATTATTACCAAAAGGGAAAAAAAGCAGTGTTTTTACCCCACCTTGTAGAAAAGCAGTTTATGCACCAAATTATTTGGCTGCTAAGGAAATAAACATAACAGAAACTTTAAAAAGCATATCTATTCAATCTTGGAATATTAGTAATAAAATCAAAGAAGTTGATGAATTTTTAATTATCAATAACGATTACAACCTACATGAAGCACATCCAGAATTTTGCTTTTTAAATTTAAATAATAATATCCCCTTGTCTGACGGTAAAAAAACAAAGGAGGGCATTAAAAAAAGAATACAAATATTGAATAATCATATTAAAAATTGTGAAGACGTCTTAGAAGATAGTTATCAAAAATATTGCCATAAAAAAATTAAAAAAGACGATATTTTAGATGCCATGTCTTTAGCAGTTTCTGCCATGTATTGGAAAAAAAATAACAAAAGAAAAATAACACAAATTCCTAAAAAAGATGAAAAAGGAATAGCACTTGAAATTTACTACTAATGAAGACTATAAATTTAATATTTCCCCATCAACTATTTGAAAAATCTGAACTTCTTAAGTCTGAATATGTCCATTTTTTGATTGAAGAACATCTATTTTTTAATCAATATAAATTTCATAAACAGAAAATATATTTTCACAGGTGCTCTATGAAAAATTACTATGATTTTTTAGAAAAAAAACAACTCGATATTAATTACATAAACTCCTATGAAAAGACTGCTGACATAAGACATTTTATTTCCAATATTGATAATCAGAAACATAAAGTAATTAGGTGTTTAAATCCAGAAGACAACTATTTAGAGAGAAGATTAATTGAAAGTTGTAAAGATAACGGTCTAGAAATCCAATTTCACAACAATCCAGGGTTTATCAACTCAAGAGAAGATTTATCAACTTTTTTTAGAAAAGACAAGAAAAAATTATTTCAAACTTCATTCTATAAATCAGAAAGGCTAAGACTCAACATACTTTTAGATAATGACAAAAAACCTGAAGGAGGAAAGTGGACTTACGATGATCTTAATAGAGAGAAATACCCTAAAAACAAAAAAACACCTGAAATAACTATTCCAAAAAAAACAGCAAATCATAAAGAAGCAATAGAGTATGTAGAAAAATACTTTCAAAACAACTTAGGATCTTTGAATAATAATTTCATTTACCCTACGGATTTTAATAGCTCTAAAGCTTGGTATTTCCAGTTTTTGAAGGAAAGATTTGATGAATTCGGACCTTATGAAGATGCTCTTTTAAAGGAAAAATCAATCATTAATCATAGCATTTTGTCTCCTATTATTAATGCAGGTTTACTTTCTCCGAGATATATAATAGAGAGCACTATTGAATTTTATGAAAAAAACAATATTAGATTGAATTCTTGCGAGGGTTTTTTAAGACAAATCATGGGTTGGAGAGAATTCATAAGAGGCGTGTACTTATGTAAAGGTGTTGAGGAAAGAACTAGAAATTTTTGGGGATTCAACAGAACCATTCCAAAATCATTCTATGAAGGTACTACAGGTATTGAACCTGTAGATGACACCATAAAAAAAATTAATAAAAGCGGCTATGCAAATCATATAGAAAGATTAATGATTATGGGGAACTTCATGCTTTTATGTGAATTTGATCCTGATGAAGTATACCGATGGTTTATGGAGCTTTTTATCGATGCTTACGATTGGGTAATGGTACCCAATGTCTATGGAATGAGTCAATTTGCAGATGGGGGATTAATGTCCACAAAGCCATATATCAGCAGCAGTAATTACATACTAAAAATGAGTGATTATAAGAAAGGTGACTGGTGTAAAGTATGGGACGCTCTCTTTTGGAATTTCATGGATAAACAACGATCATTTTTTATTAAGAATCCAAGAATGAGAATGCTTATCAGTAGTTTTGATAAAATGGAAGTCACTAAAAAAGAAAATCATTTAATTACTGCAGATAAATTTTTAAAACAACTTTAAGATTATGGCGATTTACAATATTTCTTATACAGATAGAGAAACTGAAAGATTAATAAATACTGAATTGGGAAATCCCTACTCTTTATTACATAAAATTAAACTTAATGGAATTGGGTCTAGGAGAATGATAATTGAAAACTTTAGTACAAATATGAAGCATTTAGTTTTAAAAGTAAGTGGTATTCAATATGCCAATATAGAACTTAGACCAAAAGGTATAATTATACACATCAATCAAGGAGTCTACACATACGCTTGGACAGTTCCTTTTTTTAGACTCAGTGTTTATAATGGAGATTTTTTTACCATTCACGGAAATGGAAATTTTATTCAATTCAATAAAGAAAAAAGTTGGAAAGAAAATCGTACTTTTCTTCAGAAAATAATTCGGATGAAATCTTCATACAATCCTACAAAATAATGTACCCAATTTTTAGATTACTTAGAGTTATTGCAAAAAGTAAGCTGCAAAAAAAAATCGCATTTGATAGTGCACATAATGAGTCTATTAATCTGAGAGTTCTTCCTCAAGACATTGATCTTTTTATGGAACTCAACAATGGGAGATATGTTACACTTTTAGATTTAGGGAGATTTAGTTATGGTGCTAAAGTAAATATGGGTAATTTTTTAAAAAAAAATAACTGGTCACTAACCATAGTTGGAACCTACAATGAATATAGGTACAGACTGAGAATTTTTCAAAGATTTGAACTTCAAACTCAAATCTTGGGGTACGATAAAAAATGGTTTTATTTCTTTCAGAAAATTGTAAAAGATGGTAAGACTCATATGGCGTCCGTAGTAAAGTTTTCATATACTAGTAAAAAAGGCTTGGTATCACCAAAAGAAGTTACTGAAGCTATGGGCATTAAATATGAACCCGATCAATTACCTGATTGGATTCAAGACCTAACAAAGCACCTATTATTTAAAAAATAGCCAAAAAAAAAGGAGGGTAAAACCCTCCTTTAATTGATTAAAAAAATTCTTACTTAGAAGAACTAACGGCTAAATTGTAAACAACTAAACCAAATCCTATTTTATTGATAGCATCACCAATGTTGTAAATTACATCCATTTGTAAATTCATCCCAAAGAAATCTCCTTCGGCGCCATACCAACCTGCAGTACCTACCATATATCCTATAGGATAGATAGCCCAACCGATTAATACAAATTTACATAAGATATTGTGAGCTTTTAATACTTCTCCACCAGCTGAAGTAGCCAATGCTTTTGCTTCTCCAAACATGATTAAATATACAATGTAGAAATAAGCTAATCCTGAAGCTAATCCCCATAACCATGCATTATCTCTATCTACACCCTCTCCCCAGTAACCAGTTACTAACATTACTGTAGAAGCTCCTATTAAAGTCCACATTAATTTTTTTGTTGCTCCAGCTGCTCTTAGAATTAAATAAAATTCTACACACATTAATGGAACAGTCAAAATCCAATCTACGTAACGAAAAAATACCGGCGATCCATTTCCTGATGCCCAGTAGTCACGCATGTAATAATAGTGTACTGCTGCTATAAAAGTAATAAGTCCTGACACTAAAATGGATGTTTTCCATTTATTGTCAAAAGAACTCATTGATAAAAAGAAGAAGGCCGAAGCCGCCATCATGGCCATACATCCTACAAAAAATGTAAAACCGACATAATCGTCAGTAGCCATTTTAGGTACTGCGAGTAACATATTGTTTAAAGTTTCCATATTATATTAAAATTTAACGTTTGTTTAACAAATATAAGCTCATAATAAACAGAAAACCAAATTATTGTTTACTTTTTTTTAAAAAATGTTAAACAATATGAGGTAGAAAGGGTAATTTATGTCAAAAAAACATTTACATTTTTTCGAAAAAATCCAACTTTTCATAAGATTTTTGTGATTTTATAATCTATGTTTCTAAAATTAAAAGTTTGATATTCCAATTTATGTCTCATCAACATTCCAATAGGTGAAGCGAGAGAGATTGCAAAAACATTTTCTTCATTTACAGTCAACTTTCCCAAACCAATAGCAATAAAAAAAATTCCCTTATCAGTATACACTATTGAACCATGATCCACCCTCCTACTTGTTTTAACTAAGTCGATAGATTTTAGCAAATTTAATTGAGAAGTCAGATTTAATTTTTGTTTCGTATAGTTGTCAATATCCGTTTGGACTTTTGCTCTTGAAGTTTCATGTTTATCTCCAGCGGAACTTTTAGTGTCATCGTTCCTAGAGTCTACTGCGGAGCTTATTAAAAAGTTTATATTTATTAACTTTATACTTACTCTTTGAATAAGTTCTTCACGAATATTTTTTTTTAACAAACTAGCTTGTTTCAAAGAAATAAAATTTCTAAAAATTTTACCAAATTCTAACTCTATTTTTGGGGCTTACATACATTGAATCTCCCTCTACGATATTAAAAGCTTCATAAAAAGCGTCTACATTTTTCAATGGTTCAGTTGCTCTCCATCTACCTGGAGTATGTGGATCTGTTTTTACTTGATTTCTCAAATACTCATCTCTTTGTTTGGTTCTCCAAACAGTTGCCCAGCTCATGAAAAAACGTTGCTCTGCAGTGAATCCGTCTATTAAAGATGGTTTTGGGTGATCTTTAAAAAATAATTCTAGTCCATCAAAACCCGCTAAAACCCCACCTAAATCTCCGATATTTTCTCCAAGAGTAAATTCTCCATTTACAAAAACACTATCTAGAACTTCTATGGCACTATACTGGTCTATTAAAGCTTTTCCTCTTTCTGTAAATTGGTTTAGATCATCTTCAGTCCACCAATTTACTAAGTTACCATTGGCGTCGAATCGAGAACCAGCATCATCAAAAGCATGTGAAATTTCGTGACCAATAACAGCTCCAATTCCTCCGTAGTTTACTGCTTCGTCAGCTTTATAGTCGTAAAAAGGGGGTTGTAATATCGCTGCTGGAAATACTATTTCGTTGTTAAAAGGATTAAAGTATGCATTTACTGTCTGCGGTGACATTCCCCATTTAGATTTATCGACTGGTTCGTTAATCTCTGAAAGATTTTTCTTAAAGGACCATTCTGAAACTGCTAGCATATTTTCGTAATAACCCTTCTTGGAATTTACTTCCATGTTAGAATAATCTTCCCATTTATCAGGATAACCAATTTTAACAGTAAAATTATCGAGCTTTTCTATGGCTTTGTCTTGTGTTTCAGAACTCATCCAATCTAATTTTTTAATACGATTTTTATAGGCTTTTATAATGTTTTGAATCATCTTTTCAGCTTTCGACTTAGCTTCTGGAGGGAACATTTCTTCAACATATAATTTACCTAGAGCCTCGCCCACTGTTCCGTTTACAGTCGCTAAAGCTCGTTCTTCAGCAGGCCTTTGCTTTTTTGCACCTCTTAAAGTCTTGTTATAAAAGTCCCAATTAGCTTTTTCTATTTCCAAACTAAGTTGACCTGCTGCACTATTTAATGTTGACCATCTAAGAATTGTTTTCCAAGACGAAATATCTTGTAAACTAAATAGGTCTTGAAGAGATTTCATATATTTTGGTTGCATTACAATTAAAGTATCTAATTTTTTAGCTACACCAAGGTCTTTAAATGCCAAATTCCAATTAATAGATGGAACCAATTCTTGTAATTGACTAACAGACATTGGATTATTTAATTTTCTGAAATCTCTACTTTCTACTTTTGTTAATCTAGGTACTGCCAATGAAGTTTCAAATTCTAAAATAATTTTTGAGTTTAAGAGAGCTTCTTCTTCTTCTTCCCCTAAAAACTGTAACATTCTGGTAATATGTTTTAAATATTGGTCTCTAATTTCAATAGATTTTGCATCAGTATTAGTGTAAAAATCTCTATCTGGGAGTCCCAAACCTCCGGCAGTAATATAAGCCGAATTCATTGCACTGTTAGATGGGTTGGAAAAAGCTGCAAGGCCAAAAAAAGGTTGAGATACTAAAGTTGCTTTTGAGGTTATTATTTTTTGGAAATCTGCTAACGAATTTATACTTGAAATTGCATCTAAAGCTGGTTTCAATGGAGAGATACCTAATTTATTTCTTGAATTTGTATCCAACTTAGAATTAAAGATAGCCAAAGCTTTTGATTGGTCAGTACCTTCCAAATATTTACCACTTTTAGCTGCTTTATCTAAAATATTTAGTACATCTTTATCTGTGCTTTTTCTCAAAACACCAAATCCTCCCCACCTTACCTGATCTTCAGGAATCTCTGTTTTCAACATCCAATTTCCATTAACGTAATTATAAAAATCGTTTTTAGGACTAACAGTGGTGTCCATGTTTTCTAGAATAATTCCGTATTGGGGGGTAGTATTCTGCTCTGTAGTATTGTTGTTACAGGAATTCATAATTAATAGTATAGTAGTGAGTGAAAAATAGATTTGCTTCATCATTTGAAAAATTTATTTCAAATAAAATACTATTATGTGATAAAGACAAAAAAACCAATGTTTAAAAATGGTCACACAGATTATTAAATACGATACCCTTAGGAAAAATTAAAAAACCTCATAAAAAAAGCCTCCAAATATATTGGAGGCTTTAAGCGCTTCTTCTTGGGCTCGAACCAAGGACCCTCTGATTAACAGTCAGATGCTCTAACCAACTGAGCTAAAGAAGCAAATTTGAGTTTGCAATATTACATCAAAGTTTGAATTTATGCAACATGATTTTTTTTTTTATTGATTCAAAGACCAAAAATTTATTTTTTGGTCTAATTCAAATGCTATATTTGCTCAAAAAATAATCAATATGAAAATTGTAAGCGTTGGAACCGTTGCATTTGATGCAATTGAAACCCCTTTTGGAAAAACAGATAAAATTGTTGGAGGAGCTTGTACATATATAAGCTTATCAGCCTCATATTTTAACAGTTCAGCTAATTTAATTTCAGTTGTTGGAGAAGATTTTCCAGAAAAAACAATTGAGCTTTTTAAAAGTAGAGGAATTAATACTGAAGGTCTAGAAATAAAGAAGGGTGAAAAAACTTTTTTTTGGTCGGGGAAATACCATCAGGATATGAATACCAGAGATACTTTAGATACCCAGCTAAACGTACTTGAAAATTTCGATCCAATTGTTCCAGAAAACTACCAAGACTGTGATATCCTAATGCTTGGAAATTTAACGCCTTCTGTACAAGACAATGTTATTGGTCAAATTAAAAAAAGACCTAAATTAATTGTTTTAGACACCATGAATTTTTGGATGGAAATTGCTATGGACGATTTAAAAAAAGTTATTAAAAAAATTGATGTCCTTACAATTAATGATGAAGAAGCAAGACTTCTATCTGGAGAAAACTCCTTGAAGAAAGCTGCAAAATTAATTTTAAAAATGGGTCCTAAATATTTAATTATTAAAAAAGGAGAACATGGAGCTTTGTTATTTGATAACGAAAACACTTTTTTTGCTCCAGCTCTGCCACTTGAAGAAGTATTTGATCCTACGGGAGCTGGTGACACTTTTGCTGGGGGATTTGTAGGTTACTTATCTAAATGCGAAGCTATTAACTGGAATAACATGAAGAAAGCTGTTATTGTTGGGTCGGCAATGGCCTCTTTCACAGTTGAAAAATTCGGAATAGAAAGACTCATTGAACTTGACGAAAAAGAAATCAATTCTCGAATAAATGAATTTAAACAATTAGTTAGTTTTAATTAATATTTTAATGACATCTGAAACCTGGCTATATTTAATAATTGGACTAGTTGTTTTTAATTACTTATTTTCAACGGTTTTAGACTTTATTAATGCTAAAAATTGGAGAACTGAAATTCCTCCAATTATGAAAGACTATTACAACAAGGAAAACTATGTAAAAGCTAAAAACTATTCAAAAGAAAAAGGCAGAGTCAGTCTTATATCAAGTACAATAAGTAGTTCTATTACAATATTATTTTTAGCATCTGGAGGATATGGTTGGCTAAATAATACTATTTCTAATTACTATGAAATTCCTTTTTTAAAATCAGGATTTTTTTTTCTAACACTTTTTATTCTGAGTGATGTAATTAGTATTCCATTTAGCTGTTTCAACACATTTGTTATTGAAGAAAAGTATGGGTTTAACAAAATGACTGTAAAGACTTTTGTAATGGATAAGATAAAAGGGTATTTCCTTACAATCATAGTTGGTGGTCTTCTTTTATTTGGAGCAATCTATCTTGTTTCTACAGTAGAAAAAGGATTTTGGCTTTGGCTTTGGATATCTCTTTCCGTTCTAATGCTTTTTGTAAACATGTTTTATGCAGATTTAATAGTCCCTATTTTTAATAAGTTAACCCCTTTAGAAACTGGAAGCTTAAGAGATAAAATTGAGTCTTACACTAAAAAAATAGGATACTCACTAAAAAACATCTACATAATAGATGGTTCTAAACGGTCTTCAAAAGCCAATGCTTTTTTTAGTGGTCTAGGACCTAGAAAAACTATTGCTCTTTATGACACTTTGGTAAACAACCATACAGAGGAAGAACTAGTAGCTGTTTTAGCTCACGAAGTTGGTCATTATAAAAAAAAACATGTACTTACTTCTTTATTTCTGTCTATTTTCCAGTTAGGGCTGATGTGTTTTTTGTTAGAAATTTGCTTGAAAGTTGGAGAGATATCGCAGGCTTTGGGGGGTGAAGATATAGAATTTCATCTTGGTTTGATCGCATTTGGAATTCTTTACAGTCCTCTGGGGACCATGTTAGGTATAGTTATGAATCTTAATAGTAGAAAAAATGAATTTGAAGCAGATGCATATGCAAAAGAGACCTACGATGGAGTAGCATTAGCTACTGCACTTAAAAAACTATCTGTAGATAGTTTATCAAATCTCTATCCTCATCCGTTTTACACCTTTATACATTACTCCCATCCTCCATTACTTAAAAGATTAAAGGCGCTTAATGAATAACTAATTTTAAAACCAATTGGTAATGATCCGCCAAATCCATCTTCGCTTTTTTAAATTTCATAACCGGTCTTAAAATATATTGATCTAAAATTTCTATTTTTTTATTTTCATGATAAAAAACAAAGTCAATCCAGGATTTATATCCTTTTTTGTTCCAAGTATTGAATTCATCAAAGGTGTAAGGTCTGTCGTCATTTAATTCGTGATTTTTAAGCTTTAAATACGTCATCATATTATCATAATCTGGTGAATTAAAATTCGTATTAAAATCTCCCACTATAAATAAAGGAATAGAATCATTTGAATAAGGTTTTATAATTTTTTCACTAGTAATTTGATACTGTAAATTTCTTGAATCAGGACTTTTTGAATCCAGATGTGTACCCGCAACATAAATAATCTTCTCATTAATATTAATTTCAACAAGACTACATCCTTTTTGAGCTGCCTTATCAATTTTTTGAGAAACATTAAATATTACATGCTCTTTTAATTGAATTGGATACTTAGATAAAATCATAACTCCTGAAGAAAGTTTAAGACTAAACCCTTCTTTTTGTGGAGTTAAAGAATAAGGGTATTTTATTTTTAAATCATTTTGAAGTTTTTTAGATATCGCCTTGTCAAATACTTCTTGTAATACCAGAATATCAAAATTAGTTGAATTTAAATATTGGATAATTTTTGGAATTCTTACTTTTTGTTTTTTTCTAGCATGCTTTGTAAAAGGAGCGAAAACTCTTGGTGTCATTTGTATATTCCAAGTAGTTATTTTCAAGGTATCACTAAATGAAAGTCCTTCAAAAAAAAATAATATAAAGCAAAAAAGAATAAAAGTTTGTTTTAATCTATGCATTAATAATACAGTTTAATTTTTAAAGATTTTAATAATAAGTTTTGATTTTAAATTGAAACTTTTATATATTAACATTGTAATGTTTCTAGTAAAAAAAAATCTTAGTATTTAACGTAGCAACTTCATACTTTAACGACAAAGATTTAAATTTTAACGTAAATATACTCCGTAAATAACAACAAATTAACCTATGAATAAAATCAAAAAAATAATACTTAGTTTAATAGTCTCACTTTCCTTTACGAGTAATAGTGCTCAACAAAACGCATGTCAACATACATTTAATATGTATGACAGTTATGGTGATGGATGGAATGGCGGAGCAGTAGATGTACTTGTTAATGGAACAGCTGTAGTAACAGGTGCTACATGTTCAGGATCATTTACAGCTGCTACTTTTAGTGCTGGTTCTGGAGACGTAATTGAATTAGCGAACTGGAATCCTGGAAGTTATCCTGGTGAAATTACTTGGGATGTTACTGACGGTTTTGGAAATATTATAGGTTCTGGAAATACAACAATAACTGCTGTAGGTTCTGGAAATTGTCCATCATGTTTTACACCGACTGCTTTAGCGGTTAGTAATGCAACAACAACTGGAGCTGATTTCGGTTGGACTGCAGGTGGTTCAGAAACAGCATGGAATGTAGAGTACGGTCCAGCAGGATT